>JAZOVF010000011.1:0-28021 GCA_045658565.1 Eubacteriales bacterium
TATTAATGCTTGGGATGCTAATATGTTTGAGGGTAATACAAAAGAAATAAATTTGAACATATATAGCGACGGAAGCGTAAAAGACCACAGACCAATTATAAACTTTTTGGCTTCTTTATTAGGTAAAGGATATAAGTGATATTGAGGTCGACGTTCGTCGTTCCTATTTATACGTTTTTAAAAAATAAAAGTGTCTATCACGCAGATAGACACTTTTATTTTACCTATTTTATTTCGATTCGGAGTCGGTGTTAGCTTCCTTCTCGGCAGTCTGCGCTGCAGCGATGTCAGACATCTTAACGTCAACGCTTCTGATAGCACCTTTGAGGAAACGGATCTTTGTTCTGTCCTTGGTGGTCTCAAGTACAAAGGTCTCTTCCTTAATGGAAACAACCTTACCGATGATACCGCCAATGGTAGTAACCTCGTCGCCAACCGCAAGGTTCTGGCGCATTTCAGCATCCTTCTTCTCCTGCTTCTTCTGGGGACGAATCATGAAGAAATACATAGCCACGAAGAGAAGCACCATAACAATAATGCCGGAATAAGCCTCAAGGCCGGGTGCAGCTTCACCCTCTAAAAGTGTGTTAAATAACATAGTAAAACTTACCTTTCTTTATTCAGTTAGAAGTATTATACAATGAATTTTAAATAAAATCAAGTGCTGTAACAATTTTTTTACATAATTCTTGGCTTTTAGCTCTTTGTCTTTGCCTTTTCGGCAGCAGAAGCGATAGATTTAACTACCTTAGAGGGCGAAAGCCAGAAATCTCTGCACCAAACACGCATAAGAGTCCAACCCCTTGCCTCAAGGAACTTGGGCTTGTAAACATCACGCTCCATTACCGAGGATGATGATGCAAATGCATCGGTATCAAGAACCACGCCCACAAGATATTTGTCATTCTCCTCGTCATAGACCGCAAGAGATATGGGGTTATTCTTGTTTCCAAGCCCTACGTGCACAGAGTATCCCATTTCCTCAAGCCTTGTGCGTATCTGCTCCTCTATACGGGGCAGGGCGGTAACAGGCGGCTTTTCAGCCTTCTCAGAGGGGTCAAGAGCCGAGAGAATAGCCTTTACATCATCGTAGTTGCTCTCCGCAACAGCGCGTGTGTAGGCAAGATATTCACGCAACAGCTTTGGGCCAAGGTTTTTTGATGCCTCAACCTTAAGGTCCTCAGGCTCAATGCTTGTTACAACAATTATCTTGGTCTTTGCTCGGGTAATAGCAACATTAAGACGGTTTTCGCCGCCCTCGGTAGAGAGTGAGCCGAAGTTGGTATAAATTTTTCCTGTCTCACCGGGAGCATATCCGATAGAGAAGATTATAATATCTCTCTCGTCACCCTGAACATTCTCAAGGTTCTTGATAAAGAGGCTGGTGTCCTCACCGCCGTCTGTTCGCTGATTTTCATTAGCAATCTTATTGCGGAAGGAGGCATTTTCTCTTGTCTCTCTTTCAATAGCGTCGGCAATGCATGCCTGCTGGTCGCTGTTGAATGTAATTATACCAATGCTCTCGTTGTTCTTTCTTGTCTTAAAGATAGATTTGAGAAGCTCAACGATTTTTTCAGCCTCCACAGGGTTCTTTCTGTCTATCCAGCGGCCGTCAACCTTGTATCTCTCAATAGGACGGTCGGTTTTGTTAGCCGAAATGTTAGGCGCAATTTGCAGTCCCGAGGAATAGAATGCACAGTTTGAGAAGTCAATAAGCTCCTGATTTCTGCTTCGGTAATGGTAGGTCAGGTTTGCGCTGTTATAGCGGGATACCGCAAGGTCAAGAAGGCTCTCAACCTCAAGGGCTGCCTGAACAGAATAGTCGTCGAGATTTTCGGGGTCTGTACCCATAAATCTCTTCATAAAGGTTGCCGAGGGGCGCAGCTGCTTTGAGTCACCTGCAACAACAATATTCTTTCCTCTGTAAATGGTAGGTATAGTGCTCTCGATAAAGACCTGCGATGCCTCGTCAAAGATAACTATATCAAACATATTCTTTGTAAGAGGGAGAAGTCCCGAAACATTCTCGGGCGAAAGGAGCCAGCAGGGGAAGAGGTTGATAATATAGTTACCGTAAACCTCCATCATTTTTCTGATAGACCAGAACTTTTGCTCCTTGGATATCTGGTAGAGGTAATCTTTAGCGTTTTCAGCCGTTGAATAAAGCTCACGGTAGTCGGAGGAGCTTTTTACCGAGCAGAGCCTCTGTGCAACAGAAAGCTGAGCCTCCTTAAGCTTGTAAATTCTTGTTGTAATGTTCTGGAAGTCAAGAATTTTGGCAAGAGAATCCTTGCATTCCTCCTCCGCTGCGGAAATCTCGTGGTAAATGCGAAGAAGCATTACCTTGTCGATAAGCTCGGAGTAGTCCTTCGTGTTCTTTGTTGCCGAGAATGCAAAGTCGAGAACGCTGACAACATTCCTGTCCATCGAGCGGAACAGGTTTGTAACGTCTCGAAGAGAAATGTAATTGTCAATAGCCTCTATCGCCAGCTTAACATAGCTGTTGTTGCCGTGAAGCAGGTTGTCAATAACGGTAAAGTAGCCGTCCTTGGTCATAACTCTTTCAAGACAGCCGTATCTTTCGGTATATTTGCTTATAGCCTTAAGGGTTTCCTTAAAGCTGTCTGCAATCTGCTCCTCGGTAACACCCGAGTTTGATGCTGCCTCAAGCCTTGCTTCAAGCTTTACTATCGCCTTAAAGCTCTTTTCGTCATCGAGACGGGTGTAGTGAGCTAAAACCTGGCGGATATAAGGATATTTTCCGAAATTAAATGTTACCTTGCGTCCCTTGTCGGCAGCCTCAAGAGCCTCCTTAACCTCGCCGAGAGTAAGCATATCAATGTCGGGAAGCATATACTCTATAAGAGGATTTTTGCTCTTGGCAACTCCGAAGGAATAATACATGTCCGACAGGTCCTTTGCCTTGATTGTGAACAGGGCGTCGGAAAGCTCCTTGTAGCTAAGTGCCATAAGGTCGGGGTATTCCAGCATCGCAAGATAAGAGGAATACTCTGAAGAACTCTTATTTAACATATAGGACGAGGAATACATCTCGGTAAGCGACAGACCGAAGGGACGTTTGTCGCAAAGCAAATGATATATTTCCTCAAGTGTGTTCTGTTCGGCGCGGATTTTTGCCTCAAGCTCGTCATACTCCGCCTGCGGAACGGTTATATCCGCCTTTCTGCCGTGAACAACGTGCTTGTGCTGAGCATAGCACCTTTCGTAAAAGGACTTTTTCTCCTTAGCCTCGTCGTTTATATACATAGCCGCCTCGTTAAGAGGGCCGAGACGTGAGTAAACAACATCAAGGGCTGCCTTTTTCTGCGATACAACAAGAACACGCTTGTTTTTAACAATAGCATCGGTAATAATGTTAACGATAGTCTGGGATTTTCCGGTGCCGGGAGGGCCGTAAATAACCATATTTCCCATTTCGTCAACCTTTTTAACCACCTCAGACTGAGCATAGTCAAGCATTTTGACAATGTAGCTGTTCTTTGCGGTATAGATTTTCTTTTTATCGGGTCTTGCTGCCTTTTTTGCAGTTAGCGCGAGAATTTTGTCAAAGAGCTTAAAGCCCGACTTCTTTGTGGTGCGTAGCAGCTCGTCTATTGCATCGTTTGTAAGATTTTTTCTCTCAAGAAGGGCATAGTCATTATAAATGGAGTTGGAGAGAGGAAATCTTGCAAGAAGAGCGGCATAGCGAAGCGAAAGCTCAGCCCCGTCCTCAGGCTCCTTAAAGCGGGAGTAGGGATAAATATTTTTTGATGTGGTGTATTCAATCTTGATTTTGGCATGGTTGAGATAATCAACAACCTGCTTGATATTCTTGAAGCCCGAAAGGTCGTCAAACTCCATTTCGAGACTCTCGATATCCACCTTCTTTGACTGAGCGTAAGCAAAAATCAAAGCGGGATTAAGCTTTATTTTTTCTGTATCGCTGAGGCTTATTTCAACTGTTCTGTCATCGGGAATATCAATTCTAACAGGCAGAAGTAAGAGCGGAGCCTTAATAAGCGACCTCTGCGCCCCCTGAGAAACAGAGCCGAAAACAAAGGGATAGCCTACATAAAGCTCATATCTTCCCGTTTCTTTGTAAATTTCCTCTATCTCACGCTTGATTTCCTTAACCTTGCTGACCTCAGCCTCAAGCAGCTTCATTTTGTCAGCGGAGCGGCTCTTTTTAGAAGCCTTTGCAGGCTCGTCCGCCTCGTCATCGGCGGTCTCTCCGTCAGATGCCGCTATGTTGTCGGCAATATCATCTGCCTCTTTTTCGGAAAGGAGAGTGAACGAGGGTCTTTTTCCGTTCCAGACAGTATCAATGAATTCGGCGATCTTATTTTCGCGGCCGCTAAAGATGCGTCCTATGTCATAAGCGCCCTTTCTTACCACCTTTTTAAGATAGAGGCACTTATTTCCGCCTCCGATTTCAACGAGACGGTTTTTATAGTAAGTATAAATACCTTTTCCCATTATATATAAACCAAAGCCTCGGCAAAAATATCCGGGCTTCCTTTCTTTATTCATAAAAAGCATATATGTATAATATTACATATATAGTATAACATACGTCAAGCCGAAAATCAACGGCTATTTGTAATATTTTAACCTGTATTTCCGAATTTTTACATATAAAGAGAAGTTTTTTAAATGCACCCCGAGAAAAAAGCAAAAAGCTATTGAAAAGCTTCTTAGCTTGTGATAAAATGTTTTTAAACTATGGGAGGTTTTTGCCTTATGCTACATGAAGAAAAAATAAAGGATGTTTTAAGCCGTTTATCCTTAGAAAACGAGCTTAGTTGCGCGTATTTTAAAAAGCACAGCGTTATGGTCCCCTCGCGCAACGAGGTGGTTAAAATAATTAAAAAAATTCAACACCTTATATTTCCCGAGTATTTTTCGTTAGAGGAGGATAAGGGAAAATCTCTTAATAAAATTGCCGACGAGGTCTTTCTCTTATTAAAGCAGCAGCTGACAGCCTCATATTTCTTTTTTGACGAGGACTCGGTTGTAGATACCGAGAGTGTTGCATACGAAATATTTGATATGCTCCCCGAAATTAAGGCAAAGCTCCTAAAGGACGTTCTTGCGCTTTATGAGGGCGACCCTGCGGCGCGCTCGCCCGAGGAGATAATTCTCTCTTACCCCGGCTTTTACGCAATATCCATATATCGCATAGCCCATGAGTTCTATGTGAGAAAAATTCCGTATATTGCCCGCCTTATGACCGAGTTTGCCCACGAAAAAACAGGTATAGACATTCACGCAGGTGCTACCATCGGCGAATACTTCTTTATCGACCACGGAACAGGTATTGTAATAGGCGAAACAACCACAATAGGCGACCATGTAAAGATATATCAGGGTGTAACCCTTGGAGCTAAGAGCTTTGAGCTTGACGAGGAGGGCAATCCCGTAAAGGGAATAAAGCGTCACCCCGATATCGGAAACGGTGTTGTCATTTACGCAAATGCCACAATCCTTGGCGGAAATACAAAAATAGGCGATGGCTGTGTTATCGGAGGTAACGTATGGCTTACCCGCTCTGTTCCCCCTGGAGAGGTAGTTTATTACAATGCAAAATAAAAATATAGACGTTAATTTCTTTCCCGGCTTTACAAGAAAATCCATAACATTCACTATCGATGACGGCAATTTTGAAATGGACAAAAAGCTTCTCGACATTGTCCGTCCCGCAGGAATTTTCGGAACATTTAATCTTCACCATTGGGATAGGGAAAGCGTGGGTTTCTACCGTGAGCTGTATAAGGGATATGAGATAGCCAACCATTGTAAAAATCACGCAATAGCCACAGACGAGGACTTCACCTCGGAGCTTTCAGACAAGCCCTTTGACCCTGAGACCTCATCTCTTGATTACTATTACAAAATAGGCGAGGGCGTGTATATCGTACATATCTACAAGCTCCGGGGAAAGAATACGGGCGCATACGACCCGCCAAGAGGCTGGCACACCGTGTCTCCCACCGAGAGCTATAACCTCTTTGCCGATGAAACAAGAGCAGGGCTTGAGTCGGTGTTCGGTAAAGGAAGTGTCAGAGGCTTTGCCTGGCCCCACGGCAGGGGAAGCGATGGAGCAAAGGAGCACCTTATTGCCGAAGGGTATCAGAACATCCGTAAAACAGGGGATATAAGAGATACCACAGGCTTTGATATGCCCGCTGACAGATTTAATTGGACATACAATGCTCACCACCAAAATCTTCTTGATATAGCCGAGCTTTATGAAAAATATTCCGATGACGGAAAGCTCAAGTTTTTCTCCTTCGGAATCCATGCGGTAGACTTTGAGCGCGCCGACAAATGGGGCGACCTTCTAGCCTTTGCGGAAAAGTACGGCAACCGTCAGAATGATTTTTATTACGCATCGGTTGGAGATATTTTTGCATACGAGGACGCGGTAAAAAGCCTTGTTATCACCGAAAACGAGATAACAAATCCCTCGGATATCCCCGTGTATATTAAAATAAACGGAGAGCCGTTAATTATTACGGCAAACAGCTCTGTCAGAATTTAACTAAATGAATATACTTAGAAAAACGCTCCGTATCGGCAACACACCGATATGAAGCGTTTTTTACTTTCGTATTCGAGGTATATCAGTCTCTTAGCTCTCTTTTTACGACCTCATCCTTTGATTTGACAATGGAATTTTCGGGATACACCCCTCGGAGTGCCACAAGCGGGTAGACCGATGTTTTTTTGCCGATAACCGTGCCGGGGTTAAGAACACAGCCCGAGCCTACATCAACACCGTCACCGAGAATAGCCCCGAGCTTTCTTAGCCCTGTCTCGTAATCCTTGTCGGCATGTACGACAACAGACCTGCCGTCGGATTTAAGATTTGAGCATATAGCTCCCGCGCCCATGTGACAGCCGTTTCCCAGAACCGAATCTCCAACGTAGTTGTAATGTGGGAGCTGAACACGGTTAAGAAGAATGCAGTTTTTTAATTCGCTTGAATTTCCTATAACGCACCCACTTCCTGTTATTACGTTGCCTCTGAGGAATGCTCCGGGGCGTATTTCTGTATTTGGGCCTATGACAGCAGGCGGTATAATTCTTGCAGAGCTGTCAATAATGACGCCCTCACCCACAAAAACTCCCTCGGATATTTCTTTAAATCCGTAAAGCCCGTCTTCTATCAATTCTGTTATATATTTGTGTATAACAGGAGGTATATCCCAAGGATAAACCGAATTTTTGAACAGCTCTTTCAGATAAGTGACAGTACAGTCAAAAAGATTTTCCGTCTTAATCAAGTACGTGCCCTCCGTTACAAATGGCATCTGCTATTTTTTCGGCATAAGCAACACATAAGTCGTAATCCTCGCACTCAATCATAATCCTAACCACAGGCTCGGTGCCGCTCTCTCTAAGCAGAACTCTTCCTTTTCCGCCAATAGCAAGATTTACCTCCTCTGCGGCTCTCTGTACCTCTTTGTCGCAGATTGCCTCTTTTTTATCTTTTACTCTTATGTTCTTTACATATTGAGGATAAAGTGTAAGCCTTTCGCAAAGCTCGGATAATCTACACTTCGAGTCACAAAGCTCCTCAGTCACCATAATAGCGGTTAAAAGTCCGTCGCCTGTTGTAGCATATTTTTTGATAATAATATGTCCCGATTGCTCTCCGCCAAGGGCATAATCGCCGTTTTGCATCTCGTCATAAACATACCTGTCACCTACCTTGGTTTGTATGCAGGATATACCCTCGTTTTCTAAGGATTTTATAAATCCGCTGTTCGACATTACGGTTGCAACTATTGTATTATCGTTCAGCATTCCCCGTGACTTAAGCCTTTTTCCGAGAATGTAGAGTATTGCATCACCGTCAACCACTCTTCCGCACTCGTCAACCGCAATGCATCTGTCAGCATCACCGTCAAAGGCAAAGCCTATATCCAGATGCTTTTCTTTAACAAGACGGCAGAGCCTTTCTATATGCGTTGAGCCGCAATCCCTGTTGATGTTTATACCGTCGGGGTCGTTGCCTATAAGCTCGGTTACAGCACCAAGCGCGCTAAAGACGGATTTTGCTATCATCCATGACGCTCCGTTTGCGCAGTCAAGACCTATCTTCAGATTTTTGTATGAGTGAGACGCAAGAGAAATAATATAGGCTATATATCTGTTTCTGCCCGAAACATGGTCAACAATTTGTCCTATTTGCTCACCCGTTGCCAAAGGAATGTCCTCTCCGCTAATGCCTAAGGCGGATGTGTTTCCGTTAAGATAGGCTTCGAGAAGCGAGGTGGTAGCCTCGTCTAATTTCTCGCCATAGCTGTTAATAACCTTTATTCCGTTATCATAAAAAGGGTTATGGGATGCGGTTATCATAATTCCGCAGTCAAAAGAGTCCTGTCTTGTGACATATGAAACGCTGGGTGTTGTAGTTACATGCAGCATGTACGCATCAGCCCCTGAGGCAGCTATTCCCGAGGCAATAGCGTATTCCAGCATGTAGCTTGACCTTCGGGTGTCCTTTCCGATAACTATGCGTGCCTTACTATGGTGATTTTTCTTTTTTAATGCCTGCGAGGAATAATACCAGCCTAGAAATCTTCCTACCTTGTAGGCGTGCATAGGAGTGAGAGATATGTTTGCTTCTCCGCGGAAGCCGTCTGTGCCAAAATACTTCTTTGCTTCTTTTTTCTCAGTCCTATTAAGCTCATCCTGCGCCCAAAGCTCGTCGGCACTTACAGAAAGAATATTGCATAAGGCGGGGATAATGTCGATTGAGGGAAGCGCGTTGTTTGTTTCCCATTTTGAAATATCCTGTCTTGAAACAGACAGAAGCTCTGCCAGCTCTTCTTGCGACATTCCTGCATCTGCCCTGAGCCTTGCAATTTTTTCACCTATTGTCATACAGTTGCTCCTTTTTTATTTGTCAGTTTATTTATTTTACCATATTTTGCTACATCGGTCTACCAACCGTGTGTTGCGCAGATATCGCAACCGCAGGTTGCTGAGAAAAACGGCTAGAAATTATAAAAAGGCAAAAAAATTCCCGGGGTTGCCCATAGGATTTCCCCGAGAATAGTTTTTTATTTGTTCAAAAGCTGTTTTTTTGAATTTTCGTTGTCCCGAATTCAGGAATATTTCAGCTCGATATCCTTTGAGAGGGAAGACAGATAATAACAGCCGTATGCAATAAACACAAGAGTAATAACAAGGCTTACGCTGTCAAACCACGGGAAAAGGCTTGTGGTAATAATACGCTCCTGACCGTTTATCATAACCGGTTGAGTAACCTGGTTAAATTCAAAAACACAAGACAAGAATTCAGCCAGACCGTGAAGCGAGCCGAGGAGTGAAAAAGATGCAGCCTTAATTTTTGCCTGCTTATTTCTTTCAAGGGAAAGTCGGGAAAGGCTTTCGCTTTCTGTGTGGGTTCTTGCAAATCTGTAAAGAAGCACTCCGAGAAGCACCATACATAAAGCTAAAAAAATAAATTCAACTCCGGACGCAAACAGAACGGGCATAAACGCATCCTTTGCCGCCTTATGTACAAGAGAAGAATACTTGTAGACCGAAAGAAAGTCTGTGGTAAATAGGTAACAGGCGAAAGAGGCGAGAGCGTAAAAGGCAGAAAAAATCTGCAAAAGTCTTTTGTAACCGGATTTGTTAAACAAAAGCGAAACGGATGCGAAAATCAAAATTCCGTAAATAAAATTCGGCAGAACATTTATTCCGTCTGTACTGTCAAATGCAATGTTCAGGGTAAAGAAGCCCGAAATCATAAGAAGATTAAGGCGGAATTTAAGTGACTTGACGCGGATTTTTTCTTCAATTTCGCTCTTCTCAGCATCGGCGTAAAGTGAGTCAACAGTATTACCAAGCGCGCCCTCTTTTTTTATTGCTCTTATGTATAAATAGAAGAAAACAGAAACAAAAGCTCCAAAAACAAGAGTAATAAGAGCGCAGGCAGATGCTGCCTTAGGGTAAATTGCCCATGCGTTAAATATCTTACCGGGGTCGGTTATTTTATCCGAGGTGGCTAAAAGAAGCATCTCGGGAAGGGCATAGCATAAGCCTCTTGTAACCGCAAAGGCAAAGCAGAAAATGCGCAATGCCTCGGGGCGAATGCATATTCGCTTACCTAAAACAGGAAATGGGCTAATTGCGGCACTCGCACCACGCATACCAATATGGAACAGGGCATCAAAAAGACGCTTTATTGCAAGGAAGAGTAAATACCCCTCGAAAACCGCAAACACAAAGCAGAACAGGGTAATAATGTCGTTGTCACCTGCATCCTTGCTTCTTATAACAATTACCAGAAGCATAGCAGGAAGTCTTATAAACGATACCCAGCCAAGCCTTATAAATTCTTCCTTTGCCTCGCTGAAGCCGGGCGCTCTGTCGCAAAGTTTGCGAAGGAGTCCGACCGCTATAATAGCAGAGACAAAATCGGGAAGCAAATCAAAGGTCTTGATACAGGGGTTAATAAGAAAAATCAAGGAGAGAGCCAGCTTTAAATAAAAGAAAGCATCTGTTTTCTTTTTTATCTTTGGCATTTTATTTTTTCTTTCTTTTTTTATTTTTGGATTTTAGCTTTTCAATCTTATATTCTGCGTATTCCCGCTCCTTTTCCTCTCTGTGACGTCTCATTTCGTTAATAAAACCAAAGCGGGACTCCTTTACTTTGTCAAGGTCGTCTCCCGGCATACATATTCTCATATAGCAAGAGTAGATGCTGATAAGATTGAGAGTGACTGTCGCAATTGTTGCAAGAGTTACGGCAAGGTAGATAAATGCGAGAATCTGCGGGTCAAATACAGAAGCAAGACCCGCAATTTCAGAAAATACATTCAGCACATATACAGCACCCGTAATGTAGAAGTTACGCTCGCACCTCCCCGCGACAAGGGGCAGTTCAACCTCCCTTGCAACATCCCTCATACCTATAAGCATAAGGAATGTGGTAATGCATATTATACCGTGTCTGAGAATAGGACGAATCCACATTACCGCCGATAAATCAAGGGCGGGGAGCATAGTGCCGAGAACGGATGCCACAAGCTCAAAAAGTCCGAAAAGGGTGAATGCTGCTGCAGCTATAGCACTGTTTCTAAAGCCCTTGTTTATACCTTTCAGCTTATAAAGGGCATACAGCATTACCGCAGCGGCGATAGCGTCGGTCAGCTGGTAATAGGCAAAGTTTAAAAGCAGGAAATATCCTACAAAAAGTGTTCCAAATCCCATAGCCGTCAGTCATTGTCGGTTGCGGTGTTTATTCCGCAGCACTTCTTGTACTTCTTACCGCTGCCGCAGGGGCAGGGGTCATTTCTGCCAATCTTAGTAACGGTTACAGGCTTTCTTACAATAGGCTTATCTCCGCCATATCCCTCAGACGTGGGCTTTGCAACCTGAACACGCTCGGTAGCCTGTACTCTGGGAGTTACCGCAAGAATCTGTCTTACCGTGTCCTCCTTAATGTCGTCAACCATCTGGTCAAACATATCAGCACCCTGTATTCTGTACATAGCAACAGGGTCGCGCTGAGCATAAGAGTTAAGACCTACATAGCCCTTAAGGTCGTCCATAGCCTCAAGGTGGTCCATCCACTTTTTGTCAACATTTTGAAGAAGAATAACCTTTTCAACCTCACGCATAGCATTCTCAGGCGCGCCGGGAACATTAGCAAAGAGGGCATCCTTTGAGTGGTAGATTTCAAGAGCGCGTTCTACAAGCGACTCGCGCCACTCGTCTTTGTCGATAGCCTTAAGCTCTTCTTCTGTATAATTAAACTTTTTCTCGTCGGTAAGATTTCCGAGATAGTGGTTTTTAAACTCGTCAAACTTCCAGGTCTCGGGAGTATCAACACCGAAGCAGAAGTCAAATGTCTCCTCAACCGACTGTCTTATCATCTTTGTTATGGTTTCGGTAATATTCTCACCGTGAAGCACCTCAGAGCGCTGACCGTAAATAACCTGACGCTGCTGGTTCATAACATCGTCGTAGGTAAGAACGTTTTTACGTCTGTTAAAGTTATTGTCCTCAATGCGCTTTTGCGCCTGCTCTATTGAGCCTGAGAGAATCTTTGCGTCAATGGGTGTGCGCTCATCAAGGCCAAGCCTCTCGCACATACCGCTTATTCTGTCCGAGCCGAAAAGACGCATAAGGTCATCCTCAAGAGAGAGGAAGAATCTTGATTCACCGGGGTCGCCCTGACGTCCGCTTCGTCCTCTTAGCTGGTTGTCTATACGTCTGGACTCGTGTCGCTCTGTGCCAAGGATATAAAGACCGCCCGCTTCACGAACACGCTCTGCCTCGGGGGCAATCTCGGCCTTGTATTTTGCATGAAGCTCGGCGAATATAGCTCTTGTCTCGTTTACCGCCTCGTCCTCGGAGGGAGCGGAGGATGTAGCCATGGCAATAAGCTTTTCGTCAATGCCATTTTTACGCATCTCGTTCTTTGCAAGATATTCGGGGTTGCCGCCAAGCATAATGTCGGTACCTCTACCCGCCATGTTTGTGGAAATGGTAACGCTACCGTACTTTCCTGCCTGAGCAACTATCTCGGCCTCTTTCTCATGCTGCTTTGCGTTAAGAACTGTGTGGGGAATACCGCTTTTTTTCAGAATTTGAGAAAGCTCCTCAGACTTGTCGATAGAAACAGTACCCACAAGCACAGGCTGACCCTTCTTGTGGCATTCCTTTATCTGCTCAACAATAGCCCAAATTTTTCCTCTTCTGGTACGGTAAACCACGTCGTTCTGGTCAAGCCTTATCATAGGCTTGTTTGTGGGAACCTCAACAACGTCGAGAGCATAAATCTGCTTAAACTCGTCTTCCTCGGTAAGAGCAGTACCTGTCATACCCGAAAGCTTCCCATACATACGGAAGTAGTTCTGGAATGTTATGGTAGCAATAGTGCGGGACTCACGCTGAATTTTAACCTTTTCCTTAGCCTCAATAGCCTGGTGCAGACCCTGGTTGTATCTACGTCCGGGCATAAGACGGCCTGTAAATGTATCAACAATAATTACACTATCGTCCTTGACGATATAGTCAACATCACGCTTCATAACGCCGTGAGCCTTGATAGCGGTGTTAACGTGGTGGTAGATAGAGTTGTTCTGTGGGTCGGAGAGGTTTTCTATATTAAAGAACTTTTCTGCCTTTGCAATACCGTGCTGGGTAAGAACGGCAGTCTTTGCCTTTTCGTCTACAATAAAGTCCTCGCTGTATGCGTCAAGGTCCTCCTTGGTGTCCATTTCCTTGATAACGTGGCGGGAAAGGGTGCGTACAAGGCGGTCTGCCATGTCGTAAAGGTCGGTAGACTTTGAGCCTTGACCGGAAATAATAAGAGGAGTTCTCGCCTCGTCGATAAGGATAGAGTCAACCTCGTCTATAATGGCGAAATTGTGGCCTCTTTGTACCATTTTTTCCTTATAGACAACCATATTGTCACGAAGATAGTCAAAGCCTAACTCGTTGTTGGTGCCGTATGTTATATCCGAGTTGTACGCATCTCTTTTCTCGCTTCCTGTCTGCCCGTGAACAATAAGTCCCGTGGTAAGGCCTAAGAAGCCGTAAACTCTGCCCATTTCGTCAGAGTCACGCTTAGCAAGATAGTCATTGACTGTAACAATGTGCACACCCTTGCCGGTCAGCGCATTAAGATATGCAGGCATGGTTGCAACAAGGGTCTTACCCTCACCGGTCTTCATTTCGGCAATACGGCCCTGGTGCAGAAGAATTCCGCCCATTATCTGAACGCGGAAGGGTCTCTTTCCAAGCACTCGGGTGTCAGCCTCTCTTACAAGAGCAAATGCCTCGGGGAGAATGTCATCAAGAGTCTTTCCGCCCGCAAGGTCGCCTTTTAACTTGTCGGTATAGGCTCTTAGCTCTCCGTCGGTCATAGCCGAGAATTTATCAGCCAATGCCTCGGTTGCATCCACCAATGGTATAATTCTTTTTATCTGCTTTTCGCTATATGTTTTAAACAGTCCCATTATAAAAGCTTCCTTTCGTCTTTGGAACATAATTATTCAAGATATTATACCACATAAAAAAAGAAAAATAAAGTATAAAATGTAAATTAAAGAAATAAAATTTTCTCGGCTTTCTCCCCTCGCTGTGGATGAGGTGGAGATTTTATTTATTATCTCTTTATTACTGTAGCTCAAAATGAACCCTCTGAATTATATTTTTTATTATTCGCTCTTTTTTGAAGCTTGATAAAGTCCATAACCTCGTCCTTGTAGCTATCTATTTCTCCCGGTATGCGCTTTGTTTCAAAATCGTAAAGCATGTCTTTTATTTCGCCTATTTCTTCGGGCGTACAGTCATTAAAAAGCTCATAATGACGTTTTATTTCTCTCGCTCTCGAGTCCTCATATACTAACCGATATTCCTCGTTTTCGAGCAGCTCCTTGTGTAAACGGAAATATTTGTATATTCTGCGGTCGGTCTCGGCAATGTAAAAGCTAAAAAGCCGCTCTCCCAAGTCGCTTTTGCTCTTTTTTCTGCTTTTCATAATCAGAATCTCCTTTTTTAAAATGGGTTTTGTTAATTATACACTGTATAAATGTAGATGTCAATATTAGTCTATATTTTTATAGTGAATAATCGGCCATAGGCTATGATATAATTGTGGACAAGGAGGGATATCATGGTAGAACTTTTTATGGAAGAAGAATTTGTAAAAAGGCTTATCAAGCTGAGAAACAATAAAAACGTATCAGCAAGAGAAATGAGCCTTGAAATTGGACAGAGTGAGTCCTATATAAGCAATATCGAAAACGGCTATGGAATGCCCTCACTGTCGGTGTTTTTCTACATCTGCCAGTATCTCGATATAACCCCTAAGGATTTCTTTGACACAGAGATAAAGGACCCGTCAAAGACCGGCGAGCTTTTTGGAAAAATAAAGTCCTTAAAGCCCGAACAGCTTGATGTTATTGAATCGGTTATAAATAGTATGAAATAATTTTTTAAAACCTGTCGTATCTGAAAGCGGCAGGTTTTTTATCATCCCGAAAGAATGGCTGAACATTATATGTCTTGTTAAATACGGCGGTATTTCTCATTGTATCACATTCAATGCAATATGTCAACACAAACAGTCTGTTTAACACAACATAAAATACTGATGTGTGTGGTATAATCTAACACAAAGGCGGTGGTGATATGTTAAAGGATTTGTTTACAGAAGAAACCTTCTCAAAAAGATTGATAGAGTTGCGAACACAAAAAGGTGTTACCGCTCGAACGATGAGCCGTGAAATAGGACAGCATCCCGGGTATATCAATAATATCGAAAGCGGTAAGAACTTTCCATCTATGTCATCGTTCTTCTACATCTGCCAGTATCTCGACATAACCCCTAAGGATTTCTTTGACACAGAGATAAAGGACCCTTCTAAGGCAAGCGAAATTTTTGAAAAAATAAAGGCTCTTAAGCCGGAACAGCTTGCCGTTATAGAGTCGGTTATAAATAGTATGAAATAATTTTTTTAAAACCTGTCGTATCTGAAAGCGGCAGGTTTTTTGTCGTTGTCATTCTGAGGTGCACAGACGGTGTTAGAAGTCGCAGAGCCAACCCCGAAGAATCTCCGTTTCCGGACCGTTAAAGGTCTATGGCTTGCAAGTGGGATATTTTGGTCGACGTTTGCATGCCTTTAATTTGCGAAAGGCTCCGACATGGAGATTCTTTGCAGTTGTATTTCAGTCTTTGAATGCCGCATTCTGCCGCTCAGAATGACACCTAGGTGCTCCTTGTATCATCGAATGTAGGGGAGCGGCTTGCTGCTCCCACTGTTCGCATTGGCATATATATAACAAACAGACCGGTGTCCGGGGCGGTCCGTAAACATTTTGCAATTCTTTGTGTAAATTCAAATGCATTTCCTTGATTTTCTTTTCTTCTTATGCTATGATATATACATCAACTAAGCACAGGTTAATTAAAATGAAAAAAATCAATATAGTTCTATACTCTCCCGAAATTCCCCAAAACACAGGCAACATTTCCCGCACCGCAGCGGTAACAGGTGCGGCATTGCATATAATTTACCCCATAGGATTTGAAATTTCCGACAGAACTCTGAAAAGAGCAGGGCTTGACTATTGGGATAAGCTTGATGTCTTTTATTACGAAAATTATGAGGACTTTGTAGCTAAAAACCCGAATGCCGAAATGTATTTCTTCTCATCAAAGGCAAAGAAAAATTATGCCGAGATAGAATATCCGGATAATGTATATCTGGTGTTCGGCTGCGAAACCAGAGGTCTGCCAAAAGAGCTTGTTGAAGAAAATATCGACAGAGCCGTCCGTATACCTATGCGTGAAACGCTTCGTTGTCTTAATCTTTCAAATGCAGTAGCCATAGCAGTTTATGAAGCTCTGAGACAATCGGGATTTGAAGATTTGAGATAACCCGGAGAAGTTGATTTATGATTAAAATAATGTTTGTATGTCATGGAAATATATGCCATAGCCTTCCCCTTGGGGAAGGGGGACCACGGAGTGGTGGATGAGGTGTTTTAATATTTCCTAAATCTCGGCAATATGACTATGAAGAAAGAAACGCATGTAAGGAAAGACTTTACCGCTGGATGAGGTGACAGCGAAACGCAACGTAAGAGAGGTAATTTATGTTTAAGATAATGTTTGTATGTCATGGAAATATATGTCGCAGTCCCATGGCAGAATTTGTGATGAAAAAGCTTGTGGCTGACAGGGGGCTTTCCTCCGAATTTGAGATAGCCTCATCGGCAACCTCAACCGAGGAAATAGGAAACGATATCCACCCCGGTACACGCCGTATCTTAGATAAATATTCTGTTCCTTATACCCGCCGCGAGGCGGTTCAGCTTGAGCGACGCGACTATGAAAAATATGACCTTTTTGTAGGAATGGATTTGGCAAATATTCAAAATATGCATAGAATTTTTGGGGCAGACTCTAAAAACAAGGTGGTAAAGCTCCTTGATCTTACCGACCGTGGCGGCGACGTTGCCGACCCTTGGTACACAGGTAATTTTGAGATTACCTACCGCGATGTTTGCGAGGGCTGCTCGGCATTGATAGATAAATACTTTAAATAAAAGAGGTAGTGTATGAAAAAAAGCACAAAGATAATTATTGCAATTACTCTGTTGATTTTACTTGTTGCTGTCGGAATATCGGTTTATTATCTTATTTCTTGGGACGATGTAGAGTATACGGTCAACGATACTCTGGCTGACGGAGAAGGAAAAAAGGCTACCGTTATTCTTCTTGGAGGTCAGTCCAACGCATCCGGCTGCAGCCGAGATGATTACCTTCAGAAAAACGTCACTCCCGAAAAGTATGAGGACTATAAAACAGGATTTGATAACGTTTATATAAACTATCTTTCCGGCCCTAAAATGTCCGGTGAATTTGTGAAGTGTGCAACTCTTCAGGGCGAGATGGACGGCTGCTTCGGTCCCGAGCTAGGTATTGCGGAAAAGCTTAATGAGTTGTACCCGGACGAGACCTTCTTTATCATCAAATGCGCCTGGGGAGGCACAAATCTTTATGATCAGTGGATTTCTCCCACAAGTTTAGGGAAAACAGGTGAGCTATATAAGCAGTTTGTAGAATTCGTTGAAACAAGCCTTGAATATCTGGTGTCTAAAAATTATGACGTGAAGATTGAAGCTATGTGCTGGATGCAGGGTGAATCCGATGCATTTAGCATAGAAAATGCTACAAATTACGAGAAGCATTTGAATAATTTTATAAAGGACATAAGAAAAAAATACAAGGGCTATGCTTCGGACGACGGAATTGCATTTGTTGATGCTCTTATAGCGGATAACCCTGTTTATTGGGTATTCTGTGATGAGGTCAACGCATCAAAAAGGGCGGTGGCGGAAGCATCGCAGTTAAACGTTGTTATTGATACCGTTTCCCACGGTCTTTCTTGCTCGGAGGAACCCGAGGGAGCGCCTGATATGGCACATTATGATTCCATGAGCGAAATCAAGCTCGGTCATCTTTTTGCCGAGGAAGCGATAAAATTCTTTGACTAAATAAAAACCCCTGAAAACGAAGCGTTTTCAGGGGTTTTGTGATTCTTAACTATATTAAAGGTTATAATATCTGTCAAACTCAGCAGGGTTAGGAATTTTAGAAAGCTCGGAGCATTCTGCTCTCTTGGTTTTGATGAAGTTCTTAAGAAGCTCCTCTGGGAATACGCCGCCGGCGGTGAGGTAATCGTGGTCTTCTTCAAGGGCATCGAGCGCCGCCTCGAGAGAAGTGGGCAAACCCTTGAGCTTTGCCTTTTCCTCGTCAGAGAGGTGGAAGAGGTTAAAGTCATAGGGACCCCAGCCCTCCTTGTGAGGATCTATCTTGTTCTTAATACCGTCAAGACCTGCCATAAGGATAGCTGCATAGCAGAAGTAGGGGTTGCAGGTTGCGTCAGGGTTACGAAGCTCAAAGCGACGCTTGTCGGGACTCTTCGCATAAGCGGGAATTCTGATAACGGCAGAGCGGTTAGAGGTAGCGTAGCCTATTGTTACAGGAGCCTCAAATCCGGGAACAAGACGCTTAAAGGAGTTTGTCGAGGGGTTTGTGATAGCGCAAAGCGAAGCAATGTGCTTAAGGAGTCCGCCCATAAAGTAGTGCGCAGTCTCAGAAAGGTGAGCATAGCCGTTGTCATCAGAGAATACAGGCTCGCCATCCTTAAAGAGAAGCATATGAACGTGCATACCGCTTCCTGCCTCACCGTAAATGGGCTTAGGCATAAAGGTTGCGCTCTTTCCGTACTTTAAGGCAGTATTGTGAATGATGTATTTTATCATCATTGTAGCATCTGCCATATGAACAACTTCGCCAAGCTGAGGCTCAATTTCAAACTGACCCGATGCCGCAACCTCGGGGTGGTGGTAGTTTATCTCAATACCTGCATCAAGCATATGCAGACACATCTCGCTTCTGCACTCATACGAGGTGTCAAAGGGCTTTGCAATATGGTAATTCTTCTGCTTGGGAACAATAACACCCTTGCCCTCAACCGCGCTGTTCCAGTAGGACTGCTTTGCATCAAGAGAAACTCCAATAGAGTTGCCCGCAACCTCCCAGCCAATCTCGTCAAATAGGTAGAACTCAAACTCGGGGAGAATCTTCATTTCGTCTGCGACACCGCTCTCCTTCATGTAGTCAACGGCTGCGCGGATAATGTTACGGGGGTACTGGGGCAGGGGGCGGGTCTTCGGATAATCAATAATCATCGCATTACCCGTCATAGAAAGGGTGGGAATTTCGCAGAAAGGGTCAACAAGGGCTGTGTCGGGGTCGGGAATAAAGACCATATCGCTCTTTTCAACAACCGCATAGCCGTAGTTTGATGCATCAAAGCCGATACCGCTTTGCATAACCTCTTCAGAGAAGTTGTCCGCAGGGATAGTAACGTGACGGTACTGACCGTTAATGTCAACCATCTTGAAGTCAACCATCTTGATGCCCTGTTCCTTAATGAGTGCCAAAATGTCCTGAACGCTCTTTGCCATAATAAATCCTTCTTTCTAAATACATCAGTATTTTATTTTTTTGCACTATTTATAATATTATACCATAAAGATTTTCGGCTTGCAAGAGTTTTTTTGGAGTTGTGGCTTAGCGGGATTAGAGAATTTTTATAATGATTATTTCATTAAAGGTAGTGGGTTGTCGGTGGATAAGCCTTGCAAGGTTAAGCCTTTTCCGGCGACATAGCTGACCTGCGGTATAGGGGCGATTGTGGCTACACAAAAAGATATAAATGAGGGTTGCGAAAAAATTATCGAGCAATTAAGCCTAAAAAATTAAAAAGCCTTTTGAGCTAAAAATAATTCAAAAGGCTTTTCAGTCGATGCGTTATCTCATCAATACGAAATCATCTTACCAACTCTATGTATTTGACATAAATGCGCGGTATCGAAACTTTCGCCCCCAAAACTGTTTCATAGTCTTGTATCCCACGCAACTCGCCGTACATGGTAATTATATCATCTTCCAACACATTTTCAGAAGAGTCTGATAGTGTATAAAAAACGTAAACGTAATCCTCGTACATACCATACTCCGTGGGGGTAACAGCGACTCTTAATTCAAGTTCGTTTCCGTTACGCATAACTTGAACGACTTCCCCTGTAAATTTAGCCAGTTTCTTCTGATATTTTTCGGGATTTCGGGCAATTTCATCGTAAGTATAGCTTTGACATTGCGCCTTGTATTCTTCTTTAGGCAAAGAAATTAAGTCAGTCGGTTTGCTGCCTGCGGAAATAAGTGCGACGGCAATTATCGCAATAATTACCCAAAACCACCATTTTTTATAGAATTTTGTTTTTTTGACTTGGTAATCACTTAAGACCCCATCCATTTGTTTGTTTTCAAATTCTTGATTTTTTTCTTCCATGTTAATTTCTCCTCACTATTATGTTCATCATTATCGGTGCTTAAAATAGAAAAGTCTGTCCTCCTCTCAAAACAAAAAGTGCGGCAACCGAAGTCACCGCACCGAAAAACGCAAACTCCGATTGTCGCCAAACAAATCGAAGAATTAGAATAGGGATATGAAATCTAGCCGTACACTAACGCTTGGAGTTTGCATTTTTGCTAAATCCACAACGATAGTGTACAGCGAAAAAAGGTATAATATCCCCTAAAAAAGAAAAATACCCCTAAAAATAATTATTCGATTCGTTTGGCATTTTTCATTATAGCACAATAAA
Organism: Eubacteriales bacterium; assembly: GCA_045658565.1. Taxonomy (GTDB): domain Bacteria; phylum Bacillota; class Clostridia; order Oscillospirales; family CAG-272; genus UBA1740. The sequence goes on from JAZOVF010000011.1 coordinate 20,719, forward strand.
ATCGAATTATCAAGAGTTTTGCAGAAAAAAGTCGAATGGTCGATTAACAGTTTTTTATATACCGTGTGGGTTTTGCCGCTATGCGTCAATATTCCTGCGCGCGCCGCTGAAAAGCAAGCTTTTCGACGGTTTTGCTTGGAATGCGAACCACATTCACGCACGATGTGCGTGAGGTGGTCAAGCCACGGCTTCATCAAATCAAAAGAGACACCTCGAGGGTGTCTCTTTTGATTTGGTGGAAACGGGTGGGCTCGAACCACTGACCCCCTGCATGTCAAGCAGGTACTCTGACCAACTGAGCTACGCTTCCGAGATATTAACACAAGTATGATAGCATAAACACATAGATTTGTCAATAGCTTTCGCCAAAATGGGAGTTTTTAGGCTCTGATGCGATAAACAAATATTTTTTGACCTATCTTTTGTAGTTTTTTGCTATTGCCTTTTAAAAACTACCGTGCTATAATAAGGTTAAAAATATTTTTTGTAAAAAGGAGAAAAGAAAATGTTAAAGCGTATGCCCTGGGAGCACAATCTTGAAATTATTAAGGCGATAGAGCCATCTCTCAGATATAAGTCAGGCGATTTTTCCGCTTGGCAGGCTGAGGCGAGAGCAAAGCTATGCGAGCTTCTCGGACTTCATAACATACATAGGACAGATAACAACAATTTTACCATAGAATATAAAGAGGAGTGTGAGGGCTACACCGAGTACCGCTTCACCCTTGAGCCGGAGGAAAATTACGTATTCCCCTGCGTTATGCGTGTACCCCACGGAGTAAAGGCGCCAATGCCCGTAATACTTACTCTGCAGGGACACTCAACAGGAATGCACATTTCCCTCGGTAAGCCTATATTTGCAGGTGATGAAGCAACTATGTCCGGCGGAGACCGTGACTTTGTGGTAAGAGCTATTAAAGAGGGCTTTGCCGCTATTGCTATCGAGCAGCGCAACTTCGGTGAGTGCGGAGGAAAGCCCACAGGCGGTCCTGATTGCCACGTTTCCTCAATGAGCGCAATTATAAACGGCAGAACAACCATAGGTGAGAGAGTCATTGATACAATGACCGTAATAGATGCCCTTGATAACTTTGATTTTATCGACAAAGAGAATATTATGCTTATGGGTAACTCGGGCGGCGGTACAGCAACATTCTATACCGCGGCAATAGACGAGAGAATAAAGCTTGCCATGCCCTCCTGCGCCGTATGCACCTACAAGCATTCAATAGCAGCAATGAACCACTGTGTTTGTAACTTTGTTCCCGGTATTGCAAATTATTTTGATATGGGTGACATAGGCGGCCTTATTGCTCCCAGAAGTCTTATAGTAGTAAACGGAAAAGTAGACAATATATTCCCCGATGAAGGTGTAAGAGAGTCCTTTGACATTATCAAATCTCTCTATTCTGCGGCAGGTGTGCCCGACAGATGCGCACTTGTTACAGGCCCTGAGGGACATAGGTTTTATGCAGATGCATCCTGGCCTGTAGTACATAAAATGACAGGTAAATAATTAAGGTAAGTAGTATGAAACAAAATGTGATTTCGCTTAATGGTAGCTGGCTTGTTGACTATATTTCAAACGAGCCGTACATAAGTGAAAATGAGCCATGTCTCGGCACACCTGCCGAGCTTCGTGATAATAAAGAAGCGGTAACAGTAGTGCCTGTGCCCGGATACTGGGAGGATATGGGAGACCTGTTCCGCTCAACACCCCTGCACACAAAGCTCTCCTGGAATCCTCTGTACACTCTTCAGCGCTACCCTGAAACGGGCTATGTGCCCGATATGGCTTTGCCTAACCCTTATGGATCCTTTGTTTATCAGAGTGAGTTTAATCTCGGTGAGCTTGATGAGAATGCCGAATGCGAGCTTTATGTTGGCGGTGTACAGAACACACTCTCCGCGTGGATAAACGGAATCTACCTTGGCAGACACGAGGGATATTCGTCAGCGTTTTGCTTGAAAATTCCCAAAAATGTATTAAAAGCAGGGCAGAATAAGGTGACGTTTGCGGTTTCAAACAACCGCCTCTCCGGATATATGGGCAGGCCTGTCTCGGGACTTTCCTCACGTGCCGCTAACGAATGCACAGGCGGTATATGGGGTGATGTTGAAATCAGGTTTTATCCAGATGGGCTTCGTGATGCTTGGGTCTCCACATCTGAGGACTGCTCATCCTTTACTGTAAAATGTATCGGTGGTGAGTCTGTAACTAAAACCGTTAGCATTTTTGACGGTGACGACGAGCTATTTGCAGTAGAAATACCCGCAGGTGAGAGCGAAATAAATATCTCCTCTGTTGGCTATTCTCTCTGGAGTTCCGACAACCCGAAGCTCTATACTGCAGTAGTAAAAACAGCAGGGCAGACTCTATCCCAAAGATTTGGTATAAGACGTCTTACGGCAGACGGAATCCGTCTTAGCTTAAACGGCTCGCCCTATTTCTTCAGAGGTACCTGTGAGCATCTCTATCAGCCCTTGACAGTTCACCCCACAAGGGATAAAAAGTATTACAGAAAAGTCATTCGCACATTAAAGGACCTGGGCTTTAACTCCATAAGATTTCACACCTGGGTACCAATGCCCGAATATATGGATGCGGCAGATGAGCTTGGTATCATAATAGAGGTAGAAACTCCTAATAATACCACCTTTGCCGAGTGGCAGGATATAGTAAATTCCTGTCGTCACTACACCTCTGTCTGCGCCTACTCCTCCGGTAATGAAATGGTTATAGACGAGGATTATATTGAGCATCTCAGAGTCTGTGCGGGATATGTTCACTCACAGTCTGATTCTCTGTTTTCTCCTATGTCTGCAATGCGTGGAATAGAGTATCACAGCTATGGCGACTGTCCTGCGGATAAGCCTTTTACCCATAATCCAAAAAGACTTGCCGCACTTTCGGAGTTCTGTGACCTTTATAATACATATTCGTTAGGTGACGTCAGCTATATGTCAACAAAGGGCGACCCCGTGACCATTGATTACCGTAACTCTATATATAAAAAGCCTCTTTTAACCCACGAAATATGCATACAGGGAACCTATATCGACCTCTCTCTTGAGGAAAGATACAAGGGCAGCCGTATAGGCGACACCGAGTTTATGCGCTCTGTGCGCCGCCATCTTGAGGATAAGGGACTGCTTGACAAAGCGCCCCTCTATTACCGTAATTCCTCATTCTGGCAGGCTATACAGCGTAAAGATTGTTTTGAAACGGTACGTCGGGCAGACAGCTTTGCAGGCTACGACTTTCTCGGTGATATTGATACTCACTGGCACACCTTTGGCTACTGCGTGGGTATGATGAACGAGTTTTATGAATTGAAGCCAGGAGAGACGAGAGACAATGTTCTTCGCTATAACAGCGATACTGTTCTTCTTTGCGACCTGCCGAAAAACCGAAATCTTACGGTAGGCTCAAAGCTCTCCTTGCCTATCCTAGTATCAAATTACGGCTCATATATCGAGCGTGCAACTCTTACCGTCAGAGTAAGCCTTGACGGATATACTCTACTCAGAAAAGAAATTCGTCTCTCGGATATCGAGGCAGGAAAAATAACAAATATTTATACTGCCGAGCTTAATATTCCGAGAATAGATAGCCCGAAAACACTTAAAATTTCGGCAAGGCTCTCGGGTAATGATGTAGAAACCGATAATATTTGGGAGCTTTATGTGTTCCCGAAAACAAAGCCGATTTCTCAAAAGGCTCTTTCGGCTTCGGGAGTCACCGTTTGTGAGGATATAACCGCCCCCGAGCTTATAAAAAGGCTTTCGGCAGGGGAGAGGGTAGTTCTTCTCGGTACAGGACCGTTCCCGAGTGTTAAAACCGACTTCCAGCTCTCTGTAGCAGGCCGCACAACAGGACACCTGGCAACTGTAATATACGACCATCCGATAACCGAGCGTTTTCCCCACGAGGGCTTTTGCTCCTGGCAGTTTGCCGAAATGCTGAACGGTGGAAGTGCTGTAATCCTCGATTATAAAAAGCAGCCACACAGCCCGATTATCGATATTGCAACAACATACAAGAACGCCCGCCGCGAGGCTCTCTTGTTTGAGTGCCGCGTTGGAGAGGGAAGACTTCTCGTTTGTCCTCTCGGCTTCTCCGATAGCGACCCTGCCTCCGCCTGGCTCAAATGCGAGATATTGAACTATGCAATGAGCGATAAATTTACCCCAGAGCTTTTAGTTACTCTCTCTGAGCTTGCGGAAATGCTTGACGGTGGTGATGTCATTGAGGAAGCAAATGCCAACATGGCAACCAACAAAAATGATATAACTATGTAAATTGCAGGCGAATAAAATGATAAGACGTGCGAAAGAAAAAGACATTCCTAAAATAGGCGACCTACTTTCTCAGGTTGACCTTGTACACCATAACGGCAGACCCGATATCTTTAAGATTGGCAGAAAGTATTCCGACGAGGAGCTTGCGCCGATGCTTAAGGATGACACCCGCCCAATACTTGTTGCAACCGATGAAAATGACGAGGTAATGGGATATTGCTTCTGCATATTCCAGCAGCATAAGGATAACTCTGTCTTGACGGATATAAAGACTCTTTATATAGATGACCTTTGTGTTGACTCAGAGCTTCGCGGAAAGCACGTGGGAAAGGAGCTTTACAATGCCGCGGTAGACCTTGCAAAAAGCTCGGGCTGCTACAACCTTACCCTTAATGTGTGGAGCTGCAACCCCTCGGCTATGAGGTTTTACGAGGCTATGGGTCTTGTACCTCAAAAGGTGGGTATGGAGCTTGTGCTCTAATTTAAACTCAATAACAAAGTGAGGACACCAAAAAAGGTATCCTCACTCTTATTGTTAACACAATCAGAAACCTTTGAGGATAGTGGTGTAAAGGTTACATGGACATATCATCCCGACAAGGGACTTGAGGTTACATACAAACTTCTTGATAACTAATTATTGTAAATCACAAGGTGCGACTCGTTGTCGGGTAGCTCTTTTGTATTATAATTTATCGTTTACCCATAAATTTATCGTTTGCTATCACAAAACCGCTATGGATTTTACTCCGTAGCGGTTCTCTCTTGCCTATGTGTTGAAAAGCCTTATAAATGATAAAAAATCTCAACCGTAGATTTTGTTAATCGTACGGTTGAGATATGGTCGGAATGTTCATAACAGATATAAAAAATGTGAGTGCCCTTATGGACACTCACATTGGTCGGAATGACAGGATTTGAACCTGCGACATCTTGCTCCCAAACGCTAAAATGTCGATTTTTTCCTTACTCTACAAGGATTTTCGGGGCTTTTGTGTCCGAAAACGGTGCTTTCGGGTGCTCTTGCGGGCACTGTTTCCACATAGTCCGAAGCCGTAGATGGTCAAAGGTGTGGTCAAGCCGCTTCTACCGCAATTCATGTCGCCCATCATCAGACCAAGATCTTCCTATCTTCTGCCAATAGTATACCATACTTTCGCTACAATTGCAAGTCCCTTTTCAAAATAGCAAATATTGAGGTGCAGTAGTCAAAGAAAACATCCGGCGAAAAAAGTTGAAATTGTTTCAAAAAAGGTCTGGACTTCTGCAACATTCTGTGGTATGTTGTTGTGCTAACAGGAGGTACAGCCCATGAAAAGCATCATAAACGAACTGTGGCACGGAAACATCGTACCGCAAGAGGACAGCAGAAACAATACCAAGGAAATGAAGGAACTCATCAGTTATATAGCAAGGCACGATGAGGATTTAGGGAAGCTATTAACCGAAGAACAAAAAGCAATCTTTGAAAAGTACCAAGATTGTTGGAATGAGTACGTAAGCCTCGCCGAAGCAGCCATCTTCGAATATGCCTTCAAGCTTGGAGCAAGACTCATGCTTGATAGCTTGGGGGAGAATAATTGAAACAATGAAACCAGTGCGGCATGAGAAATCATACCGCCTTTTCGTTTTCTAAAGTTTAGTCTCACTCCAGCCGAGGAAAAGCTCCACACATATTGAATTATTCATAAATATAATATTATGAATAAGTATACCAAGAAGTGGAGGTGACGGTGTGATAAATACAATAAAGAAGAATAAAAAATTATTCGCAGGCATTTTGCTGACGGCAATTTTGATTATCGTCGCAAGAGCCTTGCGCCTTATGATAAACGATATGGAGTCATTGGCTTTGGCTACGCTCCTTATCTATCTGCGCGGTGTGATACATCTCTCACTCGCCCTTGTTTGGACGGTTGCGGTATATCAAAGAATCACCAACAAGCAGGCTCGTGCATTTGTGCTGTCGGTCGGTGTTCTGATGCTCGTATGGATCGTGGCAAAGACGGCAAAATACGAGTTCTTCCCGAACAACACAGAAACACTTGCGCGATACCTTTGGTACTGCTACTATGTGCCGATGCTTCTCATTCCCTTAAACGGCATATTTGTGGCACAGTATATCCGAAAGCCCGATGATTACAGATTGCCGAAATGGGTGTATCTGTTCTATATACCTGTGTTCCTTTTGCTCGTCGGTGTACTCACAAACGACCTGCACACCCTTATGTTCGCATTCCCGAACGGAATTGAGAACTTCAACTCCAATTACACCTACGGCATCCTTTATTGGATTTCGATGGCGTGGTACATTTCACTCACACTCGCATTCGTTATTATCTTGATCTACAAGTCAAGACTTCCCGGAGCAAAGAGCGTGCAGAAGATACCTCTTGTTGTAGCTATTCTTGCCGTTGCTTTCTGGGCGTTATATACCGCCGGAGTTATCGGTGGTGACCTTACTGTTATTGACTGTATCATCATTGGTGCACTTCTTGAAACCGCTATTCAAACAGGACTTATTCCCACCAACACAGGACACGAGGAGCTGTTCAAATCCACCACCGTTCCTGTTATTATTGTGGACGAGGACTATCAGGCAAGATATACTTCGGGCGGTGCTTTGCCCGTATCCGAGGAAGCGATGAGAGCATCGGCAGAAGCTCCCGTAAGTCTTGGCGATACCGTGCTTTGCTCCGCGCCTATTACCGCAGGCAGAGTGGTATGGCAGAACGACGTAGCAGAGCTGAACCGTCAGCGTGAGGATCTCGACGATGTACGTGAGCGACTCGCCGAGGAAGTCGACCTCATCCAAGCTGAAAACGAGATCAAGGAAAAGCAGGCAAAGGCAGACGAGCAGAACAGCCTTTACGACAAGATTGCCCGTGAGGTCAAGCCTCAGCTCGATATACTTGCAAGCCTTCTTGAAAAGGCAGAAAAAGGAGAGAACGTAAAAGAAAATCTCTCCCGTGTTGCCGTTATCGGTTCATATGTAAAACGC
>JAZOVF010000012.1:0-15120 GCA_045658565.1 Eubacteriales bacterium
GAGCACTTGACTTTTAATCAGGGTGTCCGGGATTCGAGTTCCGGCAGGAGCACCAAAAAGGGAGACATCCCTTGTGGGTGTCCCTCTTTTTCTCGCTCCTGCGCACGAATCCTGTTTTGTGCTTTGCACAAAAGGGATTCGTAACATACGCGCTCGTCTCGCCTAGCGAGACAACACAGCAAAAGAATAGATATTGGAAAAATGTCTGGCACAAATAACACCAGCGCGTAAATTCCCGCAGGAGCCACCCCAAAAGGTGGTCTTTTTGTTTGTTGTTAAAAATCTTTTTAAAACAAATTCAAAGTGTCCTAAATATAGTACACCAAATCTTGTATAATGAAGTCACAAAACACAAAAAGCACAAGGAGACTTCGTTATGGAATACAAATTTGCGGTAGTATTATTAACCGAGGGAGAGGAGAGAATACTCGGCCTCTTTGACACAAAGGAGGATGCCGATGAATATGGCCGCCGCCACAGAGTTCCGAGAGAAAGAGGACTGCAGTATTGCTATTCCTCGCTATTTACTCGCACAGGACAGCAAAGAGGCGATATGAAAATGTACGATTATTATAACTTCACCTGCAACGCATAAAAAAGAAAGACAAGGCTCAAAAAAGAACCTTGTCTTTTAAATTACTGAATAGAAATAATATCAGGCTTTCCGATATAGTTTAACTTATACTTTCTTACAAACCATTCTGCAACCTTGAGTGAGTCTGCGTCATAGGCACCTTTCGGTGTGTGAGCATCAAGGCCGAATGTAACAGGACATCCCACCTCTTTTGCAATTTCCCAAAATCTGGGGTTAGGGTAAAAGCGCCCCTCTCTTATTCCAAGAAAATTTATTTCAACAGGAATATTATTTTCAAGAGAGCAAAGACATATCTTTTTCATTTCGGAGCGATAAATTTCATCATCTCCAATAAATTTAACCATATCCGGGTGTGCAACATAGCTGAAAGCACCGCTTTTTATACCGTTGCAAACAGAGTTAACATAGGTCCGAAGCAGCTCTGCCGACTCACCGACACTTCCGCATCCGATTTCATTTGGATGACCGTCTGCAATATAATGCTGCCCTAAAATCAGATATTCTGCTCCGATATTTTTTGCGTTTTCAAGCATTTTATCAAAATAGGAAGGCATATATTCCATTTCAAAGCCAATGGCAATATCAATTTTGTCAGCATATTTTTTGCGTAAAGCATTTATGCCTTCAAAATATTCTTTAGCATCAGCCATCTGCATATGGCAGCCGATTTCGTATCCGTCGGGAAACAGGAAAGGAGCATGGTCAGAAAAGCCCATATGCTTTATTCCGCCCTCAATTGCCCTGAGAACATATTCCTCATCCTCACCCTTTGCGTGACCGCAACGGTAGGTGTGTGTATGATAGTTGTAGTCCATTTTACACCTTGTAAATAACCTTCATATAGGTCTTTTTACCCTTGCGGAGAAGCTTACCTTCTGCAAGGTCCTCTTTTGAGAAGTAGGTCTTTATGTCAGCAACCTTTTCGCCGTCAACAGAAACACCGCCCTGCATAACTGCCTGTCTTGCCTCAGACTTAGACTTGCAAAGACCGCTTCTAACAAGCATTGTGAGAATGTCGGTCTTACCCTCGATGTAGAAGTCCTCCTCTGCCATCTCTGCAGTGGGAGCATCTGCTTCACCGCCTGCGCCAAAGAGTGCCTTTGCCTGCTCCTGAGCTTTGGTTGCTTCATCCTCGCCGTGAACAAGCTTTGTCAGCTCGTATGCGAGAATTTCCTTAGCGGTGTTAAGCTGAGCACCCTCCCAAGAGTCCATCTTGTCAATTTCTTCAATGGGCAGGAATGTAAGCATTCTTATGCACTTTAAGACGTCAGCATCGCCAACATTTCTCCAGTACTGGTAGAAGTCGTAGGGAGAGGTTTTCTGGGGGTCGAGCCAAACTGCACCCGATGCGGTTTTACCCATCTTTTTGCCCTCGGAATTTAAGAGCAGGGTAATTGTCATTGCGTGAGCATCCTTAGAGAGCTTTCGTCTTATAAGCTCGGTACCGCCAAGCATGTTTGACCACTGGTCATCACCGCCAAACTGCATATTACAGCCGTATTCCTTGAAGAGATGATAGAAGTCGTAGGACTGCATAATCATGTAGTTGAACTCAAGGAAGGAAAGACCCTTTTCCATTCTCTGCTTGTAGCACTCTGCCGAGAGCATACGGTTAACAGAGAAGCATGCGCCAACCTCTCTGAGCACCTCAATATAGTTAAGGTCGAGAAGCCAGTCGGCATTGTTTACCATAATAGCCTTTCCTTCGCCAAAGTCGATAAATCTCTCCATCTGTACCTTAAAGCAGTCGCAGTTGTGCTGAATAGTCTCTCTTGTCATCATCTGACGCATATCTGTTCTGCCGGAGGGGTCGCCAATCATAGCAGTTCCGCCACCGATAAGAACAACAGGTCTGTTGCCAGCCATCTGCAGTCTCTTCATAAGGCAAAGAGCCATAAAGTGACCAACGTGCAGCGAGTCTGCTGTGGGGTCAAAGCCAATGTAGAATGTGGCCTTGCCGTTGTTTATCATCTCCTTGATTTCTTCTTCATTCGTTACCTGAGCAATAAGGCCTCTGGCAACAAGCTCTTCATAAATTTTCATTTCTTTCCTTTCCGCTACCTTTCTTAAAAGAAAGGGTAGCACCAAAGAACTTTTATAAATAAAATTCCCGGTTTATATAAATTTATTTTCAACAAAAAAAGTCCTCGGAAAGCCCAAAAGCTCTCCAAGGACGTAAAATAACGTGGTACCACCTTGATTTACAAGAAAATTCAAAGTTCTAAATTGAAATTTCCTCGCCTCAAAACGCTATAACGTACGTTACCCGTCACAGCCTACACACTCCCTGCGAGAGCTTCGGTGCGCGCTCAAAGATGTATTCGCAACGGTAACTCATGCGCCTCTCATCACCCGGCAGCTTTCTGTCTTTTGTTTTTCGTTGCTACTTGTTCTTCTCATAGCTTTTATATTACTTTAGTATTATAACTTATTTGATTTAAAAAGTCAACAGCTTTTCGGTAAAAAGCAATAATCCACTCAATGAAGTTTTTGCAGAGCTTTTTACAAAAAGCGACTTGCCTCGTTCTCTTATAACTTTCTAACAGAATATACGGTAGTTTGCGTATAAATCTGTCCAGCATCATAAATAGCTTCACCGTGGTTGCAGCAATTAGGCTCGGTCTGTGCTTCGAGGCAGAATGCACCGAATCTGACAGGGGTAACACCGCCTTTAAAGGCAGGTGAATCGCCAAACTTTCCGCTGCCTAAAAATCCCCCAGTATAGAACTGAACACAGGGCTGGTCGGTGTAAACCGAAAGCTCAAGATTTCCGTTATCAACCTTAGCGCCAAGGCCGAGAGATTTTCCCGAATGAACTATATGCTCCTTGGGGGAGAGAATATAGTTGTGGTCATAGCTATTAAGACTTTCGCCAAGACGCTCACCTATAAGGTGAGGCTCATTAAAGTCAAAGGGAGTGCCTGCAACTTCGGGGCGCTCACCTGTGGGAATGAGCTTGTCATTTACCTTAGTGTATCTGTCAGCATAGATTATTGCCTTATGGTCAAATATCATTTTTGAAAAATCACCGTGAAGATTAAAGAAAGCGTGGTTTGTAAGAGCTATGGGAGTTTTACCCTCGGGGCGGGCGAAGTAGTTGATAATAAGGTCAGCCCCCTCAAGAGTGTATGTCACCTTTGTAAAAAGTCCTGACGGGAAGCCGTCCTCGCCGTCGGGAGAATAGTAGGAGAAGGTAACCGAGTTGTCGGTTGTTTCTTCTTCGTTCCAAACTCTGCACTTAAAGCCAACACCGCCGTGGAGACAGTTGCCTCTCGTGCCGTCATTCACTGTCAGCATATAAATAGCGCCGTCAATATTAAGCTCAGCGTTTTCAATTCTGTTACAAACTCTGCCAACAGTAACACCCTGACAGCTCTTGTCCTCTATATATTTTTCCAGAGTGTCAAAGCCGCCAACAATATCAACCCCAAATGGCACAAATCTTACAAGTGCTCCGCCGTAGTTTATAACATCAACCGAGCATACGTCATTTTTTATGGTGTAAATGTAAATTTCCTTACCCTCGTGTGTGCCAAAAAGTCTTTTTTCCATAAGTCTCTCCAAATAAACGTTTTAACATTACAATTATATATCATTTAAGGGAAAAAGTAAATAGTAAAAAACATTTTTATAAGTCTTTATGTTCGGGTCTATCTTGACAAACCTCTGTAAATATGATAAAATCTGCCCAGAATAAAACAAAAAGGAGCAGAGCAATGGAAAAGCACGAAATAAGCCTTATTGTAGAGCGACAGCGTAAGTTTTTTGCTAGTGGAGAAACTCTTCCTGTGAAATTTAGGATTGAAATGCTGAAAAAGCTGTATTCTGCAGTAAAGTCAAGAGAAAAGAGAATAGAAGAGGCTCTGTGCTCTGACCTTGGAAAGTCGGATTACGAGGGATTTATGTGTGAAATAGGCCTTGTTCTCTCGGAAATCAGCTATATGATAAAGCATACAAAGCGCTTTGCAAAGCCCGAAAGAGTAAATACGCCATTGGCTCAGTTTGCATCAAAAAGCTACGTAAGACAGGACCCTTACGGTACTGTGCTTGTTATGAGTCCTTGGAATTATCCCTTTTTGCTTACAATAGACCCACTTGTTAATGCTATTGCCGCAGGTAATACCGCGGTTGTAAAGCCCAGCGCTTATTCTCCTGCAACAAGCCAAGTAGTTGAGGAAATAATTTCCGAATGCTTCAATCCCGAATATGTCACCGTTATAACAGGTGGCAGAGCAGAGAACAAGGGCCTCCTTGAAGAAAAATTTGACCTTGTGTTCTTTACAGGCAGCCAAGGGGTAGGTAAAGAGGTTCTCCGCCATACTGCCGAGCACCTGACTCCCGCCGTTTTGGAGCTTGGAGGCAAAAGCCCCTGTATCGTTGACAGTAGTGCAAAAATAAAGCTTGCAGCCCGCCGCATAGTCTTTGGCAAATTCTTAAACTGCGGTCAGACCTGCGTTGCTCCCGATTATCTCATTTGCCAAAAGGATATTAAAGATAATCTTGTAAGCGAGATAATCAAGGAAATTAAAAGGCAGTACGGTGAAAATCCTCTCGAAAACCCCGATTACGGAAAGATTATAAACAAAAAGCACTTTGACCGTTTGGTATCTCTGATAGATAAAGAAAAAGTTGTGTTTGGTGGGAATTCCGATGATAAAACCGAGCAGATTGCTCCAACGGTTGTTGATAACGTAACATGGAATGACGAAATAATGCAGGACGAGATATTCGGTCCCTTGCTTCCTGTGCTCACCTTTGAAACTTGCGACGAGCTTATTTCTCTCCTTAACGAAAAGCCAAAGCCTCTTGCTCTTTACATCTTCTCCGAGGATAAATCAGCTATTAAAAAGATAACAAGCCGTATTCGTTATGGCGGCGGTTGTGTAAACGATGTAGTTATCCACCTTGCCACAAGCGAAATGGGCTTTGGCGGAGTAGGTGAGAGCGGCATGGGCGCCTACCACGGCAAAATAGGCTTCGATACCTTTACCCATAAAAAGAGCATAGTGGATAAAAAGACCTGGCTCGACCTGCCAATGCGCTATCAGCCCTATAACAGAGGTTTTTATTCAAAGCTCTTGCATTTCTTTCTTAAATAATTAAACTGCAAAAAGGTGTTGTGACAAATCAGCGTTTGAGACAGCACCTTTTTCATTCACTCAAATTTTGTTGACTTTCATACCGTAATATGTTATATTATATATTGAAATAAAATATTTTAAGGACAAGACTATGAAAAAGACGGTTTTGGTAATAAACGGCGCAGGCGGAGTAGGCAAGGACACCCTTTGCCTAATGGCTGCAAAAAAGTTTAAGGTTGAGAATATATCCTCAATAACTCCTATAAAGGAGGTTGCGGCACAGATGGGCTGGAGTGGAGCAAAGGACGACAAATCACGTAAATTTTTAGCCGACTTAAAGCAGCTCTCTGTTGAGTATAACGATTATCCCACACTTTGGGCGGCGGAGCGTTATAATGAATTTCTTCAGAGTGACAAGGAGGTTCTCTTTGTTCACATTCGTGAGCCGGAGGAGATTTCAAAGTTTGTCAAAGCTACAGGTGGGCAGGCTAAGGCACTGCTTATCCGTGGCGGCGCGCGTATGACAAAGAGAGCATACGGAAATGCTGCTGATGACTGTGTTGAGAACTATAATTACGACTACTATTTTGTAAACGATAAGACACTTGATGAGGCAGAGGCGGAGTTCTGCAAATTTATTAGCGAAATTCTGAAATAATCCTTTTAAAGGGGAAATTTATGATAACCGAAAAAGAAAAGGTCTTTCGGCTTAATACCGACAAGACAAGCTACATCTTTTCTATAACCGAAAAGGGGCACCCCGAGCATATTTATTACGGCGGAGCTTTGCCCGAGGGCGATACAGAGCCGCTGAAATTAAAAAATAATATTCTTCTCGGCTCGATAGTTGAGTATTCCGAGGATACTCCCGCGTATTCTCTTGATACAACTCTTCTTGAATACTCGGGAGTGGGAAAGGGCGACTTCCGTCACTCTCCAATAGAGCTTATAATGCCCGACGGCAGCTTTGTCCTAGACTTTGTTTATGAAAGCCATGAAATAAAAAAAGGCTCATACGAGATAGAGGGACTTCCCACAGCCTACGGTGAAGCTGAAACACTTATTTTAACCCTTGCGGATACAAAATATCAGGACATAAAGCTGATATTAAGCTATACGGTCTACGAGAGGGAAAACATCATCTGCCGTAACACAGAGCTAAAAAACGGCACATCGGGACAGGTCTATATAAGAAAGCTTATGAGCTTTATGACAGATTTTCCCTCAGATGAGTATGATATGATAACCTTTGACGGCACCTGGGCTAAGGAGGCGCACGAGCACCGAAAGCCTGTTTCAGCGGGCATTTTAGTCAACGATTCCACAACAGGCTCGTCATCAAACCGCCACAATCCCGGTTTTATCCTGGCTGAGAAAAAGACCGACTCGGAGCATGGAAGAGCCTACGGCTTTAACCTTATTTACAGCGGAAATCATTACAGCGCTGTTGAAGCCTGCCCTTATGGCACTATGCGTGTTATGAGCGGAATAAATCCCCATTGCTTCCTCTGGAGATTATCATCAGGCGAGTCCTTTATTACTCCACAGGCGGTGATGACATATAGTGCCGAGGGACTTAACGGCGTATCAGACAATATGCACCGATTTGTAAACGAGCATATCGTAAGAGGCGAGCATAAAGGCGCTGACCGACCCATTGTAATAAACAACTGGGAAGCTACATTTTTCAATTTTAACTCTCGCAAGCTCCACTCCCTTGCGAAAAGAGCTAAAAAACTCGGAGTGGAAATGTTCGTTCTTGACGATGGCTGGTTTGGTAAGAGAAACAACGATACAGCAGGCCTTGGCGACTGGGTGGTAAATAAACGCAAGCTCCCGGGAGGCATAAAGCGGCTTTCAAGACGGATAAACAAAATGGGAATGAAGTTCGGGCTTTGGTTTGAGCCGGAGTGCGTAAATCCCGACAGCGACCTTTACAGAGCACACCCCGACTGGGCACTGCAGATAGACGGCAGGGAAGCATCTCTTGGCAGACATCAGATGGTTTTAGACCTTACCCGCCCCGAGGTGCGTGACTATATCGTGGATTCGGTAGACAAGGTGCTATCCGAATCAAATATCGAGTATGTAAAGTGGGACTACAACCGCCATATTAGCGATATGTTCTCCCATACCCTAAAAAATCAAGGCGAGCTTTATCACAGATATATCCTCGGACTTTATGAAATCCTTGACAGAATATTTTATAAAAAGCACCCGAATATTCTGTTTGAAAGCTGCTCCTCGGGCGGCAACCGCTTTGACCTTGGAATGCTATGCTACTCTCCGCAGATTTGGACCTCGGACAACACCGACCCCATAGAGCGTCTTGAAATTCAGGGCGGAATATACAGGCTCTACCCCCAGTCAACGGTTTCGGCACACGTGTCTATGGCTCCTCATCAGCAAACCCTGAGGGATACTCCTCTTTCAACAAGGTTTAATGTTTCAGCCTTTGGTGTTCTCGGCTATGAGCTTGACTTTACCGAGCTTACTCCGGCCGAGCTTAAAGCCATAAAAGAGCAGATAGCCTTTTATAAGGCTCACCGCCGCACATTTCAGTATGGAATGTTGGAAATTGTTGAAACTGAGAGAAAAAACAGGGCAGTATGGCAGGTGACGGGAGATGAAGAGCGGTTTATCGGCCTGTTTCAAAGCCACGCACCCGCCTGTCCTAAGAGAGATATTCTTCGCTCTCCGGGACTTTTACCTAAAACCGAGTATTCTGTGAAAACAGTAAAGCAGTATCTCAGAATAAAGCGCTTCGGTGCGCTTATTAAGCACCTTGTTCCAGTCAATATAAAGACCGAGGGGCTTCTGGTGAGAACGGTTGACAGGCATTTTGAAATGACGGACGGTATTGAGGAATATATTGTCTCAGGTGCAGCCCTTGATGAGGGAATAAACCTTAATATGCAGTATGAGGGAACAGGATATTCCGAAAGTCTTCGTATTTTAGGCGATTTCGGTTCTAATCTATATATGATTAAGGAGAAAAAATAATGGATAAACAAATGAGACGAAATAAGTTTTGCTTCGGACTTGGTACAATAGGCAGAGATGCCCTCTATTCTCTGGTAAGTATGTATCTTCTTGTACATCTTACCGATGTTGTCGGATTTTCTGACGGCAACCTTGCAATTATCGGTGTTTTGCTTACAGTATTCGGAATTTTTGATGCGGTAATAGACCCCTTTGTCGGTGCAATTGTTGACAATACAAAGACAAAGTGGGGAAAATTCAAGCCTTGGATTTTTATCGGAATGATAGGAATGGGTATTTTAACCGTTCTTATGTTCCATAACTTCAGAATGGACGAAACCTGGCACATAGTTCTTCTCGCTGTAACCTATCTTCTTTTCAGCATTCTCTTCTCCCTTAATGATATTGCTTACTGGTCGCTTATGCCCGCAATTTCAAAGGACCAGAAGGTGCGTGAGGGAGTTGGCGCATTTGCAAGAATTTGCGCTAATATAGGTATGTTCGCAATGGTTCTTATTTATCTCTCCGTTCCCGACCTCTTCGCGGGTTTCGGACTTAATGACCGCGATGCATATTTCGTATTCGCTATTATTATTGCAGTTATTATGTGGGTGTTCCAGTCTATAACCCTCTTTGGCGTAAAGGAGGACCGCAGCCGTCTTGAAGCAACCGAGCGCACAAGTCTAAAGGACCTTTGGCGAGCTTTGGCTCACAACGACCAGCTTCTTGTTACCGCTGTTTCAATGGCTCTCTTTATGATAGGCTATTGCACAACCACAGGCTTTGGTACCTATTATTTCAAGTATGCTTATAAGGACGAGGGTGTTTATATGGTATTTGCCGCAGTTCTTGCGGTAGCTCAGCTTACGGCGCTCTCCGTATTCCCCCTCTTTAGAAAGAAGTTTACAAGAAAGCAGCTTTACACAGGCTCTATGATTGCAGTTGCCGTGTCTTACGTAGTGTTCTTCCTCTCCTTTGAGCAGCTGCCTCTTATAGTTATAGCAGGACTCGGACTCTTCTTCGCTCAGGCATTTATTCAGCTTCTTATGCTCCTGTTCCTTGCTGATGCGGTTGAGTACGGAGAGTGGAAGCTGGGCAAGCGTAACGAGGCAGCCTCCTTTGCCGTTCAGCCCTTTATTAACCAGTTTGGCGGCGCGGTAAGTAAGGGTGTTATATCCTTTACGCTTATAATCTCGGGAATTAACGCTATTGCAAATTCCATAGCAGATGCCGAGGCGGCAGAAAATACTGACCTTGTTTTAGAGCTTATCAACTCAACACCCGACAGCGCACTTTGGATAATGAAAATATCAATGATGATATTACCTCTTATCTGCATTCTGGTGGGCTTTGTCCTTTATCAGAAAAAGTTTAAGATTGACGAAAAAATGTATGCCGAAATAGTCGCTGATCTTGAAGAGCGAAACGGAAAAGAAACAGAGGAAATCAAATGAAGTTCAGTTTAAAAGAAGGACTTCTTCTCGGCAGTGCAACCGCCGCAACACAGATTGAGGGCGGTGACAAAAATAACAACTGGTATCGCTTTGCCGAAGAGGGAAAGATAAACGACGGTACAAGTCCCTACCGTGCCGACAATCATTATAACCTCTGGCGAGAGGATATAGATCTTATGGCTGAAATGGGACTTGAGATTTACCGCTTTGGTATAGAGTGGTCTCGAATTGAGCCAAAGAGGGGCGTTTTTGACGAAGCGGCACTTAAACATTACAGGGAAGAGATTGAGTATATGAGAGAAAAGGGCATCCGCCCTATGCTCACACTTCACCACTTCACAAATCCCCTCTGGCTTGAGGATATGGGCGCCTGGTCTCACAAGGATTCTCCCGATATATTCCTTGAATTTGCCGAGCGTGTTATAGATTTTCTCGGGGATATAGTTGACGACTATATTACCATAAACGAGCCTAATGTTTATAACCTTAACAGCTTCTTTTACGGAATCTGGCCACCCGAGCACAAATCTCTTTCCGAGTTTGTAAAGGTTTATTCCAATATGACTGCGGCCCACATAAGAGCCTATAATATGATACACGAAAAAAGGCTTAAAATGGGGAAGAGGAGAGACGAGACCCTTGTCTCTTTTGCAAACCACCTGCGTGTCTTTGAGCCTAAAAACAAAAATAACCTTTGGCATAGGTTCTGTTCCGGGTTTATGGAATATATGTTCCAGAATGCAATAACCGAGGCTATGATGACGGGAAAATGCCGTTTTCCTGTACACAAGAGAAAGGGAGTTAAGCGCGGAAAGTATTATGACTTTATAGGAATAAATTACTATTCCCGCAGCACCGCCTCGGGTATTTCCGACGGAGTAAGAGAGGACGCATATCATAATGACCTGGGGTGGGAAATTTATCACGAAGGGCTAATAGAGCTTTCAAACCGCCTCTCCGAAAAATACGGCAGAGAATATCCTGTATTCGTTACCGAAAACGGAACCTGCGACAATAACGACTCATTCCGCTCTCGATTTATCTATGACCAGCTAAAGCTCATCAGCGAAACAGAAAACCGCATTGAGCGTTATTACCATTGGTCCTTTATGGATAACTTTGAGTGGCGAGAGGGAGAATGCGCCCGCTTCGGTATTGTGCACATAGACTATGAAACACAAAAGCGTACCGTTAATAATAGCGGAAAGCTATACTCTTCAATTATAGCTAACAAAGGGGTTACAGACGAAGCCTATGAAGCGTTTGTTAAAAACTCCGAATATCATAAATAACAAACACCACCGGTCAAACAAAACCGGTGGTTTTAACTTTAAAAAGCATATTATTCTTTACTTATAACCTTTTTATGCCATGAATTTTTGCCGCATTTTGGACATTTCATATATCTCGTTCTGCCCATATGCATAGACAAAAAAACACTGTTATATTTTGGTACATATCTGTGGCTGCATTCTTTACATTCATAATATCCCGCTGTCTGCTCTATTTTGATCATGAACGGAGCAACAATAATAATAGGAATGAATCCGATAAGAATTAGTACGGTTTTTATCCATTCTTCCATTTCCACAAGGGAAACAATCGCTATTAAAGCAAACAGTATGGCAATGCACACGCTACCAACCAAAATTTCTAAAAACAGTAACCTTTTGTCCGCAGCTTCCTTCTGTTTAATCATATCGAGCATACTTTGCTCAAGCTTTTTGTTGTAATTTTCCATTGTAACAACCTCCCCATTTAATAAATCTGTAACAGTTATTTTGAGTATATCGCAAAGCTCCAGCATTATCGAGGAATCGGGCATTGATTTTCCGTTTTCCCACTTTGATACCGCCCTGTCGGTAACACTCATTTTTTCTGCCAACTGCATCTGTGTTAAGTTTTGTTTTTTTCTGCACTCGGCAATAAATTTTCCAATCTTTATTTGGTCCATAGCTTCTTCCTCTCGCCTCTATTATATAGCTAAAAACAGGTAAAATCCACATACAGACAGTTGAGTGGGGAGATATCAACTATCGGTAGTGGCTATAAATGTCGTTGGATAATAAGGACCCGGCCATAGCGAGGCCATGAAAAATACTTATTTAGATAGTACCTTTTCCGCCCAGGTTTCCTCACCGCACACGGGACATTCCAAATGCCTTACAGCATATTTCGGTATATGGAATTTAGCTCTGAACATTGCTTCGCCATAGTCCGGAACGAATTTGTGATCGCAGCTTTGACACCGGTAATAGCCTGTATCAATTTCGGTCTTATAAGCATAAAAAAGACCTAAGGCAAGAATAGCCATTAACAAAATTATCACAATACCTAAAGCAAACCTGTGGTTCTTTAACACAAAATTTGCTAAAATAATCATGCAGATAAAAAATACACTGATTCCGATTGCGAAAAACCAGACATTATCCAGAATATGTGCGTTTCTTAATGCTTCCTCGTTTGAAATGTCATTTAATAGTACTTCTGTCTGACCACCGTGCAATACCATTATTATTCTCTCACCTTAAAATGCTTGTTGCAATAATTTCAAATTGCACTTTTATTATACATGAATTTGTATTTTAAATCCACATACCGTAGGTTGAGTAGGGGAGATATCAACCCCGAATTTATAAATCCTTATTTACATTTTTTGAAATTCATAAAGTCGGTACATCTTTTTGGCTATTTTGCCGGCATAAAGGGTTTTGAAAATCAGCTTTTCGCTGCCACAAATCTTGTCTGTATAAATACTCGACGTCATTTCCTTTTCTTCGGTAAATACTAATCCTGCTTCGTTTTCCAACAGCCTTGGGTCGTCAAGCCCGAAAACCTCTGTTACGCCAACGTCGTTAATAGGATTTTTGTATCTTGATGCCTTTGCGGCAAAGGTGGTGTAACAGTCTAACAGAATTTTAACCGAATTAAATCTTTCGCTGATTTTTGTCAGAACCGTCTTTAGCTCCTCGGGGAGCATATACATGCTTACCCCCTCCATAACTACTATCGCGCATTCTTTTTGCGGAATTTCGGCGAGCCAGCCGCTTTCTCTTACATCAGCCGAAATCATTCGATACGACTCTGTTTCACCGAAATATTTCTTTCGCTCCTCGATAACCTCGGGAAAGTCTACATCGTACCAGCAGCTATACTTAGCCGTAATTCGTAAAGCCCTGCTGTCAAGCCCGCAGCCAATGTGTATTACAACCGCATCGTTCTCTGCCAAAAGCTGCTCGTCAACCCAGCCGTCAAATACCGCCGCCCGAATTCCCATATAAAAGCTCAGCCACTTCGATTTGGATTTTCCTTTAAGCTTAAATCCCTCGTGGCTCCAAATTTCCTCCGCCTTTTTGTCAGAGATAAATAACCCTCTCTCGCTTACATATGCCTTGCCGTATAGGGGGATATATAATGTTTTGTTAACCTCATTCATATAATTCACCCGTAAATTCAAGATTGCTCTTTTTCTTTAGTTTTTTATTTATCTTATCTATATTTGTTTTGATTATCGAATAAATGATAGCCCAAATAACAATAAAACCAACAACAAAAATTGCCGAGAATACTATAATCGGTATTACACCGAAATCAAGCCAATCGTTGACCAGATATGTGCCGAGATAGCTGATATATAAAACGCCTCCGTGAATCAGGATAGCCGTCATTAGCGGCAAGCGTTCAATCTGATAAATAGCATTCATTCCGCCCGCAATAAAGGCGAGTGCAGTCAAGGTAAATATACCGATGCAAACTTGATTTACAGTTAAAGTCTCTACTGCAGCGAACTGCTTCAAAATCAGATAGAGTATTGCCAAGACGATAGGACCAATACCCGAGGCGATTAAGCCGCGGCGCAAAAACTCCAAAACAAATTTTTTCATATTGCTTCATACCTCCTTCTGATTTCGGCAAAGCACCGCCTTGAAACATATTCCCGATAGCCGCAGGCAAAAACCGCATCTATACCGCCGCTAAATACTGCATCAAATCTTTGAATACTATGTTCGTTGGCAAGGGTAGATTTGTTAATGCGGATAAAATAAGAGGGCAGAATATCCTCTAAATCGCGAAGCCTGTCTCTGAGCAAATAGCGGTTGCCTTTTGTATCAATGGCAATTACCTTTCTGTCAAGAACGGTAATGCACTCTATTTCTCCAAATGAGAGCTTTCGCATTTCATCGTCTCTGTATCCGATAATGCAGTTTGCACCCGAAAAGCCACAAACAAGATCTTCTATTTTTTGTGTCAGCGAGGATGGGGCGTGAACTACAGCTATTATTTCTTCTTCCGCATCCTTATCGATAATGAGTTTATACTTCATTTTCAAAAATCCTTACTGTTTTTTCATTTGTCTGAGGAAGCAGAACACCGAGATCACCGTTATTGATGCACTATACAGTAAAATAGGCATAATGTGTGATCCTGCAAGCTCAAAATCTCCCTTAAGCAATGCTTTTTCCATTTCAACTGCGTGAACAAAGGGGAGCGCATTCGCGACTTTTTCAAAAAAGCCACCCACCAGCTTCAAATCAAACCACACACCCGAAAGCCACGCAGAGAGATTTGTAAGTAATGCGCCGCAAATACCTCCAACCTGCTTAGCGCCCAAAATACTGCCGCACAAAAGTCCCAGCGAAATATTGAAAATTGCAATAGGGAGTATACCGATAACCGCATAAATAATATTTACGCTAACAGTCAGTCCCAAGCAAAACGCAAAAAGATAGCAGATCACCGCCTGTCCAAGCGCAATAGGCAGAAGCGGAAGCATATATCCTATTATAAAATCCGAAGCCTTAAGCGGCGAGGTATAGAGTCTCTGCAAAAGTGCGCTTTCTCTGTCCTTCGCCACAAGCGTTGCGGAAAAGAGCGTCATAAACGACAGCCCGAAAACGGTAATGCCCGGAGTCAGCGCATCTATCTCAAAAAGGCTCACGGGAACGTTTGCCTGAATTGCGCTGAGGAGCAATAAAAGAACCAGCGGAAAGCCGAGACCGAAGCAAAG
>JAZOVF010000013.1:0-39004 GCA_045658565.1 Eubacteriales bacterium
CCTGCTAAGGTTGATGAGAAGCAGTTACAGGAGCTCCATATTAAGTTAGATATTAAAGAATAATATCGCGAGGTACATGTTATGATTGAAGCAAGGTCCTTGACAAAGCGCTTCGGAAAAAAAGTTGCGGTAGATGATATATCATTTACCATAAATCAAGGCGAGATCGTTGGGCTCCTTGGTCCTAATGGTGCAGGTAAGACCACTACCATGAGTATGATAACGGGATTTCTGTCTTCATCCTCAGGAACCGTGAGCGTGGGCGGTTACGATATTCTGGAGCAACCCGAAAAAGCAAAGGCTCTTATCGGGTATCTTCCCGAGTTGCCTCCTCTTTATACCGATATGACGGTAAAGGAATACCTTAATTTCGTGTACGATCTGAAAAAGTGCAAGCTTCACAGAAGACGGCACCTTGCAGAGATCTGTGACGTCGTAAAGATAACCGACGTTTATAACCGTGTTATCAAAAATCTCTCTAAGGGATACCGTCAGCGTGTAGGTCTTGCTCAAGCACTTATCGGAGACCCTCAGGTTCTTATACTCGACGAGCCTACCGTAGGTCTTGACCCCAAGCAGATTCTCGAGGTCAGAAACCTTATAAGAACTCTCGGCCGCCGTCATACGGTTATTCTCTCTACACACATTCTTGCTGAGGTTCAGGCGGTTTGTGAGAGAGTTATAATTATCAACAAGGGTAATATAATCGCCGATGCCAAGACCTCCGAGCTGACAAAGACAATTGAGGGCGGTTATCGCTATGAAATTAAAATTTGTGCTCAGCCCAAGGATGTTATTCCTGCTATCAGCGCTCTTGGCTCGGTTAAGAAAATTGAGTCAACAGGTGCAAAGGATGCGGATGCGTTTATCTACATAGCAGAGAGCACCCCCGGTGTAGATATGAGAAAGCAGCTGTTTTCAGCATGCGCCGCAAATCAGTGGCCGATTATCGGACTTTCTGCCGTAGGCACCGATCTTGAAACCATATTCATCAATCTTGTTGACCGCTCGGAGGATATGTCCGGCGGTAAGAAGAGCAAGACCAAAAGAGCTCATTAAGGAGAAACGAAAAAATGTTAGCAGTATTTAAGAGGGAGCTTCGCTCCTATTTCACCGGCGTTGTCGGATATGTTTTTATGGTAGTATTTCTTGTTGTAGCAGCAGCGGTGTTCTGTTACACCACACTGTTTTCTATGTCGGCTGACGTTACTACTTATTTCACGGTTATGCTTTTGTTCTCGGCTATAATTCTTCCTCTTCTTACAATGAAGTCCTTCAGCGAAGAAAGAAAGCTTAAGACCGAGCAGCTTTTGCTTACCTCTCCCGTTTCTCTTACGGGCATGGTTATCGGCAAGTTCCTTGCGGCTTATGCTATGTTTGCATCTGCCCTTGTGTTTACCTCTCTGTATTTCCTTTTACTTATTCCTTACGCAATAACCTTCAGAGTTGCAGTGCTCTTTGGCAATATTATTGCGCTTTTGCTCGTTGGCGCTGCGTTTATTTCTATCGGACTTTTTGTATCCTCTCTTACAGAAAACCAGCTTTCTGCCGCAGTAGGTACAATAGCTATAATTCTCGGATTCCTTGTTGTGGGTCTGCTCTCCAGCCTTATCCCCTCAAATTATGTTGCAAGATATATCCTTGATTCGGTATCTGTATTTGCAAGATTCAGCGCATTTACCGCAGGCTATTTTGATTTTTCTGCAATAATATTCTACATTTCTCTTTCTGCGCTGTTTATTTATCTGACAGTCCGTATTTACGACCGCAGAAGATATAATTAAAGTAAAAACCTTAAGGTAAGGAAATTCTTAAGCTATGAATAAATTCAAAAAATCGTTTGATAGAATGGTCCGCAGCCGCAACTTTTCTCCTACGATAGTTACAGCGCTGATAATTGTGGTCTTTTTGATATCAAACTCCTTAATGTATATGGTATACGCGTATACCAGACCGACATCCTCTACGGTTGAGATGGAGGATCTTTCTATCAGCGATGCCGCAAAAGCGGTTTTGGATGAGGCAAAGAGCGCGGGAAAGAAAATAACCGTCACCTTCTGCATGAGCGAGGCTGATATACAAAACCACGACAGAGGAAGCTTTGTTTACAGAACGGCTAGGTATTTTGAAGACAAATATTCTCCCGATGACGACTTCATTACTCTCAGATTTGCCAACATTTACACATTTGAATACGACGATCCTGTTATAGAGAACGGTGTGCGTCAAAAGTTTGACCCGGCAGAGTATCAGAAGATAAAACGTACTTATGCCTCGGGCGCTGGCGATAAAGAAGAGTATGATGAATATATAATAAGCACGTCTACCGTTATTTTTGAATGTGATGTTTACGGTATAGCGGGAGATCTTGTAAAAACCAACACAAGGGTTGTTACCGGACAAAACGGTGCTTATTCTGATTTCTTCACTCTTGACGGCTCAAATTCCATTACCTCTTATAACGGAGAGGAATATTTTACTGCGATGCTGTACTGGGTGCTTAAGGATGCCCACGATGTTGCTTACTTTACGGTAGGTCACGGTGAAAATCCCAGCGCAAATCTGTATACAGCGCTTGTCTGTGCGGGTTATTATGTGGATGAGCTTAACCTGCGTAAATCAAATGTTCCCGACAATGCGGGCCTTGTAGTAATATGCAACCCGAAAACCGATTTTGAAAGCTCAACAAACAGCGATTTTCCAAGTGAGATTGCAAGGCTTACCAGTTATGCTGACAAGGGCGGAAACTTCTATGTGGTTATTGACCCTGTGGCAAAGAAGCTGCCTTCAATCGAGAGGTTTGCTGCAGAGGAGTTCGGAATAAGCATAAAGGCTGACTCTGACGGCAACCGCTTTATGGTAAAGGACCTTAACAACAGTATCAGCGTATCCGGCTTTACCGGATTTACTCTTGAGGCTGAATTTGCCGACACCGAGCTTGGCGCGCTTATAATGAACAATCTCAGCGAGTATGGCGAAAGCATTGTTGTAAATGACACAGCGGCGCTGGATTGTGATGCCAGCCTTGGCGCGGGCGCTATTCTGGTGTCCTCTTCTTCATCCGGCCTTGATGTTGGAGGCCGCGATGCGGAAAAGCCCGGACCTCACACTCTTGTTGCCTATTCAAACAGAGAGAACAAGTATAACGATTCGGCAAAAATGGTGTTTGTTCCCAGCATATATCTGACAGCGGGCGATGTTATGTTCAGCAACAGATATGCTAACAAGGACTTTATGTATTCTATCTTCGACGTGTTTTATGATGAAGGAACTATGCCTTATGGCATAGATTGCGTTGCTATGCAGGAGGAAAGACTTGAGGATCTTACCTTTGGCACGGCTATGCTGTATACGTCTATACTCATTGCCATTCCTGTGGCAATTGCCGCAGCCGGCGCTGCAATTATCTTAAGAAGAAAGAACAGATAAAATCAATGGAAAAAACAGAAACAGGAAGAAAAAGTCTCCGAACAGCCGGGTTTACTGCGCTTACCGCGGTACTCGCCGTAGTTGTTTTAGGAATTAATCTCATATCAAATTACTTTGGCATACAGAAAGGGCTGTATGTGGACCTGACACCCGAGGGTCTTTATTCTCTTACCGATGCGATGGTTAGAGAATGCTCGTTTGTAGATGAACTTGATGACGGTGACAAGCAGGTTGAAATTATATTCTGTGCCGATCCCGATACTCTTATCGGAGCACAGCTTTTAAGGCCTACTTACTTTATGGCGCTGCAGCTGCAGGAAAGGTTTGAAAATCTGAAGGTTAAAACGGTTAACCCGGAATACGACCCTACCTCTGTGTCAGCATTCAAGCCCACATCTCTCTCTAAAATAGAGATTGGAGATATAATAATTTCATACGGCGGAAGATACCGTATACAAAAGCCGGTAAGCTTCTGGGCGGGAACCGAGAGCACTCTTACTCATTATAACGGTGAGTATACCATGGCATCTTGCCTGATGTCGGTTACTGCAAAGAACCGACCTGTGGCATACTTTGTGACAAACCACGGCGAGACCTATTATGACCCGGAAAATCCCTCAAGAGAAGAAAACCATTATGCCCAGGCTCTTTACGACCTCATAACAGGCAGAGGCCTTGAGGTAAAAACGCTTGATTTGTTAGCCGAGGGCGGTGTGCCCGATGATTGTATGCTTTTGGTTATCAACAATCCCCGCAGCGATTTCTCGGTAAACCCGGATAAGCTCTCCGATCTCAGCTATGTGTCGGAGACCGAGATGATCGACCGTTATCTTGTGAATAACCAAGGCTCTCTCATTGTTGCAAGAGACCACGCTCTTGACGAAAACGGAAAGTCCCGTCATCCTAATCTTGATACACTTCTTTGCGACTGGGGCTTTAAATTTACCGATACTGTGGTTGAGGATCCCGAAAACCACCTTGGCGAAACGGTAACAACTATTTATGGCGAATACAGCACAGATGAGGACAGCTTCGGCGCTTTGGTGTATAGTGATTTTGCCTCGCTTCCCACCGCTGCAAAGGTTGTGTTCAGCGATGCGGGATATATAACTACATCTTACATCAGAGGCGATGCGTTCTATGAGGCAGGAGACAACTCTGAGCGTCTCTTTATGTCCTTTATGGATTCGTTTGATTCCGCTGTTGCAAAGGTTAATAAGAGTGAAGAAAATCCCGAGGGAGATATCGACAACAAGGGCAAAATGACTCTTGCGGCAATGACAGGAAGGTATCACCTTGACGGTTACACCAATGTTGCTACACGCTCTAACGTATTTTGCGTAAACAGCGCAAGCTTCTTCTCAAACGAGATTCTCGGAAACTATTCTTATGCAAACCATGAGGTAATGTCGCTTCTTCTTGAGGAAATGCTCTTCAATGACCAGTATGCCTCAAACGAGCTTGGCGGTGCATCTGCCAACTTTGAAAACTATGGCGGAAAGAAGCTAGCCGATACAAGTCTTAACATAACCTCCAAGGCACAGCTGGAGGTAAACGCATTCCCTGTACTGCTCTTTGCTATTCCCATAGGTGCTCTGGTGTGCGGTATTGTTGTTTACACTAAGCGTAAGTATCTATAAGGAGGGCAGAATATGATACAAGTTAAAAAGACAAGAAAATCAAAAAATCTTCTGGCTATCATTGTTACGTCCTCGGTGCTGGCGCTTTTGATTGCAGGCCTTGCTGTTATGTGGTTCTTTATGAACCAAACTGCTGAGGACCCAAGCGGTCCCACCTCGGCAGGAACGGATTTTTATCCCGACGTGGATAGCGATGATATAACCGGATTTCAGATTTTGTACCCCGAGAAAGAAACAAAGGGTGAAAATTCAAAGCAATCCTTTGGCGCAGTTCTCCTCGGCGAAACATATTATTTCTTCTATTACGATGACAACGGTGACAGAAAAGAATATATGCCGGCGATAAATTCCGAGGAGCCCGGCTTTAACTACACGTCACTTTATGCATTGTCCAACGACGGTATGAAGGTGCCGAAAATATCCTATGTTCTCTATGCTTTGGCAAACACCTCTTACGATTCCCGTATTGAGATTCCCGACCTTACAGAAGAAGAAAAGGATAATCAGCTTAAGGTTTACGGCCTTGACAAAGCCAGCCGCAATACCTGCTCCTTCACTTATACCAAAAAGGTGAAGAACGCCGAGGGCAAGGATGAAGCAAAAGAATTCCGCGCAACCGTATACATCGGCAACAAGCTTGTTACCGGAACAGGTTATTATCTGATGGTTGACTATCCCGACACAGAGGAGTATAAGGAAAAGAAGGAAGAGCAGGAGAAATATGTATACGTTTCCTTCGGTGCTGAAAACTACGCTTATGCTCTTGACGGCTTTGCCTCGTTTGTTTCTCCCTCTCTTGTTATGGGCGGAAACCTTGAAAACAATGATAAGGCTGCCTACTCTCAGCTTACTCCTTCTTACAGACAGTGGAAAAGTGTTGTTTGCGACAAGACGGGTACACCGGTAAAAGAGAAAACCAAGGTTGTTGTAAAAACTGATATGTTCAGCTCTGCCTATGCCTATTACGAAGACGGCAAAATTGTGTCTATGGAGGTTGGCGAGGACGGATATATCAGCTCGAAAAACGAAACAACTGAAATAGACCTTGATTATATTTCCTCAAATGATAACAAAAATCTTGCCGACATACTGATTGGCAAGGAGATTGGCGATTATAGCAATAATCCCTTAACTCCTGTTGTTATTCTCGACCGTAACGAGGCGGTCCTCGGTAAAACTTACAAGTATACGATTTACGAAATAGAGTCTGTAATAGATGCTGACGGAACAGAGAGGTTCGCGGGAGCTGTTGGCAATAACTCTCTTGTTAAGGTGAGATATTCCTGCACCATTGACGGCCAGGCTATTACCTATAAGGGGGCTACAGCAGATAAGCTTCATGCGGTTATCGACCTTACCGATGAACGCATTCCGTTAAATATTCGCAATACAATTCTCACACTCGGTGTAGGTAATATTTCTGCTCCCTTAGAGTTCGAGAAGGTATATACGGCAGAAAACACTACATCTGCAATATTTGAGTTCAGAATTAAGCATATATCCCATGTTGTAAGTGTTGAAACTGGCGCTGAGGTAGACAAAATATCCGACAAAACCTTAGTAAACTTTGTTTATCAGATTCTCCATAACGGTGAAGTTACAACAGAGGACACAATGTCCGTTGACCTTACCGAGGGTACGGAAGAACTTGATGAAATGGAGCTTGCAATAAGAAATGCTCTTCTTGGTGCAAAGCTTGAGGAATCCGGTGCTTACGAAAAAGATATTACAGCCTACACATCAAAAGTTTATTATCAGCCCTTCAAGAACTTTGTTTCTTACAATATAAGCGAAATAAAGTATTTTGTAGCGAGCGAAGAGGTGGTAAGCTTCAGATATGCCAACAAATCCGAGCGCGACCCCTTCTACGGGGAGGCTATTCACATAAACACCCTTAAAAATCATATTTACAGCACATATGCACTTGATATGACCGCTTGCGACCGAGTAATAAAGGTTCTCAGCGGAACTCTTCTCGGAAGCTCTTCCACAGTCTTTGAGGGACTTTCGGGTGAGAAGGTGGTTGCGGTTGGGCTTACTCCCGAAAACATGGCGCGGTACGGTCTTTACGCATACACCGTGTATTATGAAATCCCCCGATTTGTTGAGGGTAAAACGGTTGGAGACAGCACCGAATATTCCTGGTGGGATTCGGTTGGATTTACTCTTTATATCAGCGAGATAGACCCTGTTACAGGCAAGAGATATGTCGGCTCCGATATGTACGACCTTATTGTGGAGATGGACGGTGAAATCTTTGATTTTGTTGAAGAGGATTTCATCGAGTTCTGGGCGCGCCGTGATATCTTTATGGTAGACCAGGCTGACATCAACCATTTGAAAGCGGAGTTTAATCTTGAGGGCTTTAAGGGTAAATACAGCTTCCAGGTTGAACACCCTACAATGTGGATAGTAAACTATATGAACGGCACAACAAAACTCCTTCCTACAGAGCCTGCAGACGATGCAGAGGGTGTAAAGGAGAAGGCTCCGTATGATGCTACCTACGTATATGTTGATGCCCTTGACTTTGAGGGAGCAACACAAACCTTGCTTCTTGAAAGACTTAGGGAGGAAGGATTCTATCCCGGCAAAGACGGTATTCACATTCACAAGATTTACGACTATCTCTTTAACAACGGGCTGTCAGACGATAAACAGACTGTCAACTATGATTATCTTGGTGATTCCTGCTTCAAGGATATGTTATATATCCTCTATGGAACAGGATATCTCGGAACTGTAAGCGAGGCTGATGCCGAGGACGCTAAGTCAAGAGGCGCGGTTATGTCGCTGTCTATGGTTGTTGAGGGTTCAACAGTTAATAATGTTTACAACTTCTATTACACCTCTGATGGCAGAGTTGCCGTTGAGATAGACGACGGTGTAAGACAGACCTGCTTCTTCTATATTACCAACCACGACTTCAAGATGGTGGTAAATGCATTTGTCAATCTTTTAAACGGAAAAAAGATGGATTTCAGCGGCAGTTATGCAAACTAATAAAAATTATTTGTTAAAGTTTAAAAAAATATTTGCATTTTTGACTGCAGTGTGATATAATAACGTATAATCTAAATTATTTTAAATAAAGGTATAAGGATTTTAGACATGAAAAACAAGATTATTGCTTTATTTCTTCTTGTAGTTATGGCAACTCTTGCGCTTGCAAGCTGCTCTCAGCCTTATGACTACACAGACGGAAATCTGGAGGACTACATCACAGTAAGCGATGGATTTCTTGAGGCTCTTGCCAAGATAGAGATTGAGGATGCTGATTTTACCACCGTTGAGGCTACCAGACAAAATAAGGTTACCGCCAGCATTTACTCCGCTCTTGCAAGCTTTGCCGAAAAGAACGGCGAAAAGAAGACCGAAGGTACTATGAATGATGACGATACCTTCTACTATGCATACTATATCACCTACACAAAAGACGGTAAAACATATGCATACGACGTTGACGAGTTTATGAAGGATACTGCAGCTCCCAAGAAGAGCGTTAAGCTTTCTGCTATTGATGTAAACGATGAGGATGCTGATGCACTCTCTGTTGCTATCAAGAAGGCTCTCTTCAGCGAGGCAACAAAGACCTACGATTTCAGCGGATACAACACCGTAACAACAACTAAGACCGATATCAACAAGGATAAGAAATTTGCTACCGCAGTTGTTTCTTACACTCTTACAACAGGCGAGGGTGATACAAAGCAGGTTCAGATTGCCGATGCTGCTATAATAAACCTTAACGAGACGGGCGACAGCATTGAGGCTCAGATAGCTAATGTGCTTACAGATGCTGAGAACAAGGTTCAGATATTCGATAAGGACAATTACGTAGAGGTTTACGTAGGCACCGAGGGCGAAAACAAGAAATACGACAAAAAATTTGAGATTGTTGACGGTGAGACCACCTACACCTGCTCTAATCTTAAGGTTCTCTTTGCTGCAGACAAGGCAGGCAAGGAAATCAAGGTTGATAATATAAAGCTTGATGCAGATAAGAGCAAGGTTGACAGCCGTCATCCCGAAAATGATACTCTTAAGGTTGAAAAGAATACTGAGGTTACCTACCACATTTATCCCGTATACTACTACGAGGTTTCTTCTTTTGATTCAGCCGAGGCAATAGTACGTGAGGCTCTTGCTGATAAGGTTACAGTTGATTCTCTTGACATATTCAGCGACGAGAGCTACAAGAACGGTGACAAGACCGTAAAGACTCTTGTAGAGGAGCTTGTTAAGATTTATGCAGAGAATACCTCTACCAAGATAGCAGAGCTTAAGAAGGCATACGACGCTGCTGCAAAGGTAGTTACCGATGCAGGCGAGGCTGCTACCGAGGCACAAAAGACCGCCGAGGCTGATGCTAAGAAGGCATACGAGGATGCTAAGAATGCTGCAACCAACAAGGTTAAAGAGATTGTTGCCGCTACCAAAGAAGGCGCTGAAAAGACCGTAAGCCAGCTCATAGTTGAGCAGTACAGAGAAAGCGTTTATGAGGATCTTGAAGAATCCTACAATGATGCAATTATTGAGAAGGTTGGCGAGGAGATCTGGGATCTTATCAACAAGCACGCTGTTCTTAAGGAATCCGACAAGTATCCCACAGAGCTTATAGAGGAAGCAAAGGCTCACCTCTACAACCAGTATGAGCATGATTTCTATACAGGCGAGAACGAGACTACTCACACTTCTTACTATTCCGAGTATAACGGTGATTTTGATGCATATCTTGTTTCTGTAACCAAGGCATCCGGCCTTGACGGCGTTGATGCTAAGATTGAGGAGCAGGCAAAGGCGTTTGTTCTTCCTATAATGAAGATTTATGCAGTTGCTAAGGTTCTTAAAGATGGAGCTGCGGTTCTTCCTCAGCAGATAGCTGACAATAAGGCAGTAATCGAGGACTTCGCTGAACACGGCACACGCAGAGAATTTGAGACTGTAGAGTTCTTTGCTGAGAACTTCTATATTACCGACGAAGTATTCGAGGAATACAAGAACATGGTTGGTAAGAACGAGTTTGAGAGTGCTATGGATTCTTACGGCGGTGAGTCCAACATTCGTGTAGCTCATCAGATAAGCAATATCTTTGACTACCTTCTTATGGTTGATTACGATGCCCCTGATGCAGCAGAGGGCGAGCATGCTCACGCTAAGATAACTTACGTAGACGGCAAAATTCCCTTCTACAACGTCTCCTATACTATCAAGGCAGACAAATAAACATCATTCGGGAGATGCGATTGTCCCGCATCACCGCACTTAACAAAAAACGGACGAACCATAAGCTCGTCCGTTTTTTTAGAAAGCCTTTGAGGGTGCGTTTTATGAAAGAAGTTGAACTATATACAGACGGCGCATGCCGAGGCAATCCCGGACGGGGCGGTTGGGGTGCAATTCTGGTTTACGGAAAGCACGAGCGCGAGCTTTCGGGCGGAGAACCAAACACCACAAATAACCGCATGGAGCTAATGGCGGCAATAGCCGGTCTTGAGGCTCTTAAGGAGCCATGTGCAGTAACCCTGTACTCCGACTCAAAGTATCTTGTAGATGCTTTTCTTTTGGGGTGGGTGGAGTCTTGGAAAGCCGCAGGCTGGAGAAGAGGCCGCGAGGAATTAAAAAACCCCGACCTTTGGGCAAGACTTTATGCTCTTACAGAAATGCATAAGGTTACATTTGTTTGGGTAAAGGGCCATAACGGCCACGACTACAACGAGCGTTGCGACGCTCTGGCTACATCATTTGCAGATTCTTTTAATATAATATAATAAGGAAGATTAAAGTGAAAAAAAGCAGCAAAAATAATCTAAAAAGTTCTACAAAAGGCGGCGCAGCTGCAGCATCTGCTAAGAAAAATCAAAATATTGAGTCTTCGCCAAGACTGGGAGCAAAGAACATAACTCTGGCGGTTGTTTCGGCTATACTTGTAGTTGCGCTTATAGTTGGAATAATTTTTATTTGTATAAACCATGCACAGACCGAGGCAGATAAGGCATTTGACTATATAACCAGCGACATATCCGATTATATCAATGCTGATAAAAGCATATACAAGGATTATAGTGTTAAGCTTGATATTGCAAAACCTCGCGATATTGACGTTAATGTAACCTTGTTCAACTTGCTTGCTACAAAAAAAGGAAAATCGAAAAACGATTCCCTTGCTCAGTACAGCGGATATATTGATGCAGGAGATATAGCTAAAATTTATTACCGCGGATATACTTTTGACGATAACGGAAATCAGGTTGTGTTTGACACCAACCTAGGACAAAAAAATTCCTCCGGAGAATATATCCCTTCTTCACTTGTGGTTGGTGTGGGAGTTAACAGCGGGGAAGACACATATTATTCCTTCCCGCCCGGATTTGACCTTAACCTCGCAGGCGCAGACAGCCTCACAGGACAGGGCAGATATTTTGACTCGAAAAACAGCTTTAAGAGAATTACATCCGGAACTGTAAATAACGGTCAGATAATATATATCAGCTATACCCGTCAGCTTGACGGAAGCACGGCTTCTTCAGACAAGATTACAAGGTCGGCTGAGAGAATAGTTCTTTCCAACGGCAAGGAGAAGATTGATGCAAAGTATGGCGAGGGCTTCTATAACAGACTCATTACCCTTAATATCGCTTCTACCGAGGCTGCCACATTTACAGGAACAGTCAGCGGTAAAAAGTACAATTACACAAATCTTAAGATAGACTTTGCAACCGAGTGCGAGAATGAGAACACATACATTCTTGTTGAGTGCTATATTCCTTATGATTACCAAATAACTACCTTAAGAAATAAGGCAGCATACTACGAGGTATATGTTGAGTCTATCGTAGAGTATGAAGAAAAAAAGCTTACCAACGAGTTTATTGAAGAAAATCTTAAGGACAAGAAGTTTGGAGTAACTGCCGAGGACCTTAATAAGTTTGAGGGTGACAGAGTAAGCCAGCTTCGTCAGCATATAAAGAATCTTATTGACGAGGATTACGAGGAGCTTTACAAGTCAGAGCTTGAAGAGGCTATGTGGAACCATTACCACGAAAAAATAACCGAGGTAATCAAGTATCCTAAGGCAAAGGTTGACGATGTATATAACGAGTACTTTAACGACGTTCTTGACCAGTTTAACAAGAGCGGAGGCGCATATACTGACCCGTATTTTGGTACAGAAGAGACCTATGAGTCAATAGATGAGTATGCCGTAGCATATCTCGGTCTTACTTATTCTGAAAACAAGGACTGGAGAGCACATCTTCGTTCTCTTGCGGAAAATTTGGTTAAGGAAAGACTTATACTCTTCTATATTTTGAAGGAAGAAAACCTTATGCCTACTGCCGAGGAGCTTGCCGCAAAGAAAAAAGAGGTTGAGGATGAGTATCTCGAGGAATACATTTACCAGTATTCCGAGCAGTATAATATCGACAAGGATACCTACTCTAAGGAGGACTGGGAGAAGTTTGAGGCTGACAGATACAAGGAGCTTCACGACTATTATGATAACGATTACTTTACCGAAATAGCTTATTATGAAATAGGTCTTGATACATTCTTGACCTGGCCAAAGGTTACAACCCTTGACGGTGAAGTAAAGTGATTTTTTGCGAATCTGCAAACTTTTGTTTGCAGATTCGTTTTTCTATTATATTTTTCTCAAACTGTGAGATAATAGTAGTATCAAACAAGGAGGAGAATAATGTTTTTTAACAAGCACGAAAAGAAAAGCGCTCACCCTTATGCTTGGCTTGCGGTGTTTTCTCTTGCGGCAGCAGGAGTTATAAGCATCGGGCGGCGCGGCATGGACTTTATTATGGAAAAATCAAGGTGTATTAAGGACATGGTAAAGAGCAAAACCGACTCTATGATGTAATAGATACGCTGGCAAACCGCCCTAAAAATCATATAATAACGGTGGGTGAGTATTACCCAATTGTTATACGGTTTAAGGTTGGACACAAGATGGAAATAATTACTTTCGGTGTTGGCGGAAGGCTTTTGCGTTGTGCTGCGCTATTGTCGGGCTTTTGCCCTACGGGCATAATACAAAGACTGGTTCTTCTGCCGATACCGACCACAAGAGACGGAATTTATGTAACAGGAACAGACCTGCCCTTAGAGGAAGCTCTCTCGGCTTCGTTGCCTGATACATTGATTGCGGGATACGGAATACCCGAGGATATAAAGAAAAGAGCGAGAGGCGTCGGGGCGTATGTTTACGATGCCCTCCTTGACGAGGATTTCCTTTTTGAGAATGCTGTAGTTACGGCTCACGGCGCTCTCGGACACATACTCTCGGGCTTTACCGAGGACATATCCGATATGAAAATAGGAATAATCGGTTACGGCAGGATAGGCTCGGCGCTTCTAAGGCTGCTTTTGTTTATCGGAGCAGAGGTAAGAGTGTACACAACAAAGCCCGGGGTTGCACAGACCTTAGGTGAAGACGGAGTTATGTGCGAGATTATAAGCGATACAACCGATTGGACAAAAAACGCGCTGATTATCAATACTGCACCTGCAAAGCTGATAAATGAAGAGCTGCTATATGGGGAGCTTAAGGATACTCGTATTTTAGACCTTGCATCGGGTAAAATTTTCCCCGAGCTTCCTAACGTAACAAAACTGCCGTCAATACCCGAAAAAATGTATCCCGAAACAGCAGGCAGGATATATGCGAAGTACGTAAAACGAGCGTTGTGCGAGGTGGAGAAATGATAGGATACGCAGTTTGTGCCTCATTTTGCACCCACTCGGCTTCTCTTATAGCACTTGAGAGGCTTATAAAGCTGGGATATGACATTCAGCCTATAATCAGCGAGAACGCATATACCACAGACACAAGGTTTGGCAGAGCAGAGGACATGGCGAGGAGAATGGAGGAGCTTTGCGGCAGAGAAATAATTCATACCGTAAGCGCCGCAGAGCCACTGGGACCAAAGAAACCTCTTGATGCACTTGTTATTGCTCCCTGTACAGGAAACACTCTGGCAAAAATAGCAAACGGAATTACCGATACTGCCGTTACCATGGCGGCAAAGGCTCATTTAAGGCGGGATAAAACTCTGCTTATCGCTCTGGCTACAAATGATGCTATGTCGCAAAATCTTGGAAATATCGCAAAACTCATAACCCGCAGGTCGGTTTATTTTGTCAGAATGAAGCAGGACGACCCGGAGG
Organism: Eubacteriales bacterium; assembly: GCA_045658565.1. Taxonomy (GTDB): domain Bacteria; phylum Bacillota; class Clostridia; order Oscillospirales; family CAG-272; genus UBA1740. The sequence continues at coordinate 14,247 of JAZOVF010000013.1, forward strand.
CAAAGCCTCATTCTCTTGTTGCCGAGATGGGCGAAATTCCCGAGGCGCTGGAAGCTGCTCTCGATAGGCGGCAAATGCGTCCTCTGTTTTTATGCTAGAATTTAAAAAAATTTGGAAATCTATTGACAAAACAGGAAATTCGTTGTATAATCTACCTATCACTAAACCAAAGAGAAAGAGTAGTAACCACATAAGGTGTTATCTCAGCGAGCCGCAGGCGGTGTGAGTGCGGTATAAGGCGGTGTGGCGAATGGACTTTCGAGGGCGGACCGAAATTTTATTAAAGTAGGCTCCGACGGCGGCACCGTTATCGGCACAACGCATATTTTCTGTGCGTGAGAAGACTCCTGTCTTAAAATCGGGTGGTACCGCGGAATTTTTTCGCCCCGAGCATTACTTTTTGGTTATGCTTGGGGTTTTTTTATTGAATTAAAAATGAGGAATTTGGAATTAAAAATCAAGGAAAAAGGAAGAAAACAAAATGAAGTTTAATGATGTAGAATTTGATACTTATCTTAAGAATTTTCCCGATGAAAAGGGCTATTTCGGAAAATACGGTGGCGCATACATAGCTCCCGAGCTTAAGGCAGCTATGGAGGAGATAACACAGGCATATTTTACTATCTGCCAGTCCCGTAAGTTTATTGCGGAGCTTCGCCGCATACGCAAGGAGTTCCAGGGCAGACCCACTCCCATATCGCACCTTGAGCGTCTTTCTAACAGCCTTGGCGGTGTTCAGCTTTATGTCAAGCGTGAGGACCTTAACCACTCGGGCGCACACAAGCTTAACCACTGTATGGGCGAGGCTCTTCTTGCAAAATATATGGGCAAAAAGAAGGTTATTGCAGAGACGGGCGCAGGTCAGCACGGTGTTGCTCTTGCTACCGCTGCGGCATATTTCGGCCTTGAGTGCGACATTTATATGGGTTCTGTCGATATTAAGAAGCAGGCGCCCAATGTTGCAAGAATGAAGATTCTCGGTGCAAATGTTATCGAGGTAACACACGGTCTTGCTACCCTTAAAGAGGCGGTTGACGCAGCATTTGAGGCTTATGCAAGAGAGTACAAGGATGCAATTTACTGCATAGGCTCGGTTCTCGGCCCTCATCCTTTCCCCATGATGGTTCGTGACTTCCAGCACGTTGTTGGCGAGGAGGCACGCGCTCAGTTTATTGAAATGACAGGAAATCTTCCCGATACTGTTGTTGCCTGTGTTGGCGGCGGCTCAAACTCTATGGGTATGTTCTCGGGCTTCCTTAATGACCCTGTTGAAATTATAGGTGTAGAGCCTCTCGGCAGAGGACCGAAGCTCGGCGACCATGCCGCAAGCCTTAAGTACGGTACAGAGGGTATAATGCACGGCTTTAACAGCATTATGCTTAAGGACGAGAACGGTGAGCCTGCGCCTGTTTACTCGGTTGCCTCCGGACTTGACTATCCCTCCTCCGGCCCCGAGCACGCATATCTCCACGACCTTGGCAGGGTTAAGTACGACACTATTGATGATGATGAGGCAATTGATGCATTTTTCAAACTGGCGCGCATGGAGGGCATTATTCCCGCAATCGAAAGCTCTCACGCAGTTGCCTACGGTATCAAGCTTGCTAAGGAGCGTAACCACGGCTCTGTTCTTATTTGCCTCTCCGGTAGAGGTGATAAGGATATGGACTATGTTCTCCAGAACTACAAAATTCCCGAAAATAAATAATCTATAAAGCAAAAACCTCTTACGTCTAAATTGATGTAAGAGGTTTTTTAAAATCCCGATTTGGAAATTTTAATTAAGCTTTATAAAATTATTGCTTCTCGTGGTGGTGGCGGGAGGTGCGGGGTCGAGAGGTCTGTCCGCGATTTCGAGAATGTCCTCGGGGCGAATCCAGGGCTTGTTTTGTATAGCGCTGGTTTCCTCGTGGGTAAGGTAACCCTTATATGCGGTAAGGCTGCGTCGGATGTATCCGTCACGCACACACGCCTCCTTTATTCCGTTGTTAAGAATATTAAGAAGCAGTGGGAGGGTCTCAGCCGCAAGAGCAACCGATGTGGAATGAGCCACAGCACCGGGAATATTGCTGACGCAATAATGAACTACACCGTTTACAACATATCTCGGGTTATCGTGATGTGTTTCGTGGCTGGACTCTATTGCTCCGGGGTCATCGTTTGAAATATCAACAAGGACAGAGCCGGGTTCCATTGTCTTAAGCATTTCCTTGTCAATAAGGAAATCCTTTCTCTCTTTTGGCCACTTAACGCAGTTTACAACCATGTCGGTTGTGGCAAGAAGCGAGGATATCGCCTCCTTGGTGCAGAACATAGTGTTTATCTTTTGGTGATATCTGTCCGAAAGGGTGCGAAGAACACCTGCGTTGATGTCCATTACGGTAACATTTGCGCCAAGAGCATGGAGCACAGAGAGTGCGCCCTGTCCGACAAGTCCGCCGCCAAGAATAAGCACATTCATACCCGGTGCGCCTGCAAATCCTCCAACAAATTTACCCTTACCGCCGTTTATGGTAAGCATTGATTCAAGGCCGAAGAGTGCTCCCTGCTTTCCTGCAGCCTCGCAGTTAGGCGAGCCAAATCTGTGGCTGTCCTCTGCGGTTATGGCGATGCATTTGCTTTTGAGAATGGCATCAATCTCCTCGGGGTGGCTTGCAGGGTGGATGCAGCAGTAAATCATCTGACCCTCGCGTAGCAGGTGGTACTCGCAGGGAAATATCTCCTTAACCTTAGCAAGAAGATCGCATCTTTCAAACATTTCTTCCGCAGAACAAACTATTTCCGCTCCTGCTTCCTGGTATTTTTCGTCAGAAAAGCCGGCCATTTTTCCGCAATTATGCTCTGCAAGAACGGTGTGGCCGGCATTGATGATAGATTTTACTTCCGTAGGAGTACAGATTACTCTGCACTCCTCTTTTTTTATATCCTTTAAAATTCCAAAAATCAAGTATTGCCTCTTTGTTTAAATTTTTTCGGCAGTTTGGTCACAGTAGATACATCTGCCCTCATCAAAGAGATGCTTTATACCCCTTTCGTTTCTGGATATACAGTGAGGATTTTTGCAAATTAAGGTGGGGTTAGGCTTACCGTGCAGACGCTTGTCAGACACGCCTCTTGTTTTAAGGAGCATAAGTATCAGAGCCATTCTGATATATCTGCCGTACATAGCCTGGTCGAAGTAGTCGGCTCTGGGGTCGTCGTCAACGTCAACATCGATTTCATTTACTCTGGGGAGGGGATGAAGTATAGACAGGTCCTCCTTTGCAGAGAAGAGCTTGTCTCTTGTGAGAATGTAGGAGTTCTTGAGTCTTTCGTATTCCTCTCTTGAGTCGAATCTTTCGGCCTGAATTCTTGTCATATAAAGAATGTCAAGTGAGGGAATTGCCTTGTCAAGGTTATCGGTCTCAACAAACTCACATCCTGCACCGTAAAGGTACTCGTCCTTTACATAATCAGGGAGCTTAAGCTCATCGGGAGCTATTAGTACAAATTTTACCCCCTCGTAGCGGGAAAGTGCGGAAATAAGCGAGTGAACTGTTCTTCCGTACTTTAAATCACCGCAAACACCAACGGTCAGGTTCTCAAAGCGTCCCTTCTTTTTCTTAATAGTGAGAAGGTCGGTTAGAGTCTGGGTGGGGTGGAAGTGACCGCCGTCACCTGCGTTGATAACAGGAACAGAGGCAACCTCAGATGCAACTATTGGCGCACCCTCCTTAGGGTGGCGCATTACTATAATGTCGGAGTAAGCGCTTACCATTCTTATAGTATCAGCAACAGTCTCGCCCTTTGCGGTAGAGGAGCTTCCCGCTTGGGAAAATCCGAGAACATTTCCGCCAAGGCTCATCATAGCAGAGGTAAAGCTGAGGCGGGTTCTGGTTGATGGCTCAAAGAAAAGTGTGCCCAGAATTTTGCCGCGACAGGAGTTGGTATAAAGCTCGGGGTTGTCGAGTATATCCGAGGCAACCTTAATAAGCTCGTCTATCTCCTCTGTGGAGAGGTCAAGTATATTTACAAGATTTCTCATAACTGCATTTACTCCGTTATATGTTAATTATTATTTGCAAAAACGCAGGATTTATGCGCCGTAAACCTCGAGATATTTTTTAATTCTCTCAACGTTCTCTTTGTTTTCGTCTCTTTCTTCAAGATACTCAATAATGTCGTAAACATCAACAATAGAGTATACAGGGAAGCCAAACTGCTCTGCAATCTCCTCCATAGCGCCCTTGTCGCCCTGTCCCTTTTCCTTACGGTTTACCATAATAAAGGTAGCGGCAACCTTAGTGCCCTCAAGGTGAGAGAGAATATCCATAGACTCTCTGATAGCAGTTCCTGCGGTGATAACGTCCTCAATAATAACGATTTCTTCGCCCGCCTGAGGTACATATCCGACAAATACACCGCCCTCGCCGTGGTCCTTAACCTCTTTTCTGTTAAAGAAGAAGGGAACATTAAGTCCGTTCTTTGAAAGAGCAACGGCAGCAGAAACAGAAAGGGAAATTCCCTTGTATGCAGGGCCGTAAAGCACTGCCTTTTTTGCACCGAGCTTTTCAAAATATGCCTTTGCGTAAAATTCGCCAAGGGTCGCAATATCTGCGCCTGTCTTAATCATTCCCGCATTGATAAAGTAGGGAATCTTTCTTCCCGATTTTGCGGTGAAATCACCAAACTTAAGAACACCTGCGTTCTCAAGGAACTGTATAAATTCTCTCTTATAGCTTTCCATTTTATTATAACCTCTTTTCCTTGTTCTCACTAAACCGCAATTAGCGGTTTAGTATATCGATTTACATTGTGTAAAATATCGATTTGCCAAAGGCAAAATATCGATCACTTGAGCATTAGCGAAAGTGAATATCGACATAGAAGCACTTGGTCGATATGTTCTCCCGACGGTCGAACTCGATATATGGATATTGCTAAAGCAAATCCATTCGATATATTTTCGCTTCGCTTAAATTCGATATTCGCCTGTGGCGAGTGTGATTTGTTTGCAGAAGCAAATAAATCAGTCGCAGAATTCAGCTACGCAACGCTCGTATGCCGCAACGGGGTCATCTGCCGCGGTGATAGGTCTGCCGACAACGATATAGTCTGAGCCGATCTTCTTTGCCTCAGCAGGAGTCATAACTCTCTTCTGGTCTCCGATGTCACCGTCTGCAAATCTTACACCGGGGGTAACTGTTACAAAATTCTTGCCGCAGGTGTCATGCACCTTGCCTGCCTCGAGAGGTGAGCAAACAACACCGTCAAGTCCTGCCTCCATAGCATTGTGAGCATAGTGCATAACAACCTTGTCGATAGGCTCATTGATAAGGAGGTCGGTTTTCATCGTCTCCTCGTCGGTGGAGGTAAGCTGAGTTACAGCGATAAGCATAGGACGTGTGCCGTCCTCGCGGGTAAGACCCTCAATTGCCGCCTGCATCATACGCTTTGTTCCTGCTGCGTGCAGGTTTGTCATATCAACATCAAGGCGAGAAAGAACTGCCATAGACTTCTTTACTGTATTGGGGATATCGTGAAGCTTAAGGTCGAGGAAAATCTTGTGTCCTCTTTTTTTGATTTCCTTAACGATAGATGGACCCTCTGCATAGTATAGCTCCATTCCAATCTTAACAAAAGGCTTTCTTCCTGTGAACTTATCAAGGAAAGCAAAGGTTTTTTCCGCGCTGTCAAAGTCACAGGCGATAATTACGTCTTTTCCCATTAGTGTGCACCTCCAATAATATCTGTAAGATTATCTATTCTGTATTTTTCCATAACACGAGGCAGGTCCTCGATTATATTTTTGCAGGCAAAGGGATCAACAAGGTTGGCGGCACCAACCTCAACCGCAGTTGCACCTGCAAGCATCATTTGAATAACGTCCTCGGCAGTAGATATTCCGCCGCCGCCGACAATAGGAATTTTAACCGCATCGTACACCTGATATACCATTCTTAAGGCAACAGGCTTGATTGCAGGACCGGAGAAGCCGCCCATTTTGTTTGCTACAACGGGCTTTCTGGATTTCAGGTCTATTCTCATTCCGAGAAGAGTGTTTATAAGGCTGATACCGTCTGCTCCCGCAGCCTCGCATGCCTTAGCTATCGATACAATATCGGTTACATTAGGCGAGAGCTTAACAATAACAGGCTTTGTTGTCACCTTTTTAACCGCCGCAGTAACCTCAGCTGCCGCCTCGGGAGATGTGCCAAAGCTCATTCCGCCGCCGTGAACATTGGGGCAGGATACATTAACCTCAAACCAGCCAATCTGCTCTTCGGCATCAAGTTTTTCGCAAGTATAGACATACTCGTCAACCGAAAATCCCGAAACATTTGCCATAACAGGCTTATTAAAGCAGGCCTTAAGCTTCGGAAGCTCGTTTTTTATAACGTCCTCAACTCCGGGGTTCTGAAGTCCCACAGAGTTTATCATACCCCTCTCGCACTCGGCAATACGAGGCGTGGGATTTCCAAATCTTTTGTCCTTTGTAGTACCCTTAAAGGAGAATGTTCCAAGAATATTGATGTCGTAAAGCTCGGCAAATTCGTAGCCGAAGCCAAATGTACCCGAAGCGGGAATAAGAGGGTTTGACATCTCTGTTCCGCATAAATTAACCTTTAATTTTGCCATAAAATCTCCTCCTTTTCCATTACAGGACCCTCTTTGCAGATTCTCTTGTAGCCTGTAATTGTTTTGCAGGAGCAGCCCATGCAAGCACCAAATCCGCAGCCCATTCGCTCCTCAAATGAGAGCTGACCGCTGGTTTTTGATGCCTTGTATATCGCCTTAAGCATAGGCTCGGGACCGCAGGTGTAGAAGTAGGTGTAGTCAAGAGTCTCCATGGGAGTTGTTACAAATCCCTTTGTGCCGTAAGAGCCGTCTGCCGTGCAAACTACAACCTCAGCACCGAGAGCCTTAAATTCTTCTTCGTAAAACACCTCATCCTTGGTGTTAAAGCCGAGAATTACCACAGGTACCTTGCCATCTTTAACAAGTCTTTTGCAAAGCTCGAACATAGGGGGAACTCCTGCGCCGCCACCGATAAGGAGAGGCTTGTCTCCCGCCTTTTCGAGATTATAGCCGTTGCCAAGGCCTGTAAGGGTCTGCCATACTGTGCCGGGAGCTGCCTCTGCCATCTGCTCGGTGCCAGCACCTACTACCTTGTAGATAAGGGTGAGGCGGTTGTCTTCAACAGCACAAACCGAGATAGGGCGGCGGAGGAATTTGCCCTCCAGCTTTATGTTGACGAACTGGCCGGGGGCGGTGATATGCGAAACATCGCCCTCAAGCACGGATTCGTATGTGTTTTTAGCTATTTGTTTATTGGAAATTACTTTAAGATTTACGTCTTTCAAGTTGCTGTTTCCTTTCAGCTGTCAATGGTGGATATTGTAATTGTAATGTCCTCAAGCACGTCAAGAAGAACTCTTACGGTGTCAAGAGAGGTGAACATAGTTACGTTGTTTTCGGTAGCGTACTTTCTTATCTCAAAGCCGTCGCGGATAACACCCGAGGACGATGGGTCGGAGGTGTTGATAACGTAAGCTATATGTCCCTGACGGATAGAGTCTGCAATCTCCTCAGAGCCGTCTGAAATTTTCTTAAGCACATGGGTGCGGATGCCGTTTTCCTTAAGGAAGCTTGCGGTTCCGTCTGTTGCCTCAATGTTGAAGCCGAGGTTGTAGAAGCGGCGGATAAGAGGAAGAGCCTCCTCCTTGTCGCAGTCTGCAATTGTTGCAAAAACTGTGCCGTAGTTCTGAAGATGCATACCCGATGCCTGAAGAGCCTTGTAGAATGCTCTGTAAAGGTCGTCGTCATAGCCGATAGCCTCACCTGTGGACTTCATCTCGGGAGAGAGATATGCGTCAAGTCCGCGGAGCTTGTTGAATGAGAATACAGGCACTTTAACGTACCATCTCTTCTTCTCCTCGGGGTAGAGGGAGAAGATGCCCTGCTCCTTAAGAGACTTACCGAGAATACACTCGGTTGCAATATCTGCAAGAGAGTAGCCTGTGGACTTAGAAAGGAAGGGAACGGTACGTGAGGAACGGGGGTTAACCTCAATAATAAATACCTCATCGTTTTGGTCAACTATAAACTGAATGTTATAAAGACCTACAATACCGATACCGAGACCCAATTTCTTTGCATACTGGAGGATTGTGCCCCTAACCTTGTCGGAGATAGAGAATGTGGGGTAAACAGAAATAGAGTCACCCGAGTGAATACCCGTTCTCTCAACAAGCTCCATAATACCGGGAACAAATACGTCATGTCCGTCGCAGATTGCGTCAACCTCAACCTCCTTACCGCTGATGTACTTGTCAACAAGAACAGGCTTGTCCTCGTCTATTTCAACGGCAGTCTTAAGGTAGTGGCGAAGCTGCTTTTCGTTTGCAACTATCTGCATTGCGCGTCCGCCAAGAACGAATGAGGGACGAACAAGTACAGGGTAGCCGACAGCCTTTGCAGCCGCAACACCGTCTTCAATCTTTGTAACAGCGCGGCCTGCGGGCTGAGGTATGTTAAGGTCCTTAAGAAGCTTTTCAAAGGCGTCTCTGTTCTCGGCTCTGTCTATTGCCGCACAGTCTGTACCGATAATCTTAACACCCATGTCATGAAGGGGCTGAGCAAGGTTAATTGCGGTCTGACCGCCAAGAGAAGCAATAACGCCCTCGGGCTTCTCAAACTCGATAATGTTCATAACATCCTCGGGAGTAAGAGGCTCAAAGTAGAGCTTGTCTGCGGTAGTGTAGTCGGTAGAAACGGTTTCGGGGTTGTTGTTTATGATTATTGCCTCATAGCCCGAGTTCTTTATTGTTGTAACCGCGTGAACTGTGGAGTAGTCAAACTCAACGCCCTGGCCTATACGGATAGGACCTGCGCCAAGAACTACAATCTTCTTTTTGTCTGTGAGAATAGAGGTGTTCTCGCCTGTGTAAGAGGAGTAGAAGTAGGGGATATATGCTCCTGTGTGGCAGGTGTCAACCATTCTGAATACAGGGAAGAGGTTATGCTCCTTTTTGAACTTGAATACATCAAGCTCTGAGCACTTCCAGAGTCTTGCAACATACTTGTCCGAGAAGCCCATCTTCTTTGCAGCCTTAAGAGTATCAAGGTCAAAGATGTTGTTCTCAAGCACCTTTTCCATATTGATTATGTTCTTTATAGCCTCAAGGAAGAAGGGGGTAATCTTTGTTATGTCGTGTATTTCCTCAACGGTTGCGCCTCTGTAAAGAAGCTCTGCAATAGCAAAGATGTTGTCATCACGGAACTCGGAAATATAAGCCTTAAGCTCCGCATCTGCCATATTGTCAAACTTGTGGTGATAGATGTGAGTTACACCTATTTCAAGCGAGCGCACACCCTTAAGGAGACATTCCTCAAGATTTGAGCCAATGCCCATAACCTCACCGGTAGCCTTCATCTGAGTACCGAGAGTGTTGGAGGCAGCTGTAAACTTATCAAAGGGGAATCTCGGGAGCTTTGCTATAACGTAGTCAAGCTGAGGCTCAAATGCCGCATTGGTATTTGCAATCTTTATATCCTCAAGAGCCATACCTACTGCAATCTTTGCGGTAACTCTGGCGATAGGGTATCCCGATGCCTTGGAGGCAAGAGCGGAAGAACGGGAAACTCTCGGCTTAACCTCGATAAGGTAATATTCGGAAGAATGGGGGTTTAATGCAAACTGAACGTTACATCCGCCCTCTATTTTAAGCTCTCTGATAATCTTTATTGCAGAATCGTTGAGCATCTTTTTGTCTGCATCGGAGAGGGTCATTATAGGAGCTACAACAAGCGAGTCGCCTGTGTGAACACCAACAGGGTCAATGTTTTCCATTCCGCAGATAGTTATTGCGTGGTCGTTAGAGTCACGCATAACCTCAAACTCAATCTCCTTATAGCCCTTAACGCTCTTCTCAATAAGAACCTGGTGAACAGGGGAGAGCTTGAAAGCATTAAGACCTATTTCGTAAAGCTCCTCTTCGTTGTTTGCAAAGCCGCCGCCTGTACCGCCAAGGGTAAATGCGGGACGAAGAACAACAGGGTAGCCGATTCTCTCAGCCGCAGCCTTTGCCTCTTCCATGTTGTAGGTTATCTCGGAGGGGATAACCGGCTCGCCTATAGACTGGCAAAGCTCCTTGAATAGCTCACGGTCCTCGGCTCTCTCAATACTCTCGCTTGAAGTACCGAGAAGCTCGGTGTGGCACTCACGAAGAACGCCCTTCTTTTCAAGCTGCATAGCCAGGTTAAGTCCGGTCTGACCACCGATACCGGGAAGAAGCGCATCGGGACGCTCGTATCTAAGTATTTTTGCGATGTACTCAAGGGTAAGCGGCTCCATATACACCTTGTCCGCAATAGTGGTGTCTGTCATAATGGTTGCGGGGTTAGAGTTAACGAGAATAACCTCATATCCCTCCTCCTTCAGCGCAAGGCAGGCCTGTGTACCTGCGTAATCAAACTCTGCCGCCTGACCGATAACAATGGGGCCTGAGCCGATTATCATGACTCTTTTGATGTCTGTTCTCTTTGCCATTTTTTATATCCTCCAAAAATTATTAACCAATGTTAGTGTAGACTGTCTCTCCGTTATAAATGGTGAGCAGGCACTTGCCGTATACCTTTTTGCCCTTGAAGGGGGTGGCGCGACCCATAGAAAGGAACTCCTCGGGGTCAATTTCGTATTCCTTACCAACCTCAAAGACGGTAAAGCCCGGGTCAGTGGTTATATTAAAGCGCTCTCTCGGATTTTTTGAGAGCAGATTGCAAAGCTCCTCGAGGGGAAGCATTCCCGGTTTAACAAGGTCGGTATAAAGGGTTGCAAAGGCGGTCTCAATTCCAACAACGCCCATAGCGCTTTTTTCAAGTCCCTTTGATTTTTCCTCAGCCGAGTGTGGTGCGTGGTCGGTGGCAACCATATCTATCGTGCCGTCAAGAATTCCTTCAAGTATTGCCTCTCTGTCCTCGGGGGAACGTAAGGGGGGATTCATTTTAAATCTTCCGTCCTCTTCGAGGTAAGAGTCATCAAGGAGAATGTAGTGGGGACCGGTTTCACATGTTACGTTAGCTCCCCTTGCCTTAGCCTCTCTGATAGCCTGTACACTCTCTTTGGTAGAAATGTGGCAGACGTGGTATGCGCAGCCTGTTTCTTCTGCCAGCTTAATATCCCTCACAATAGGGCCCCATTCGCTCTCAGAGCAGATTCCGCGGTGTCCGTGTGCTTTTGCATACTCTCCGTCATGGATATATCCGCCGTGGAGAAGTGCGTTATCCTCGCAGTGTGCTACTATCATTTTGTTAAGAGTCTTTGCTTTAAGCATAGCTTCTCGCATCATCTCCTCGTCCTGCACACCCTTTCCGTCGTCGGAAAAAGCTACAATATCGGGAGCTATGTCATCCATATCCGAAAGCTCTTTGCCAACCTGCTTTTTTGTTATTGTGCCATAGGGCAGAACAGCAATTTTAGCATCTCTGTTGATTATCTCAAGCTGGCGGTCGAGATTTTCTCTTGAGTCGGGGGTGGGGTCAAGGTTAGGCATTGAGCAAACTGCCGTATAGCCGCCCCTTGCAGAGGCAAGAGTGCCCGTTGATATTGTTTCCTTATAAGAAAATCCCGGCTCTCTGAGATGTACGTGAACATCACAAAAACCGGGAAAAATAACTGTATTATCAAAAACAGAAGAACTGTCAAAAGAGAATACGTCACCTACATAAGGGGTAAGAGACTTACCGTCAAAATACATATCAAGCTTTTTCATTACGCCGTTATCATAAACAAGTGCGCCGCGGAACAAAGCCTTCATATCCATTCTCCTTATATCTTAATAATATATCTTTATATTTCGTAATATTATAACATAATATTAGTACAAAGTCAAGAGAAAAAAGATATTTTGCGTGTTTTGCGTGTTTTTAAATGTCGACAATTACACTTAATATTGGAAAACGCTCAAAATTGCCGGCAAAAGGCAGAAAAAGACTGCCTCAAAAATGGATTTGAGACAGTCTCGAAAATAAGTGTAGTCAAACAATTATTCTGTTCTGAGTGCTACCACAGGGTCCTTCTTTGCCGCAGAGCGTGAGGGAATAATTCCTGCGATAAGGGTGAGCACCATGCTGATAAATACAAGAGCGACGGCGCCCTGCCAGGGAAGAATTGCTCTGATGCTGTCAAGACCTGTGAAGTACTGCACAATAGCCGTAATTGGTATGCAGAGAATGAGAGTTGTCAGAATACCAAGCGCGCCTGCCGCAAGGCCTATAATAAGAGTTTCAGCATTGAATACTCTGGAAATATCCTTCTTTGATGCACCCATAGCACGAAGTATACCAATCTCTTTTATTCTCTCGAGAACCGAGATGTTGGTTATAATACCAATCATTATTGATGAAACAACAAGAGAGATAGAAACAAATGCTATAAGAACATAAGAAATAGCATCAATGATGATAGTTACAGAGGACATCATCGCACCCACAATATCTGTGTATTTTATCTCATCCTTTTCGCGGCCGTCTGCTTTGGCAGCCTTGTTGTAGTCCTTGATAAACTGTTCGATAGCCTCTTTGGATTCAAAGTCCTTAGCGAAGAAGTTTATAGACGCGGGTTTTGCCTTTTCGGCATCGTCAAGAGCTTCAAGAACGCTCTCGTAGGTTTCATCTATGCCGGGAGCCATGTTGTAAAGCGTTTCCTCAAGCTGGATGAATGCCTCATCATCGGCAGAAAGGGTGGATAGAAGAGCTATGAAGATTTCATCATTAACCGTCATAGTTTTTATGCTGTCGGAAAGACTCTTGTAGATTGACTGCATAACGGTCTCTCCCGCCATATCGATAAGACCGGGTAAAGAGTAAGGTATAGTATCGCTTTTCTGAACACCGACAAGAGCCACAGCTCGGGTCTCGATTTTCAAAACGGGAAGAAGTCTCACAAGATTGTCGGCAGTAACCGTAAGTCCGCTTTCCATGTACGAAAGTGCGGTAAAGAGAGTTGTAAGGCCTTGGGAGTTTGCGGGGTTAGCCTTTGCCGCATTAAGCACCGCGCCTAACATTTCCGCCTGCTTATCTATGGGGAGAAGCATAAACATACCGATAAAGGATTCTGTATCGGTAACCTGAATTCTGTCTGAGAACTCGGGATTGTTCAGAATTTGCTCGGTCATATAAGCGTAAAACATACTCATTGTAGCATCGTCGATTTTTTCAACAAGCTCGTGAATTGTTTCGGGGGTGTATTTTGTTCTCTCAAAAGCAAGACCTCTCAGCACGTTGACATTGGGAGTTTCCTTTTGCTGATTGATAACTTCGCTGTTTTCGTTCTGCGTTAAGATATAGTCGGTAAGAGCCTTTGTGTAGCCGATAGCACCCGAGATGCTGGTTGCTGTTGCACCCTCCTTGGGGCGAACAATACCTGCAATTTTTATCTCAATACCGTTTTCGGAAACAAACTTTTCTTGGTCGAAGTTGAAGTCATCGCGCAGGTCGTTCCATATGGGATATTCCTTGTCGCTTCCCTCAACCTTGTAGGTGCTTCCGTTTTTAGCAAAGAAATCCGAGGTGGTAAGAAGCTTGAACTTCATATTAAGGATATCCTCATAGGTAAAGGGAGGAAGCTCCTCGGACTTGTATTCTCCGTTCATCAAATCCTTGATTTCCTGGTCGATGTTAGCGGGGTCACGCATACCGAGCATATAAAGAGTCATTTTGCTTATCTGGTTGTTTGAGTTAACAACAAGGACAACCTCGTTATATTCTTTGGGCCAATTTCCTGAGATAACCTCGTACTGCTGGTCAAGAATGGACTGATTGTTTATCATTTCGGAGAACACGTCCATTCCCATAGACATACCGCCGCTCATTTCCATAAGCTCGCTCATGCCGGCAAAAGCCTCGCCCATATGAGCAAATACGGTCTCCATTCCAACCTTGACCTTGCCGTCTTGGGTATATACCTGCAGGTCATAGTCATAGGTGTACTGTATATCGCTGATATAGTCCTTTATATCGTCGTAGTTTTCGTCTATATGATTTTTCAACCCCTCAAGGTTGTTTTCAACGGTTGAGGACATGGCTCCCATCATAGTGCCGAAGGAGTCGTCAACATATATCTTTCCGGAATCGCGGTAGTCGCCTTCGTTAGATACACTGGTCATAGCTGCAAGCATTGCCGAAATATCCTGCGTATGCTTCTGAATAGTGAGAGGATAGGTAGAAAGAGTATCCTCCTGCACCTGAGCAATAAATGCGTTTATACCTGTTGAGAGAGCGAGAATCAAAGCAATACCGATAATACCGATGCTTCCCGCAAAGCTTGTCATTACAGTACGTCCCTTTTTGGTAGCCAGGTTGTTAAGCGAGAGGGTAACGGCGGTGAGGAATGACATTTTTGCCTTTTCCTTCTTCTTTTTTGCCGCGCGTTTTTCTTTGAAGCTGGCGGTTGCCAAGCGAGCTGCCTCGTCGGCTTCGGCCTTTGCCTTTTCTTCCAAGAGCTTTGCTTCCGCCATAAGCTCCTCGTCGGTTACAGGGTTTGAGTCCTCGGTAACAACACCGTCAAGCAGACGCACAATTCGTGTGGAATACTCCTCCGCAAGCTCGGGGTTGTGAGTTACCATAATAACAAGACGCTCGCCTGCAATCTCGCGGATAAGGTTCATTATCTGAACAGAGGTAACTGTGTCAAGAGCGCCGGTAGGCTCATCTGCCAGAAGTATCTCGGGGTCATTTACCAACGCGCGAGCAATGGCAACTCTCTGACATTGACCGCCTGAGAGCTGATTTGGGCGTTTGTGGTACTGGCTCGAGAGTCCAACTCTGTCAAGAGCGCGCTTTGCTCTGGCAACGCGTTCTTCTTTAGAGATGCCCGAGATAGTGAGAGCCAATTCTACATTAGAGAGTACCGTCTGGTGTGGGATAAGGTTATAGCTCTGGAATATAAAGCCGACTCTGTGATTGCGGTAAACGTCCCAGTCACGGTCCTTATAAGACTTTGTGCTTCTGCCATTTATTACAAGGTCGCCGGAGGTATATTTATCAAGTCCGCCAACAATGTTCAAAAGGGTTGTTTTTCCGCAGCCCGAGGGTCCTAGAATAGAAACAAATTCTTTGTCGCGAAAGGCTATGTCAATCCCCTTAAGAGCCGAGACAGTCTCGGAGGATGTAACGTAGTCTTTTGTGATATTTTTTAATTCAAGCATCCCGTTTTCTTCCTTACAAATAGAGTGTATGTTCTTATTATACTGCCAAAATATGAATATTTCTACAAAATTAAAAAAACTACATATAAACAAATTGGAAAAAAGAGGAGAAAATTGTAAAAACGAAAAAATGAGGATACAAAAGTGTTTGTAGCATAAAATACAATGATGCTTGACAAAGGAAAGAAAAAATGGTACAATAAAGTGCAAAGTGTCAATTTACACACCGAAAAGCGGTCATTTGTTGGCCGTAAAACATCTGAAAGGATTTTTTATGAATTACAAAATTGTTGCAGACTCCTCGGCAGATATGCTCTCTCTTTCTGAGATAGATTTTGCTGCGGCACCATTGAAGATTATCACCGACAACAAGGAATATACAGACAACGCTGAGCTTAACGTAGGCGAAATGCTTACTGACCTTAAGACGTATAAGGGAAAATCCCATACATCCTGCCCAAGCTCGGGCGAGTTTGAGGAGGCATTTGGCGATGCTGACAGAGTTTTTTGTATAACCATAACCTCAAACCTTTCAGGAAGCTGTAATGCAGCCCGCGTTGCGGCAAAGAGCTATACGGAAAAGCACCCCGAAAGAAAGGTGCATATAATAGACAGCCTTTCCACAGGCCCTGAAATGTACATAGTTATAGAAAAGCTGGTTGAGCTTATAAAGGCGGGCGAGGATTTCGACTCGATTGTAGAAAAAATAACCGATTACAATGTTAATCACACAAGACTTCTCTTTGCTCTTGAATCTATGCACAATCTTGCAAACAACGGCAGAGTCAGCCACCTTGTAGCAAAAATGGCAGGACTTCTGGGAATACGCGCTATTGGACGTGCAAGCGATGTCGGTACTCTTGAGATGATTTGCAAGTCCCGCGGCCCGAAAAATGCGGCATCCGACCTGTTCAGCAATATGAAGGGCGACGGCTATAAGGGCGAAAAGGTGAGGATTCACCACGCTCAAAATCCCGCTGCGGCAGAGCTTCTGAGTCGGATAATTGCAGAAGAATTCCCCGAGGCTAAAGTGGTTATCGGTGAAGCGAGAGGCCTTTGCAGCTTTTATGCTGAGGCAGGCGGTATACTTGTAGGCTTTGAAATTTAAACACGAAACAGCTCTGATTTTTTGTCGGGGCTGTTCTTTTTGTGCAATTGTTTGTCGGTAATATCGGAAAAATGTAAACATTAGTTGCAAAACAACGATGTTCTGCGATTTTTTGTGACCGAATAGCAGAGGTTAGTATAGACATTTTTGCGTTTGTCATTCATATTTTTCTTTTGGACTTGATTTATTAGCCCTAATGTGTTAAAATAATGTTTGTTAATACATAGAGCAAAGCGGAGCGGTATAATGAAGAAGGAATATCTTTTAGGAGGAAGAATATGCACCTCTCACGGAGTTGCGGGCGGGCTGAAGCTTGAGCATTATTGCGACTCGGAAAAGGTGCTTGCTAAGCAAAAGCGTATATTTTTCAAAAACAGGGATGGCTCCTTTAGCGAGAAAAAAGTCAGGTCGGCATCTGTTTTTGGCAGGTTTGTTTTGATGACTCTTGAAGGACTCAATTCAAGAGAAGATGCCATAGCCTTAAGAGGAAAAGAGATATATCTTCACCGTGACGATATTCCTCTCTCCGGCGGAGCGATGCTTATTGCCGATATGATAGGGCTGCCTGTATTTCATGCGGAAAGCGGCGAGCCTTTAGGCGAGATATCCGATGTATCCGATATTGCGGGTAGGCGGATTTATACTGTAAGGTACGGGGGGGCTGATGTTATGCTTCCCGATGTTCCCGAATTTATAAAGGAGATATCCGAAGAGGGAATGAGAGTGCTTCCTATTCCCGGATTTTTTGATAAAGCTGATGAGGTTTGATATTTTAACTCTTTTTCCCGATATGGTTCGGGGCATTCTCTCTGAAAGTATAATAGGCAGAGCGCAAAGCGGCGGAATTATTCAGGTTGAGTGTCACAATATCCGCGATTTCACCATTGACAAGCACAGAAAAACAGACGACACACCCTACGGGGGCGGTGTAGGAATGGTTATGACCTGCCAGCCCATATACGACTGCTACGAAAGTGTGAAAAAAGGCATACCCGAGGGGAATAAAACCAGGGTAATTTATATGTCTCCCAAGGGACGTATATTCAACCACGATGTTGCAAAGGAGCTTTCGGAGTACGATAATCTTATATTTCTTTGCGGACATTATGAGGGTGTTGACCAGAGGGTTATTGACGAGATAGTTGATGACGAAATTTCTATCGGTGACTATGTTGTAACGGGCGGTGAGGTGCCCGCGTGCATTGTTGTCGATGCGGTGTCGCGCCTTATAGACGGTGTTCTTGCCTCAAGCGAGTGCTATGAGGGAGAGAGCGTTGCCTCGGGGATTCTCGAATATCCCCAGTACACAAAGCCCAGAGAGTGGCGAGGCAGAGAGGTGCCCGAGGTTTTAATTTCGGGCGATCACAAAAAGGTTGACAGATGGAGGCTTGAGGAGGCGGTAAGCATTACCCGAGAGCGCAGACCCGACCTGCTATTAAAGCACCCCGAGATAGAAGCGGCTCTTCTCCCAAAGGAGAAAAAGAAAAAAAGAGCGGCACAAAAATCGATTGTTTAGGAGAAGAATATGGCTAGATCGCAATTTCTTGATCTTCTTAACGGCTATGAAGAGCCTGTCGGAGAGGATGGAAAGTCGCTGCCGCTGGGTAAACGCTTTTATGCACGTGCACTAAGCGGCTCGGCAACAGGAAGCTCTAATAAACGAGCAGCATCCCGTATAGCCAAGCTGTTTGCGCTTATTTCAAGACTGTTTACGTATACAAAAGCTAAGGTGTACGGACTTGCAGCACTGACATTTGGTTTTTCTGTGCTTGCGGTTCATTTTCTTGGATATTATGTAGGACTGTTTAACGGCATTTCAACTGCAACTTTGGTTATGGGGGCTGTGTTCTGCGTTATAGGAATTCCCCTTTTGTTTGTTGACAAACCAATGTCAATAATGCTTCAGGATGCGTCGTTTTTTGATTTTATTTTCTTTGAATTCTTCTGTATCCAGCGAGTTTACAGAAAAGAGGGCGAGGCTTCAATACATCCGCTCGTTGCGCTTATGACAGGTGTGCTTGGAGCGGCTCTTTCCTGCTTTGTTCCCGCAGAGTGGATATCTGCCGTAATAGGTGCTGTGCTTTTTGTTTGTGTAGCCTTTGGCTCTCCCGAATTTTCTTATGTAGCATCTATTCTTTTTCTTCCGTTTTCCGGGATGTTCACAGGCGGATACAATGTTTTTTGTATCATGATATTGCTTACTGCGGCATCCTTTTTAAGAAAGGCCTATCAGGGTAAGCGTGTTATATACTTTGAAAAATACGACTTCATTATTCTGATTATGATATTCTGCATTCTTGTCAGCGGAGTTTTTATCAAGGGAATGGAGTCCTTTACGGCATCGGCAGTTTTCGCCGTAATGTCACTCGGTTATTTTATGACCTCAAACATAATAACAAACCGCCGTCTTGCCGACAGAGCTATGAATGCTGTTGTTGTTTCCTCGATTCCTGTGTCAATCATGGCTGTAGTATCATATGTTGCAAAAGTTATTGACAGAGGCGAGGCGATGTTCCCCGATGAGAGAGCGGTGTTCGGCTCAACCGATATTCTTGCCACATTTCTTGTTGTTGCAATTTGTTTTTCGGCGGCTCACAGTATGCAAACTCACGCAGTATATAAAAAGCTGGCATATGCTGCAGCTTTTGTGCTTAATTTTGCGGCGCTTTTGCTTACAGGAGAGATTTTTGCCATAGTTGCACTTATTCTCGGTGGTGCTTCGTATTTTGCCTTTAAGCTTAAGAGGCCTCTGCCTGCTGTAGCCTTAATTTTACTTTTCCTTATCCCAATAGGATTTTATTTCCTGCCAGAGAAGCTGGTTTCGCCGGTGTTTAATATTATTCCATCCGCCATGGGGTATAAAGAAACCGTTGATGTAATTGTTTGCTCGCTTAAGCTTTTTGTCAGTAATTTCCTGTTCGGTATAGGAATGGGAGCAGAAAGCGTTGCCTCCGAAATGCTAAGCCAAGGCATAGCTGCAGAGAATTCGGGAAACCTGTTTATAGAGCTGGCGCTTGAAGCAGGTATATTCTCGCTTATATCCTTTGTGGCACTTATAATTACAAAAATAGGCCACAGAATGAGTTATTCCCAGTATATAAGAAACTCTGTTCTCAAGGTTTCTTACCCCGCTGTTGCCTCTGCGAGTCTCACTCTTATCTTTTATGGCTTCTTCTCGTATATCTGGGCTGATGCTTCTATGTTTTATCTCTTCTTCCTGGTGTTCGGTATAGAGAGCGCAATGCTAAGGGTGTCAAGAAGAGACAACGACGAGCGAATACTCTACTTTGTAGATGCCAGAAGTGTTGACTCTGCCGCTATTGACGTTGATTTGGAAGAGGAATAAAGAAGAAAAATACAAATTTTGGAAAAAAGTTTTAAAACTTTCATCCATTTTTGAAAAAAGGTATTGATTTTTAATTTGTAATTTGATATACTTAGGATAATAATGTACTCTTTAAGGAGATAATTAAATGATTTCCCGTGGTGTAACCATACTCAACAGCGTCGGTCTTCATGCAAGACCTGCTACCTTTTTTGTCCAGAAGGCTAACAGCTACAAAAGCTCTATCTGGGTAGAAAAGGAGGATTGCCGCGTTAATGCGAAGGGCCTTCTCGGTGTTCTTTCTCTCGGCATTTCTCAGGGAACTAACATTACCCTTATTGCTGACGGCGCTGATGAAGCGGCTGCAATAGACGGTCTTGTGGATCTCATTGATAAGGAACTTAGCGATAAGTAAGAAAGCCGCGACCTTTTGCGGTGCTTTCGGGACGGTGCACTCTATCAGGGTTTTTGCCTTGGTTTTTGGCACCGTCCTTTCCTTTTAAAAACAAGAAAGGAGACTTGGTATGACTGTAATAGAGCGACTCAGAGATAAGGCAAATTCGCTGCCCCAGGTTCCCGGAGTTTATATCATGAAGGATTCCGAGGGCAAGATAATATATGTCGGAAAATCAAAAAAACTAAAAAACAGAGTAACCAGCTATTTTGTCGGCACATCTCATAACCTGAAAACTGCAAAAATGGTTTCAAGAGTTGCGGATTTTGATTATATAGTCTGTAAAACCGAGATAGAAGCTCTTTCTCTTGAAAACACGCTTATAAAGAAGCATTATCCTAAGTATAATATAAGACTAAAGGATGCAAAATCCTACCCGTATATAAAGGTAACAAATGAGGAGTATCCAAAGCTTATAGTAACCAGAGAGCGAAAATCCGACAGGGCGAAATATTTTGGCCCCTATTCCGGTGCATCAGCAGCTTATGCCGCCCTCGATGCGGTTATGCGAATTTTCGGAATTCCTACCTGCAAGCGAGCTTTCCCGAGAGATATAGGCAAAGAAAGACCCTGTATATATAAGGATATGGACAGGTGCGTAGCCCCCTGTACAGGAAAGGTCTCGGCAGAGGAATACAGAGAGCTTATTAGGGGTGCCGAGAGGGTTCTTGACGGTGGCTCGGGCGAGGTTAAAGCCGACATAGAGCGAAGAATGATAATAGCAGCAGAAGCGCTGGAGTTTGAGCGCGCGGCATATCTCAGAGACCAGCTTGCAGCCATAGATAAGCTTTCGGAAAAGCAAAAGGTTGTTGCGGATGTAAAGGTAAACCGCGACATCTTTGCCGTGGATTTCTCAAGCTCTGTTGGTGTTTTGGCAATGCTTTCAATACGAGGCGGAGCACTCATAAACAAAAACGAATTTCTCCTGTCCGCTCAGGACCCGCCCACTCCCGAGGAGCTTATATCGCTTATAGCCTCTCATTATGACGAGTGGGGAAATGTTCCGAGAGAAATAATGCTTGATTTTAAGGTTGACGATGAGGGGTGCGCCCTTCTTTCCGAATATCTCTCGCTTGAAACCAAGTATAAGGTTGCTGTTAAAATTCCCGAGCGAGGCGAGGGCAAAGCCCTTTGCGACATGGCGCTGGAGAATGCCAAGGAGTCGGCAAGGCAGCATATTTTTGAAAGCGAGAGGGAAGATAAAAATATTAAAAGACTCTCCGAACTTCTAGGACTTTCAGAGTTCCCTAAGAGAATTGAGGCATATGATATCTCAAATATAGGAAACGAGAATATTGTTGCCTCTATGGTTGTCTGGAGCGAGGGAAAATTAAAAAAGAGTGATTACCGCATTTTTACCATAAAGACTACCGAGGGAGCTGACGACTATGGCTCAATGCGCGAGGCGCTGACACGCAGGCTTTCTCACATAGGCGACGGAACACAGTCGCTGGGCGACACTCCCGACTTGATGCTTGTAGACGGCGGTGATGCTCACGTTGGGGTTGCAAAGGGAGTGCTTGAGACGCTTTCTCTTGAAATTCCCGTCTTTGGAATGGTAAAGGATGATTTCCACAAAACCCGCGCCCTTACAGATGGCGAAAGCGAGATTTCTATTGCAAAAGAGTTTGATGTGTACGCTTTTATTTACAATCTGCAGGAAGAAGCCCACCGATTTGCGGTTAAAACCTCCCAAAAGGCAAAAATAAAAACTATGACAACCTCGTCTCTTGAAAAGATAGAGGGTATAGGTCCGGCAAAGGCGAAAGCACTGCTTTCGGCAATGCCTCTCGGTAAAATAAGACAGGCAAGTGTTGATGAGCTTTCAGAGGTTAAAGGAATCGGCAAGGCTGATGCCGAGAGAATATACGAATATTTTAAGAATAAGACAAAAAAGAGGTAACTCAAAATGATGAGAATAATAACAGGTACGGCAAAGGGAAAAAGACTTGAAACTCTCGAGGGGGAGGCAACAAGACCTACATCAGAGAGAATAAAGGAAGCAATTTTTTCGTCAATCCAGTTTGAGGTTGAAGACAGACGTGTCCTTGACCTTTTTGCAGGCTCGGGGCAAATGGGACTTGAGGCTCTCTCTCGCGGGGCAGAAAGAGCAACCTTTATAGATTCCTCAAGAGAGGCTATGGAAATTGTAAAGAAAAATGCAAAAACAACAGGCTTTGACGATAAGTGCCACTACCTTGTCAGTGATTGGCGAAACTATATCCGTAAGGCGTCGGGCAGAGAAAAATATGACCTTGTGTTTGTCGACCCGCCCTATGCTATGGAGTGCTGTGCCGATGCGGCGGCATACCTTGCCGAAAGGGAGGTTGTTATTCCCGGGGCACTTGTTGTATTAGAGTCCGGAACAGAGGAGCTATCTGCCGATGACAAAAGACTCGTCGGCTATGAAATAATAAAGTCTACCCATTACGGCAAAAAGACCTTTGTAAATATACTTCTCTATAAAGGAAGTGAAGAGGAATGAGAGTAATACTTCCCGGCAGCTATGACCCTGTAACTCTCGGCCACCTTGATATAATAAGGCGGGCGGCAGAGGAGTTTGACGAGGTTTTTGTGGTTGCTTTCATAAATCCGAAAAAGAAATATCGCTTTTCGCTAGAGGACAGGGTCGCAATGCTTATGCTTGCAACCGAGGAATTTGACAACGTGCTTGTAAGCTATTCCGACGGCCTTGTTATAGACTATATGCGTGAGCATGGAATAGAGAAAATTGTCAAGGGCTACCGCACCGAGGCAGACCTGCCATGGGAAAGAGAGCAGGCAGAATATAACCTTAAGCACGGTGGGTATGAAACCGAGCTTTGGAAGTGCCGCGAGGGGCTTGAGGAAATAAGCTCCACTCTGGCAAGAGAAAACCTCACGTCAGGCAAAAGCTGCGATGAAATTCTGCCCGAAAAGGTTATGAAATATATCAATTCTTTGTAGTATTGAAAAGAAAGGTTTACAAATTTGCAAAATTCTTCTCAAAAAAACGAGTTCCTAGGTACAGAGCCAATAGGAAAGCTTCTTTTTAAGTTGTCTATACCTACAATACTCGCACAGCTTATAAATATGCTGTATAACATTGTCGACCGCATCTACATCGGCCACATAGAGGGTATAGGAGACATGGCTCTTACCGGTGTGGGCGTTTGTATGCCCGTGATAATGATTGTATCAGCATTTGCCGCATTAGTAAGCTCGGGCGGTGCTCCCAGAGCCTCTATATTTATGGGCAAGGGGGATAATTTGTCTGCCGAGAGAACTATGGGTTCTTGCTTTGGCGCTCAGATTATAATTTCGGTTATACTGACAGCGGTGATGCTTGTATTCGGCAGAGAAATGCTGTTAGCCTTTGGCGCAAGTGACAAAACTATCGGGTATGCGAGTGACTATCTTTCGGTATATGCTCTCGGCACGTTGTTTGTTCAGCTGACTCTCGGCATGAATGCTTATATTACCGCACAGGGCTTTGCCAAGGTGGGAATGCTTACAACCCTTATCGGAGCTATACTGAATATTGCTCTTGACCCCCTGTTTATCTTTGTGTTTGATATGGGTGTCAGGGGAGCGGCTCTGGCTACAATTATCTCGCAGGGCGTATCTTGCATTTGGGTTGTACTCTTCTTATTAGGAAAACGAACAATATTGAGGCTGAGGCTGTCAAATATTATCCCTGATATAAAATTGCTTTTACCCTGCTTTGCCTTAGGTCTTGCGCCTTTTGTAATGCAAGCCAGCGAGAGTGTTATTGCTATTTGCTTTAACTCCTCGCTTCTTAAATACGGTGGTGATATAGCCGTAGGAGCTATGACTATACTGACAAGTGTTATGCAGTTTGCAATGCTACCCCTGCAGGGACTTGCCCAAGGGGCTCAGCCTATAACAAGCTACAACTACGGAGCAAGACGCGCAGACAGAGTAAAGCAGAGCTTTAAATATCTTCTTACAGTAAGCCTTGCTTATTCTATTGTCGTTTGGGGCTTGGTAATGCTGTTTCCCTCCGCCTTTGCGGGGATATTCTCGTCAGACAAAGGACTTGTGGAGTTTACTGCAGAGGCGTTGCGTATATATTGCGCCTGTCTCGGCATTTTCGGTATACAAATAGCCTGCCAGATGACCTTTGTTTCTCTTGGTAGAGCGGGGGAATCGGTAATAGTTGCAGTTATGCGAAAGTTTGTGCTTCTGTTGCCTTTTATCTTTATACTTCCCGTCTTTATTGAGGACAAAACCTTTGCGGTATATCTTGCCGAGCCGATCGCAGATATCTGCGCCGTAACCTTTACTGCAATCCTATTCTTCTTCCGCTTCAAAAAAGCCCTTAAGGAGATTGAATAAAATATATGCCGCCGGGTGGATGCTCCACCTCCGCCAGAAAAGAAAAAAGGCACTCATTGCGAGTGTCTTTTCATTTTTGTGCTTCTAGAAAAAATGCAACTTAAATAAATCACGGCAAAGCTGTGTATGGAATCGGCAGCTTGGCTGCGGTATGGAATCAAGGCATTAGCTTTGCATGGCATCAATCCGATGGAGAAATGCACACTGACGCGTGATGCCATACGCCTGCGGCAATTCCATACACGACTGCGTCGTGATTCCATACCAATCCTTCGGATTGGATAAAAAAGACCGTTTTTTTCAAACGGTCTTTTTTGGAGCGGAATACGGGGTGAGCTAGCGGAA
>JAZOVF010000014.1:0-47584 GCA_045658565.1 Eubacteriales bacterium
GGAGGTAATCGGACGAAACTCCGGCGCCACCTGCTTCTTCGTAATTTCATCTACGCCGCCGTTGATTGCATAGAGAAGACACTTTGCAAGGTTTGCTCTCGCTCCGAAGAACTGCATCTCCAGACCAACTCTCATGGATGATACACAGCAAGCGATAGCGTAGTCGTCACCGTGAGTAAATCTCATCATGTCGTCATTTTCATACTGAATGGAAGATGTCTCTATAGAAAGCTTGGCACAGAAACGCTTAAAGTTGTCCGGAAGTCTGGTAGACCAAAGTACCGTGAGGTTCGGCTCGGGGGCCGGTCCCAGGTTTTCCAGAGTGTGCAGATATCTGTAGGACATTTTGGTTACCAGGTGACGTCCGTCGATTGCCACACCGCCGATGGATTCCGTAACCCACTGAGGGTCACCGGAGAAGAGTGAATTGTACTCGGGAGTTCTTGCAAACTTAACAAGACGCAGCTTCATTATAAAGTGGTCAACAAGCTCCTGGATTTCACTCTCGGTATAGGTGCCGCGGGCAAGGTCACGCTCTGCGTAAATATCGAGGAAGGTGGATGTTCTTCCAAGAGACATTGCCGCACCGTTCTGCTCCTTAACTGCTGCAAGATAGCCAAAGTAGAGCCACTGAATAGCTTCCTTTGTGTCCTTGGCCGGCTCTGAGATGTCATAGCCGTAGGAGGCCGCCATTTTTTTCAAGTCCTCGAGGGCACGTATCTGCTCGGAAAGCTCCTCTCTGTCGCGGATGTTGTCGGCAAGCATAGTTGTACGGGATGTGTCCTTTTGCAGATGCTTGTCCTCGATAAGCCTATCAACACCGTAGAGAGCAACACGGCGGTAGTCACCGATAATTCTGCCTCTGCCGTATGCGTCGGGCAAACCTGTTATAATATGGCTTGAACGGCAGGCGCGCATTTCGGGAGTGTATGCGTCAAAAACTCCTGCGTTATGAGTCTTTCTGTGAATGGTAAAGAATTCCTTAACCTCGGGGTCTATCTCGTAGCCGTTATCCTTGCATGCCTTTTCCGCCATTCTTATACCGCCGTAGGGCATAAGCGCGCGTTTAAAGGGCTTATCTGTCTGGAATCCGACAATTTTCTCCTTGTCCTTGTTAAGATATCCGGGGCCGTGAGAGGTTATGGTGGAGATAATTTTGGTGTCCATATCAAGAACACCGCCAGCCTCTCTTTCTGCCTTTGAAAGCTCAAGCACCTGAGCCCAAAGTTCATTTGTAATTTCTGTGGGGCCTTCGAGGAAGCTCTCGTCTCCGTCGTAGGGCTTATAGTTATGGGTTATAAAGCTTCGAACATGAACTTCCTTTTTCCATTTACCTTCTTCGAAGCCTTCCCAGCCAATGTAATCGGTCTTCATTTATTTTTTCGCCTTTCTTTAGGCAAGAGAGAACAATCCGAACTCGTTTTAGGGATGCATATTTTGTGTAATTCTTCGGCAAAAATTCTTATAATATTCGCATATTATCTTGAATTTTCACCTCGTCTTACTCAAAATCTGCTATCATAAAAATTCGGAGAACCCTTAAGCCTTGATTTTAAGATGATTTTGGTACTTGGCGCTTGCCGCCAAGTGTGGACTTTGCAAGAGTGATAAGTGCCGAAAGCACTGAAAATTCAGTCTTTGGAGTGGGTTCGGATTATTCTCTCTTGCCTATTGTGCGGCTAGTATTCCCCGAAAAACGGGGAAATATAATCAAGCTGTAAAATGTTTTACATTTCATTATACTTTATTTAGCTTATAATGTCAATGAGCAAAAAAAGAACTTTTTGATAAAAAACGTGTTTTGGTCGTTTGTTTAGGGAATAACGATGTCAATATCCCCAAGACTTTCCGAAATATCCTTGTTGCACACAACAGAAAAATCGGCCTCCTCCTCAAGCCTATCAAGAATATCGGCCACCCGATAAAGCTCCTTAGATGTACATGAGAGCATATCGGAAATAAGCTTTTTTTCCTTTTCGGTGTTCCAGCCTGTAATATAATCGGCTGCTGACTGGGCTGCGGATGTGCGGGGGGTCTTAATTATATCGTATTCGCCCACAGCACCGATAATATATTTGGTTAAATCAGGGTCATCAGAGAGAAACTCTCTTAAGAATTTTGCCGCACCCTTAAATATGTCGAGGGTTCTTTTGGGGCTTGGGTCTCTGTAAGAAGAGAGGATAACTCCGCCATATCTGCGAACAGTCATTGATGCCCCATAGGCTCCGCCCATAACTCTGACAGCTCCCCAGAGGTATTCATAGGAGAGAATGTTAGCCGCAACCTTAAATGCCCCCAGAAGGTCTCTTGCCTTTTCGGAGCATATTCCCATTGCGGTGTGAGCAACTCTGAGAGGCAGAACAACGCACTCGTGACGGCTCTCCGATTTCGGTTGCTCTTCTTTATCGACTTTCTCACCGTCAGGGAACAGGGCGACTATCTCCTCGCCAAAGCCTGCCGGTTCATCTCCTGCGACAGAGAGTGTAAGATTGTTTTTTGTAAATATTTTATTTGCCAAGGCCTCAAGTCTTTTTACAAGCCCTTCATTTTTTGCTTCAAAATTGTTTTCAAGCTCTTTAAGGCGTCTGTATGCCGAAAGGCCCATTATTTCCTCGTTTGATGCACCTGCATCGGAAAGTGCGCCCTCAATACGCTCGGTAACAATTCCGTCACCGCTTGCAAGGACGATATCCTCTGTTGCAGAGCGAATCTGAGTGAGAATTTCTTTGATTTTTTCGGGACTATTGTAACGTGTTTTAAGAAGAACCTCTGAGATAAGTCTTTTTGCAATATCCGCATTTTCAGTTAAGGAGCTAACCTTCAGAATCAGTAGGGGAATAGCCCTGCCGTTATTAACGTTAGTGTAGGCGATTGATATGGGGCTAAAGCTTCCAAGAGAGGCTTTTATCTCATTTTTTAGTTCTCTTGCCGTCATATTTTCGGTGTCAAGATTTGTGAAAAGAGAGGTAATTAGCGAAAGGTCGATAAGCTCTTCTTTTTTAAGATTTTCCGCCAAAAAGTAAAGTTCGGTGTACAAAATCCCCTTAATATCCACTTTGTGACGCAAAATTTTAGCACCGTTAACACAGTAAACAGATGGCTCGATACCGCTGTCGCTTATGCTGATATCCTCCAGCGTCAGGGCGGGAATGCTGGCAAGGGCAGCTTCGGTATCGGGGGCAGACTGTCTTTCTCTGAGGGCATTGGTTGTAGATATGACTTTTTGAATATCGTTATCTGTCATTTTGCATCTTAAGGATTTTTGTCTTTCCAAAAGGCTTTTTGTCATTTCTGACGGAGAGTCTGAGGGTAGCATAAGGATAGATGCTCTGTGAGGCGAGTCTAAAGTAATCTTTAAGAGCAGCTTCTCGTAGTAGTCTGTATCGATATATTTTTCAAGCCTTGCGAGTGTCTCTTCCGATGTCAGAGACTCGGTAGGGGAGATGCCGTAGTGCCAGCCCTCAAGCACAGACAAAGCATAGGCGATACCTCTGGGAAATGCGCCAAAGTCCTTTTCTCTCTGCCTAAACTTCATTCTGCCAAGGGTTGCTCTGAGAAGCTCCTTATCTACACCGTTTTTTGCAATTTCCTTTAAACTTTCTTTAAGAAGCTCTGTCAGCGAGTCCGCATCTTTTTCTTGAACTCCGTGAAGCTCAAGGGTAAGTGTGTTAAGAAGAGATTTGTTTGAGTAAATGCTCACATCCTCGCAAAGACCCGAGTCAAGAAGAGTTCGCTTAAGTGGTGCTTCGTTTGAGCCGAGAAGTGCGTCAGAGAGCATTGCTGAGCCAAGAAGTTCTGCCTTTTCAAAAGCGGTGGAGGTAACCGATGATATCATAAGCCTTGCCTTACCGTCACCCTCCGCGGCCTCGTAGTATATGCGCTCTCCGGGCGAAATTTTTGCCGTTGGAATATCAAAGCTTACCATTTCGGATGAGGGTGTAAACTCTGACAGATAAGAGCCGATAAGACTTAAAGTTTTGTCAAGATTTACCGATCCGTCAATAACGATAAGAGCATTTTCGGGGCGGTAGTATTTTTTATGCGCGGCGCAGAATTCCTCGTAGGTTAAGTCGGGTATACAGTCAGGCGAGCCGCCCGAGTCATAGCCGTAAATCGAGCCGCCAAAAAGCAGCTTTGAAAGATGTGCGCCCCCAAGCTCGTCGGGAGAGGAGTATGCGCCCTGCATCTCGTTAAATACAACACCGCTTATATTTAAGCTGTCGGTTTCTTCATCGTATTCCGGGTGGTGTCCCTCTTGCTCAAAGATGTGCTTGTCCGAGAGCATAAGAGGATGAAAAACCGCATCAAGGTATACATCTACCAGATTGTAAAAATCGGTCTCACATCTTGAGGATACGGGATAAACGGTTTTGTCCTCATAGGTCATAGCGTTAAGGAAGGTGTTAAGCGACCCCTTGAGAAGCTCAACAAACGGTTCCTTTACGGGGAATTTTTTTGAGCCGCAAAGCACCGAATGCTCTATAATGTGAAATACTCCTGTATCGTCCTTTGGCGGTGTTGCAAAACTTATGGCAAAGGAGAGATTTTTGTCCTCTCTTTCGATAAAGCAAAGCTGAGCCGAGCTTTGCTCGTGGGTGAATATATTAACTTTTGCCGATAACTCGGGAGCATCTTCTCTAGAGATGAGCCTGAAGCCCGAGATTTTTTCGTTTATTTTCATTTTTACGTCCTGCCTCTCTTATATAACAATTTTATCATAACGGCAAATTAAAGTCAATACGATACAGGGCATATAACAGCAATCACTTATTCGTGATTGTTTTCCTTTTTTTGCGTTCACTATTGAAAATTAAGTCTGCGTATGATAACATTATAAATGTATGTTAAAATAAAAGAAAAATCTTTTTGTGGGAGGTTTTATGGTAGACGTACTTATTATAGGTGCAGGCGTTGTTGGCGGAATGATAGCCAGAGAGCTTATCGGGTACACATCGTCTGTTGTTATTGCCGAGGCAAGAGAGGATGTTGCCCTCGGAGCAACCAGAGCAAACAGCGCAATAGTCCACGCAGGCTTTGACGCTAAGGAGGGAAGTCTTAAGGCTCTTCTTAATGTTCGCGGCTCAAAGATGATGAAGAGAACTGCAGAGGAACTTGGTGTTAAATATAAAAACAACGGCTCTCTTGTTGTGGGCTTTAACGACGAGGACAGACAGACCCTCGAGGAGCTGAAGATCAGAGGCGAAAAGAACGGTGTTGAAGGTCTTAAGGTTCTTTCAAGAGAAGAGATTCTTAAAATAGAGCCTAACATTGGCGAAACAGTAACATGTGCGCTTCACGCACCCACAGGAGCAATAATTTGTCCCTACGAGCTTTGTATGGCGGCAGTTGGCTGCGCTATGGATAACGGAGCCGAGCTTAAATTGAATTTCAAGATAACAAAGATAGAAAAGACCAAAAATGGATATACCGTAATCGCAGAAAACGGTGAAACGGTAGAAGCAAAATATGTGATAAACGCCGCAGGCGCTTACTCTGACGAGATAGCAAGGCTGGCAGGGGACGAGAGCTTCTCTGTTCATCCGAGACGAGGACAGTATATGCTTCTTGACAGAGATTCGGGAAACCTTGTAAGTCATACAGTATTCCGCTGTCCTTCCAAAATGGGTAAGGGAATATTGGTTTCTCCTACTGTTGACGGCAATCTTCTTCTCGGTCCTACCGCAGAGGATATAGACGACAAAACCGATACTAAAACCACAGCCGACTCGCTTGCAAAGATAAAAGCGAGTGCCCTCGAGCAGGTTAAGGGAATTAACTTCGGAAAGGTTATAACCTCCTTCTCGGGACTTCGCTCGGTTGGCTCAACAGGCGATTTTATTATAAATTCACCTTTTGACGGATTTGTTAATGTTGCGGGAATTGAAAGCCCCGGTCTTTCGGCAGCTCCCGCTATTGCGGAATACGTGAGAGATATGCTTATCTCTATGGGTGCGCCTCTTGCTAAGAGAGCCGAATACAATCCTACCCGCAAGCCCGCCCACTGGTTCTCTGAGCTTACTGTGGAAGAAAAGAACAGGGTTATTGCCGAAAAGCCCGAGTATGCAAAAATTGTTTGCCGCTGTGAGCTTGTTACCGAGGGGGAGATAAGAGAGGCGATACGCACAAATCCCCCCGCCCGTGACATTGACGGAGTAAAGCGCAGAACAAGGGCAACAATGGGCAGATGCCAGGGCGGCTTCTGCACACCCTATATTGTAGAAATTCTTGCCGAGGAGCTGGGCATAGATTATACCGAGGTTACAAAGTTCGGCGGCGAGTCCTATATCAATATTTCAAGAACTAAGGAGGTGTAAGAGCTGATGAAAGCTGATTTGGTTATAATTGGCGGCGGCCCTGCAGGAATGGCGGCGGCGGTTGCAGCTCGCGAAGCGGGTGTTAAGGATATCCTTATTCTTGAGCGTGATGATGCTCTTGGCGGAATTCTCAGACAGTGCATTCACAACGGCTTTGGACTCCACCGTTTTGGCGAGGAGCTTACAGGCCCTGAGTATGCCGCAAGATATGAGGAGATGGTAAAAAATATGGGTATTCCCTATATGACAGGTACCATCGTTATAGAGATAAATGATAAAAAGCAGGTAACTGCTATGAATCCCGAAAAGGGTATTTTCACCATTGATGCAGGTGCGGTAATCCTGGCAATGGGCTGTCGCGAAAGACCCAAGGGGGCTTTAAATATTGCCGGTACAAGACCTGCGGGAATTTACACCGCGGGAACTGCACAGAAGTTCGTTAATATGAAGGGCTATATGCCCGGCAAAAAGGTTGTAATCCTTGGCTCGGGTGACATAGGCCTTATTATGGCCAGAAGAATGACTCTTGAGGGCGCTGAGGTAAAGGCTGTTTGTGAGCTTATGCCTTACTCGGGCGGTCTTGCAAGAAACATTGAGCAGTGCTTGAATGACTTTAATATTCCCCTACTTCTTTCACATACTGTTGTTGACATTAAGGGCAAGGAGCGCCTTGAGGGTGTAACTATTGCCAAGGTTGATGAGAACCGCGCGCCTGTTCACGGCTCTGAGCAGTATATTGAGTGTGATACGCTTCTTCTCTCCTGCGGTCTTATTCCCGAAAACGAGCTTACACGCTCGGCAGGCATCGAGCTTGACAGAGTTACGGGCGGAGCTGTTGTTAACGGCAAGAGAGAAACAGAAATTCCCGGTATATTTGCCTGCGGAAATGTGCTTCACGTGCACGACCTTGTTGACTATGTTTCCGAGGAGGCGGCTATTGCAGGCTCTGCAGCAGCAGAATATCTTAATGGAAAGAATGCGTCAGCTCTGTCGGTAAAGGTAAAGGTAAAGGGCGTGTCGGGTGTCAGATATACTGTGCCTCAGGTGATAAGCGTTGCCGAGGATACAAAGATATACTTTCGTGTTGGAAATGTTATGCGTGACAAGTACCTTGTAGTCCGCGATGGCGAGAGGGAAATTGTTAAAAAGAAAAAACTTAAGCTTGCACCTGCCGAGATGGAAACGGTTACTCTGACAAAAGAGATGATAGAGTCACTTGAGCAGGACGAAATTACTGTTGGCATAGAATGAGGAGGTAAAAAATTATGTCTAAAACAAGAAAACTTACCTGTATTGTGTGCCCCAGAGGATGCGAAATGGAGATTTTCCTCGGTGAGGGCGGCGAGGTTGTTTCTGTTACGGGAAATGCCTGCAAGAGAGGCGAGGTTTATGCAAACGACGAATGCACACATCCTCGTCGTACAGTTACCTCGACAGTAATGCTGGAGGACGGAAGTCCGCTGGCGGTAAAGACCTCGTCTACTGTGCCTAAGGAAAAAATATTCGATGTTATGGCTGAAATAAACCGCGCAGTAGCAAAGCGAGGCACTAAAATCGGAGATGTTATAATTGAAGACGTATGCGGAACGGGCGTTTCTGTTGTTGCAACCGCTAATTCTTAATCAGAGGTTATCTGATAGTGACTAGGAGCTGGCAAACAGCCAGAGAAAACAAAAAAGACCGGTGGTTAATTCCAACGGTCTTTTTCAATATAATAGTGTATGTAATTTGTCGAACTTGGATTATTCAGCATCAGGGGGAGTGGTTTCACCGCAACAAGTACCATCAACAGATGTGTGGGCATCGGGATTGATCTCGGTTTCAACCTGCTTGTTGATAACTTTTTTACAAACTGTGCAGCTCTTCTCATCGGTGAGACCGGTTTCCTGGCAGGTAGCAGCCTTGCCTTCCTTGGTTATTTCGAGGGTGTGTTCATCGGTAGGAGGAGTTATAGTGGGCTTCTTGATAGTATCGCTGCAAACCGAGCAGTGAGTTCCACCTGTAGAGCCGGCCTCTGTGCAGGTTGCTTCAACAGTAGCATTGTCAACCTCGGTGTGAGCAAGCTTAGGAATAATGGTGGACTCCTTTACGAAAGTAAGGCAAGCATTACATCTCGCGCCCTCTGTCTGTCCGGCATTTTCACAAGTAGCAGCTATAGCGGGAATTTTAACGGTTGTACCTACGTGATTCCATGCTGCAATAGGAGTCATACCCTCAACAGCCTTGCCGCACTTGGTGCACATCTTACCCTCGGTGTAGCCAGCCTCTGTGCAAGTAGCGTTCTGAGCCTCTACCTCGACAATTTTATCTTCAGGGTGATCGCACTTCTTCTTGGAATCACCATTATCGCTGCACGAAGCCATTGTAAATATAGTAAGTGCAAGAACTAACATTGCCAAAAACAACTTTTTCATTAATCAATCTACCTTTCAAGGATATTTTGGTACACTTATTTTATAACATATAATTCTTAAAGTCAAGGGAAAAAGCCAAGGAAAACTAAATTAAAATAAAAAAAAATTGTTCGTTGCTAAATTTTTTTCCTGAGTTTTGTGCAATTTACCCAACAGAACAGATAAATGTGCTTTTACATAAGCCTTCTGTCTGGCCCCACAAAGGAAAGAACGCGGTAGTCAGAGCCTATCAGCCTTGAATAAATTCTGTCCTCATATTTTGATGCAAGCTCTTTTTGGTCAAGGTTTGTTGAAATTATTGTGGAGAGTCCGCGGTTTTGCCTTGTGTTTATAAGATTGTATATGCAGGACACGGTAAAGGGAGTAACAAACTCTGTACCCAGGTCATCCATAATAAGCAGGTCGCATCTTAAATACTTTTCTGAAAGGGGCTCTGCCTGAGAGTATGCGTTTTTGAATCTGTCGGTTTCAAAGTCGGAGATTATATTTTGGGTGGTGTCATAAACAACGTCAAATCCCGCCTTTATAACCTCTCTTGCAATAGCGGTTGAGAGGTGAGTCTTACCTGTTCCCGTTTTGCCGACGAATAGCATATTTCCGGGTTTGTTTCTGAAGTCCTCTGCAAAACGCTTTGCCGCATCAAGATTACTCTTCATAATTTTATGTATGTGGTCGTTTCCCTCATAAATACCCAATTCAAAGTTATCAAATGACTGCTTGTTCATAAGATTACCTATGCCGGAGGAGGCAATAGTGGCTTTTATCAGCTCTTCTTTCAGGCAGGAGCAAACCTTGCTGCCTCCAACATATCCCGTATCATGGCAGTTTGGACAGGTGTAATGAACATCTGTGTAGTCCTCGGGATATCCGAGAGAAACAATAATCTCACGTTTTTTCTTGTTAAGCTCCTGATTTCTTTTCTTAAGAGGTTCAAGATCTTCTCCCGCAAGAGCCGCCTTGAAAAGCTTCATTCCTGTACCTGAGAGCTCGCTGTCTATTGCGGCAATCTCGGGTGATACTGCTCTGAGATCGGCAGATCTTGCATCTGCCTCTGCCTCTGCGGCAATACGGCGGCGCTCTATTTCCGCTTTAACCTCTGTATATTTCTCATAATTATACATAACAGTTTTCCTCTATATGTTTTATTGTTAATCTCAAATCCCTAATCTTCCTCGTAGCTTCTGGCAAGGGCCTTTGCAAACGCATCGTCAACATCAAAATCGCCGTATCTCGGCTTCGGCGGTTCGGATTTTGATCGTCCTCTTTTAGGAGTATCGGAGGACTTTGCTTCTGCCTTTGAGACAGCTCTTAAAGCCTTGCATTCCTCCAGAGTTTTGCAGCCTGCCTCGTGCCAGGAGGAAAGTATTTTGTCCATATACGAGAAGGATAGGTCGCCTGTGTTCATAACGCAGATGTCATAAGCCTCGCTGACAATAACCGAAGAGTATCCGAATGTGTCAAACCACTTTCGTATCATAGCCAGCTCGCTTGTGGAAAAGGTTCTTCTCCAAACACCGATTATTCTGCGTATTTCATATTCGTTTGAGCTTTCCTGTTCCTTTTCCTTAAGATGAATTTCCAGGTCCTCAGTGGTGTCTATTCCCTTAGACGCGAGGGCGATAGCCTTGTCCCTAAGGGCGGGGGCTGTCAAATGAGTTTTTGATGCCAGATGAGCCGCAAGAGTCAGAATATAATCGGGAGTCAGAGAATACTGAGTTGCAAGACCTGTAATGCACTTTATCTCCTCGGTTGTAAGCGCGGGCCTTTTAAACAAAGCCGCACACTCTGCAATAAGCTCCGAGAGCCCCTCATCGCGTATAGACTCGGCAACCTCCTTGGCGGGAGTTTCCATAAGCTCTCCCGGGCGCAGCCTGTCAGCGAATTCTTCTGTAACCGTATTCTCGCAGCATTCTTCAATTACTCCCTCTGCAAGCCATAGGGCAAGCGCGCTCTTTGCTCTTGCTGGAGAAACACCTGCGGCAGCAGAAATATCGCTGTCGGATATTCCCTCGTTAAAGCTTACCGCAACAAGGACTCGCAATTCTTCTCTCGAGGCTTCGGAAAAGCAGGAGGCAAAGATTGGATTTTTCTTCGTCTTGATTCTGTAATTACTCATTTTTTAGAGCCTCGTCTGCATCGCCGGTGCGGAAATTTTCTTTAATCTCGTAGCAAAGAGTCATAAGCGAGTCGCCAAGGTGTATGTTTTCAACTATAACTTTATCATTATCAAGCTTAAGCTCCATATTTGCAAAATTCCAAAGTCCCTTTACCCCTGCATCTGCCATGGTTTTTGCAACCTCGGCAGCAGCCTCCTTGGGTACTGTAAGAACTCCTATGTCAACCGAGTTTTCAACACAGAACTTATGAAGCTTAGATGTGTGGTATACAGGAATTCCGTATATTTCAGTTCCGACAATGCTCTCGTTAACGTCAAAGAGCGCAAGCCTTGTAACTCCTCTGCGGCGGAACATATTTGTTGAGGCAAGTGCTCTTCCTAAATTTCCCGCACCTACAATCACCGCGCTGTATCCCTCAGTAACGCCGAGAAGTTCGCTTATCTTGCCGTGTAGATACTTAATATTGTAGCCGTAGCCCTGCTGACCGAAGCCGCCAAAGCAGTTTAGATCCTGTCGTATCTGTGATGCAGTAACATTCATAAGCCTTGAAAGCTCTGCAGATGAAATACGAAGCTGTCCCTCAGCGAGAAGATCGCCCAGATAGCGGTGATAACGTGGAAGCCTCTTAATTACTGCTGATGGCACCTCGCCTTTGGCTTCCTGAGCAACACGTCTGTCATAGGTGCCATTTATTTTATCTATACTTTCCATTTATGTAAAGCCTTTCTGCTTAAATTCTTCAGGAGTCTGAAGTCAAAAATCAATTTATAGAGTCCAGCGCCGATGCGTTGAGAGAGGAGTCTGAAACATTGCCTGCCAGGTATTCGTAGTACCCCTGTGCTGCTATCATTGCTCCGTTGTCTCCGCAAAGGGATATGGGAGGAATAAACAGGTTGCGATTCATCTTTAGGCACAGGTCTGTGAGCCTTGCTCTCAAGTGGGAGTTTGCCGCAACTCCGCCTGCGATAACCAGGTCAAGCCCCGGGTATCTCAGCAGCGCCTCGCTTACCTTTTTAGCAACCGCTTCTACAGCCTCAAAGGTGTATCGTGCTGCAAAAAGCTCGGTGTCAATAGGCTCACCCGATTGCTCGTGGCGATGAAGCAGGTTTATTGCCGCTGTTTTAAGACCTGAGAATGAAAAATCGAGGCTGTCGCCCGCAAGTGCGGGGCTGGGTAGAGCCATAGACTTGTCCTTGTATGACAGGGACTTCTTGTATTTTGAGTAAAAGTTCTTTTCGTCACCTGTGGCTTTGATAAAACCGCGTGTGGAAAGCTCATCAAAGCCCTTGCCTGCAGGGTAGGGAATACCTATAATTCTTCCAATCTTATCAAAGGACTCACCGATAGCATCATCTCTTGTAGTGCCCACAATCTTGTAATTGGTGTAGCTTTCTGCCAGGTAAATTGCCGTGTGTCCGCCCGAAACTGCAAGAGCAAGAAATGGGGGTTTCGGAGCCTTGTCCAAAAGATATGCTGCGGCAATATGTCCTTTTATATGGTCAACTGCAACTAGTGGAATGTCGTTTGCGGCTGCCAGAGCCTTTGCAAAATTAACTCCAACAAGCAAAGCACCGATAAGCCCGGGGTTTGCCGTAACCGCAATTAGATTTATGTCCATGAGAGCCACACCTGCTGTGTCAAGAGCCTCATAGGTTATGCGTGATATAGCCTCGGTGTGGGCGCGGCTTGCAATTTCGGGAACAACACCGCCAAAAACGCGGTGAGTCTCAATTTGCGAGGCAATTATATTTGATTTTACCGAGAAACTATCTCCGTCGAAAAATACGACAGAGGCACTGGTCTCGTCACAGGAGCTTTCAAAAGCCAAAATGTTCATTGTTTTCTCCAAATATGTAAATAAATGTTGTCAAAACTAGTATTTTTTCTCGCCGTAAAGCATAACAACTGCGTTGTCAGAGGGATTTTGATAATAATTTTTTCTGACAGCTATTTCCTGAAATCCGAAAGCAGAGTAAAGATTACGGGCAGCTCTGTTGCTCTCCCTGGCCTCAAGGAATGCGGTTTCAAGACCGTGTCCCCTTTCGGTTTTCATCATGTATGAAAGAAGCCTGTATCCTACGCCTCTTCTGCGCTTGTCCTCTCTTACGGCAATTCTGTATATCTCTCCCTCGGGAGCAATAAGCCTGCCAAAAACATACCCTATAACATCCTCTCCCTCCACAGCAACAAAGCATATTCCGCCCTCTGAGCAAACGGTTTTGAAAATGTCCCGCTCACTCCATGGGTCGGAGAATGCAGCTGATTCGAGAGAAGCGATTTTCGGCACATCATCGGGTACCGCACGTCTTAAATCCATAGTTGTTCCTTTCGGAAAATGAGAAATTTGTTGTAATTCGGCTCCGAGGCGGAATCTTTCAACCGCATATTATGAAATCAAAGAGGTTAGCAGTATTTTTGCTGCTTCTTCGGCACTCTTTGCCTCAACGGTACAGCCTGCGGCTCTTATGTGACCGCCTCCGCCGTGGCTTGCTGCAATTTCGGCAACATTTTTGCCTGTTGAGCGCAGGGAAGCCTTGTATTTTCCGTCGTCTGTTTCCTTAACGACAAACGAGCATATAGCGCCCATAAGAGTACGCACAACGTCAATGGCGCATTCAAAGGCGGAGAAGGGCAGTCCTTCTGCCTCTCGCTCGGCCTTGGTTATTACCGCATAAGCGATTTTTCCACCGTCTGCAGTTTGGATTTTAGTTGCAACATAGCCCTCCGCTCTTAGCTGAAGCCCGGGCTTTGAATGAAAGAGAAGCCTGTTTATTTCAGCATGATTGATATCAAGCGAAATAAGTCTTGCAGCTGCAAGATAGGTGTCTTTTTTTGCGGAAGAAAAGATAAATCCACCTGTATCCGAGCTTATAGCCGCATATAAAAGGGCGGCTATTTCCTTGTCGATAGTAATAATGCCTCTTTTCTCAAGGCGGCATGCAATGTTATAGAGCACCTCGCCGGCACTTGATGCTGACGGGTCTGTATAATGTGGAGCAAAGGGAATGCCCACTGCATGGTGGTCTATCATAAGTCTTATGTTGAGTTTATCCTTTATATCACCAAGCTGTGCGGGTGAGGCAACGTCAATGGAAACTGCCTCAAGACCCTCGTATTCGTCAAGACGTGTAAGTCCTTTTGTAAGAAACGAAAGGCGCTCGGGAATTATGTCCTGAGAAGTAAAATATACTCTTTTTCCAAGCCTTTCAAAAATTTTGCAAAGGGCAGCGCCCGAGCCAACGGTGTCACCGTCAGGCCTCACGTGCATAACAACTATCGGATTTTCAATTTTAAGAAGCTCGTCGACGCATTCATCAAGAGTCAAAGCCTTGAAATCAGCCATTTTCCTCTTCCTTTACTTCACTTTTTCTCAATTTTTCGTCACTGATTTTTATCTCCTCCAGCGCCTTTGCTATTCTTGCGCCGTGCTCAATAGAGCCGTCTTTGACAAATCTTAAGTCGGGAGTTATACGGAGGTTTAAGGTTACTGCAAGATGGTGTCTTAACATTCCTGTGCATTTTTTGAGTCCCTCGGCAGCCTCGTTGGAGTCTCCTATGCAGGAGAAGTAAACGCTGGCAAACTTAAGGTCGGGAGCAACGTCAGCTCTGGTAATGCTGACAAAGTTGTTTTGCACCTTAGGCTCTCTTACCTCACGGAGGGCAACTGCCAGCTCCTGGGCAACCGCATCGTTTATTCTTCCTCTTCTGTATTTAGCCATTTTTTATGTGTCCTTTCTTTTATTCGGTATAAAGGCAAGCAGCGCGCTCTCTTTTTTCGGATTTGATTTCCGAGCATAAGGCAAGAGCGCCCTCCTTTGCGGAACTTATTATTCTTACATCGGGCAAGAGAGCCGAGAGACTCCTTTCCAGATGAGAAAAATGAGTACATCCCAAAACAAGAGTGTCGGGACTTGCCGTTTTGATTTTTTCACTTACTTTGATAACCGTTTCCAAGCCGTTGGGACTTAGTTTTCCGTCACGCTCGCCCGATTCAACAAGCGAAACCAACTCTTGGGCGCATATCTCGGTAACTCGGGATTTTGAAAAGTGTGCGATTTTTTGCCCGAAAGCTCTCGAGCTTATAGTATGCTCGGTTGCAATAACGGCAATTCTTTTGCCCTCTGCCGCTATCTTTGCCGTAGGCTCAATTATAGGGCGGGATATATCCTTTAATTCTTTGTCAAGATGTGTGTAAATCGAAGATGCGGTACAGCAGGCAATAAGACAAAGCCTACATCCGTAGCTCTTAAGGCGCATTATGTCTCTTGATACAAGAGAAATAAGCTCCTCTTTTGTTTTTGTGCCATAGGGCGCATTTTTTCTGTCTGCAAGATAAATTATGTCCTCTGTTTTTAGACGATTTCTTAGCACCATTGCAGAGGCAAAGCCGCCCACACCGCTATCAAAAATACCAATCACAGCAGGGCACCGCTTATAAGACGGGTGATAAGCTCCCTGTGAGAAATTCCGCATCTTTCGATAAGCTTTGGGTAAAGGCTGGCGGCAGTAAATCCGGGCATGGAATTTATCTCGTTAAAGATAATGCCGCCCTCGTCTGTTAAGAAGAAATCTATTCTGGATAGCTGTCTTACCTCTAGGCAGGAGCAAAGAGTCAGAGCATAGCTTGTAACCGCCTTGCAGGCACCCTGGGTTATGGGGGCAAATGGAGTTGCAGTTGCTCCGCCGGAGTATTTTTTATCAAAGTCATAGAAGCCGCCCTCGGTGCTTACGGCTCCAATTTTTGTAAACACTTGTTTACCGTCAATAAACACAGCGCATTCAAGCTCAAGCCTTACGGATATTGCCTTTTCAACTATTACTCTGTTACCGTATTTTGATGCTTCAAGATATGCCTTGGAAAAATCCATTTCCTTCTCAACCCGGGAAATTCCTATTGAGCTTCCGCCCCCCGAGGGCTTTATAAACATAGGATATCCGAATGCAAGCTCGGCTTTTAATTTGACCTTTTCAATATATTCGTTTGTTGGCTCTTCGTCGCCAAGGACCCATGGGGCGGTTGGTACAGATGCTGCCTCGGCAATTAGCTTTGTCAGAGCCTTATCTGCAGAAACAGCGCCGGAGCGGGTCCTGCAGCCCACAAAGGGAATTCCCGCACACATAAGCGCTCCCTGGATTATTCCGTCCTCGCCAAAGTCGCCATGTAACACAGGAAATGCAGCAAAGAGCGGAACAAATCCCTCTGCCGTCATAAGCCCCGAGCCGCACTTTGTTCTTGCAGGGTAGCAATGCAGACCCTCTGAGTCTTCCTCGGGTTCTTTAATAAGCCAGAGGCCGTCTTTGGTAATAAAAATGGGCAGGGGAGAAAAAAGTTCCTTGTCAATTTCAGATAAGATAAATCTTGCAGAAAGTGTGGAAATTTCGCTTTCCGCACCCATACCGCCATAGATAACAGCAACACATTTCTTCATATTTTCACCTCGCTTTAGAGTATGAAAATACGAAAAAACCGTTCATGTCTTAATTTTGGCTTTTAAGTCAGCGGCTTTAGAAGAGCAACTCTGTTTCTGCCGCCCATATCCTTGTAAATACGGCAGGACATTTTGTTTTCTTCTGCGATAGAACGAAGCATATCGCCCTGGTCAAAGCCTATCTCGTACGCAATAAAGCCCTTTGAGTCAATAATGTTACGGTACATAGGTGTAAGTGCCCTGTAAAAATCACCGCCGTCATCACCGCCTACAAAGGCGGTTTTCGGCTCTTTAAAAATTTCCGGCTCAAGAGTCTTGTAGCACTCGTCGGCAACATAGGGGGGATTTGATAAAACAGCAAACGCCCTGTCGCACACGGGAGTCAAGGTAGCATCGGCAAGAATAAATTTTACTCGCTCCGAAACTCCGAGATGCTCGGCATTCTGCTTTGCTACCGAGAGCGCACCCTCTGAGATGTCAACCGCCAATGCGGTAGTGCTTCTTGTGTTCTTTAAGGTAGAGAGGGCAACACAGCCTGAGCCTGTGCCAATGTCAATAAAGCTTTCTCCCTCGGGTATCATAGATACCGCTATGTCAACAAGCAGCTCTGTATCAGAGCGGGGAATAAGACAGTCGGGAGTGACAATATAATTTTCGTTATAAAAGTCAATACTGCCGATAATATATGCCAAAGGCTCTCTGTCGGCTCTTCTGTAAACCGCTTTTATTGCCTCTTCGCTCTCGGTTGCATAAGAAGGGGTAAGCAGCTTGTAAAGAGGTTCGCCTCCAACGGTTGCAAAGATTATTCTCGCCTCGTGTCTTGCGTCCTCGATACCTGCTTTTTCAAGTATTTTTTCAGCCTCACTTAGTGTCACAGGTAATTACCTCTTCTGCCGATGTCAACACTTCCGTCGGAAAGATTGATGTGCACAGAGGTATCCTTGCGGAGCTTTGCGTGACCAATTCTTATCCTATGTGTGTTCTTTATGCTTGTAACAGGCGGCTCCGGCTTCTTCGCACGGGGAGCCTTTTCTTTCTTTACCTTCTGCTCTTTCTCTTTACGGGGCTTTTTCTTTGGAGCTTCCTCTTCAGGGAGAGCAGGCTCCTCGGTAGCGAACTCCTCTTCGGTTGCACTATCACCCTCCTCAGGCTCTTGGAACTGCTCCGCGGAAACCTCGGCAGAGGTTTTTTCGGCTTCGTCGGCAGAAGCCTCGTTCTCTGCCTTTTCAGGCTCCCATGCTTTTTCCTCGTAGAATTTAAGGAATTCGGGGAACTCGTCTCTGAGGGCGCACTTAATTGAGGTTATGGCAACCTCAAGCATATCGGGGGTAGGCTCTTTTGTGGTAATTCTCTGCACCCATAGGCCGGGGGTTGAGATAGCTCTTGTAACAATGTTATCGTGCTTGCCTGCAAGCATTATGACCTCGTAGCCTATACCCATAAGCAAGGGGAGAATAAGTATACGTATTCCCGAGTATGCCCAAACGCTAAGACCGGGTATAAGCTGCTTTATAATAAGTCCTGCAAAGATGCCGAGAAGAATCATAAAGAACATAAAGCTTGTACCGCAACGGGGGTGGAAGCGTTTGTGCTTTGCAGCGTTCTCCGGGGTAAGCTCGTCACCTGCCTCAAAGCAGGCAATAGATTTGTGCTCGGCTCCGTGGTACATAAAGGTACGCTTTATGTCGGGCATAAGCGAAACGAGAGAAAGGTATGAGAGGAAAATCCCCACCTTAACAAGTCCCTCAACCACCGCCGAAAGAACTCCCAAAGAGAGTCCAAAGAGCGAAAGAATCCAGTCAATACCATAGGATATCCAGCCGGGGAGCAGAACGAAAAGCAACACCGAAAGTCCAAGTCCAAGTATCAGCGAAATAACCATAATAAAATCGGTAATGCCGACACCAAGTCGTTTTGCCAGCCATTTTTCAAATTTTGTGGGCTCTTCCTCTTCAAGACCGAGAGCATCTGCAGATGCACCTAATGTCTTAAAGGAAAGAATCATCATTTCCACAAAGTTTATAACTCCGCGCAGAATCGGAATATTGAGAATCTTGTATTTTTTTCGGATAGACTTAAAGCTGTCGTCGGTGACAACCAAAGAGCCGTCAGCCTTTCTGCAGGTGGTAACTGTGCGCTCACCCGCCTTCATCATAACTCCCTCAAGCACCGCCTGTCCGCCAACCTTGTTAAGACGGCAGGAAAGCTCTGTATTTTTTTGCTTTTTAGCCATTTTTTATACCTTCAATTTTTCTGTTTTGAAAATCGGCGATACCTCGCTGATTATATCATTATAACATATATAACAACAAAAATAAATACTAAAACAAAAAGTTTACAAAATATTTTTTATATAGACCATTTGTTGAAATTCGGTTGACAACAGCCACCGTATATGTTAAAATAAAAGTTAGAAAATTCTAGGGCGAATAAAGTGCTTATAAAAAGGAGAAGAGCTATGTTGAAGGTTGAGCGAATTTCTGTTATGAATTTTGAAAATGCTATAAGAGGAGCCAGAAATCCCATGAACAGCTGGGCAAAAATGGACTCTTACTACGACGAGGACGGAAATTATGTCCTTGGTGAAAATGATATTTCGCTTGCTGCAAGGCTTGCAAAGGCAGGCTCGGACCACAGAAAA
This sequence comes from Eubacteriales bacterium, assembly GCA_045658565.1. Lineage (GTDB taxonomy): Bacteria > Bacillota > Clostridia > Oscillospirales > CAG-272 > UBA1740. Next base: position 18,916 of record JAZOVF010000014.1, read on the forward strand.
TTTCTGCGCCAGGTTATGGTGTCTATGGACATTACAGCGCCTCTCTATTGGTGGAAGGAGTTTGACACCTACAAGGTAGGTACAGTTGCCAACTCTACATCAACAATGCATAAAATTCAGGCCAAGGAGTTTTCTCGCGATGACTTCTCCTGTGACAAAATGAGCGAGGATTGCCTTGGTGTGCTTGATTCGATTATTGCGTATCTTGAGGGCGAGAGGGTTAAGTTTATCGAGACTAAAGAAAAGCAGTATTGGCATAATATGATTCAGCTTCTCCCTTCATCGTATAACCAGATGCGTACAGTAACCATGAACTACGAGGTGCTGATAAACATATATTACGCAAGACGTCACCACAAGCTTGCCGAGTGGCACGTGCTTTGCGATGCTATTGAGAATTTGCCTTATGCGAAGGAGCTTATTCTTGTAAAAAAAGAGGAAGAATAAATGAAACACGGATTTATTAAGGTTGCTGCCGCAACACCGTCTATAAGAGTTGCGGATATAAGAAATAATCTTGCCGAGTGTATAAGACTTGCAGGCGAGGCAAAAGCAAAGGGAGCAAAAATTGTCGTTTTCCCCGAGCTTACCCTTACGGGTGCAACTGCGGGCGACCTCTTCTTTGCCAAAACGCTTCTTTCAGGTGCTGAAGAGGCTATTGGCGAGTTTGCTGACGCAACCGCAGATATGGATATTCTAGCTTTTATCGGTCTGCCTGTTTCCTTTGGCGGCAGAATATATAATGCAGTTTGTGCTATAAACCGAGGCGATATACTTGCTATAATCCCGAAGCAGCAGCTTACCTCCTCGGAGACAAGATATTTCGGCACAAGTGACGAGAGCTTTGAGGTTGTTTTTGCAGGGCAGGAGACATTTTTCGGCAGCGATATACTTCTTTCCTCTGACGCTCTTGATGATTTGACGGTTGCCGTATCGGTAGGCTCGGAGATAGAGTCTCCATTAAGCACCGTCCGCCTTGCGGCTCTCTCGGGCGCAGTTGTAATAGTAAATCCCTATTCCGCCCCCGAGCTTGTCTGCCGTAGCGAAAAAGATATGGCATTTCTTTCATCCGAAAGCCGTGTTAGCTTATCCTGCATAATAAGAGCTGAAGCGGGCTTTGGCGAAAGCGGAACAGACGGTGTATTTTCGGGCAGGTCTGTAATAGCCGAAAGAGGCAATATTCTTTCGGTAGCCGAGCCTTACACCGACGGACTTATCCTTGCGGATATTGATACCGAGTTTATTAACAAAGACCGTCTTGTATCGGGCGAATTTGGCGGTGAGTCGGGCGATTATACTCTTGTAGACTTCAGCCTTGAGCTGACCGAGACTCAGCTTGATGTAGCCCCTGCAAAGCTTCCGTTTGTTCCCGAGGGGGAGGAACTTAAAAAAAGATGTGCTGACATAATAGAAATACAGTCTTATGCACTTGCAGGCAGAATAAAGCGCTCCTACTCCAAAGGAGCCGTAATCGGTGTTTCCGGCGGACTTGATTCTACCCTTGCGCTTCTTGTGACAGCCGAGGCTATGGATATTCTCGGTGAAAGTCGCCAAAAAATCACCGCAGTTACCATGCCCTGCTTCGGAACAACAAAGAGAACAAAGGGAAATGCTGAGCATCTTGCGGAAAGTCTTGGTACTAGCCTCAAATGCATAGATATAAAGGCTTCTGTAAGTCAACATTTTGCTGACATAGGCCACAGCTCTGAGGATTTCAACGTGGTTTATGAAAATGCTCAGGCAAGAGAGCGCACCCAAGTGCTTATGGATATAGCTAATGCCAATGGGGCTTTGGTTGTGGGAACAGGCGACCTATCCGAGCTTGCTCTTGGCTGGGCAACCTACAACGGCGACCATATGTCCATGTACGGTGTAAATGCGGGAATACCCAAAACCCTTATGAGATATATCGTCTCCTACTTTGCCGACAAGGCAGAGGGGGAGGGAAAGACTTCGGTTTCCGAGGTGCTCCGCGACGTGCTTAACACCCCTGTCAGCCCGGAGCTTTTGCCGCCTAAGGACGGTGAGATAGCCCAGTGCACCGAGGGAATAGTAGGCCCATATGAGCTTCACGACTTTTTCCTCTGGTATCATGTTCGCTATGGCGCATCCCCCGACAAAATTCTTCGACTTGCGACTCTCGCCTTTGCTAACGAGTATGACGAAGAAACAATAAAGGGCTGGCTTCAGGTATTTCTTCGCCGCTTCTTCTCCCAGCAGTTTAAGCGCTCATGTCTCCCCGACGGACCAAAGGTTGGTTCTGTGAGCTTCTCACCGAGAGGCGATTTTAAGATGCCATCCGATGCGGTAAGCACACTTTGGAATATATAAAAGCGAGTTTTTGTAAACAATGGCTAACATATTTGACCTTTTTAAGAAAATTGAGAGCACATCAGCTTCTGCTGCTCCCGTAACTCACATGGTTGTAGGACTTGGAAATATCGGCAAGCAGTATGAAAAAACAAGGCACAACGCGGGATTTATTGCAATAGACCGTATTGCCGAAGTCTGGGGGTGCAAAATTGACAGAGTGAAATTTCACTCAACTGTCGGAGAGGCTGCCTTTAAGGACAAGAGAATACTTCTTATGAAGCCCTCAACTCTAATGAATAATTCGGGTGTTGCTATCGGAGAGGCTGCTGCCTTTTACAAAATACCGCCCGAAAATATTATAGTTCTTCATGACGAAATAAGCTTCGACCCCGGGATAATACGAATCAGGCGCAAGGGCTCGGCAGGAGGTCACAACGGTTTGAAGAGTGTTATTGCACACCTTTCATCCGAGGATTTCCCCAGAATAAAGATAGGTGTGGGAAAAAAGCCCACTCCCGATTATGACCTGGTTGACTGGGTGCTTGGTAAATTCCCGGAGGCTGACATTTCGGCAATAAATTCAAGGCTTGACGACATAAGGCTTGCCTGCGAAGATATTATCAGCGGAAATATCGATGCCGCAATGAACAAGTATTCAAAATAATTTATAAAGAGAATAGAGAATGCAAGGTCTTACAGCTCTTATCAGAGCCGACAAGGAGTTCCGCGCTTTTCTTGACACCCTGAAAGAAGCTTTCTATAAAAAAGAAGAGCTTTTACCCATAGCGGTTAACGGACTTTCGGGCGGTGCGGAAACGGCATTTATTGCCGAGACCGTAAAGGAGGCCGTGAGGCTTTCTGGTGCGCCTGTTTTAATCTTCGTTTCGGGAGACACAGAGCGAGAAAAGCTTGTCAGCACCCTCTCATCATTGGGTATTAGTGCCCGCGGGTATAAAAAGAGGGAAAGAGTCTTTCATAATATCAGAGCCTCCCACGACATAGAGCGTGAGAGGCTATCGGTGCTTTCCGAGATAATATCCGGGGGGTGCGATGCTGTTGTTACCACACCCTCGGCAGCTCTTTCATATACTGTGCCCGAAAAAACACTTATGGACCTTACACTTTCGCTTAAGGTAGGTCATATAATCTCTCCCGAGGAGCTTTCTGAGAGGCTTGTAACCTTAGGCTTTGTCAGAGTTGACACCGTTGATGGCAGAGGTCAGTTCTCCAAGAGGGGCGGCATTGTTGACTTCTTTGGCGGCGAGGAGGAATCTCCTGTCAGAATTGTGTTTTTCGGTGATGAGATAGACCGCCTTGTATACTTTGACCCCATAACTCAGCGCACCCTGGGGGAGTGTGATGAGGCAAGGCTTCTTCCTGCTTGTGAGGTGCTTTTGTCAACCAAGGGAAGAGAGCGAATTCTAGCCTGTGCAAAGGAGCTTAAAGAAAAAGCCAAGGATAGCGTAACTTTAGAAAAGCTGTCCCGTGAGTGTGCGGTGCTGGAGAGCGACCTTGGAGTTGATTTCAGAGATAGATATTTCGGCTTGGTTTATGAAAGTCTCGAAAATCTTGTCTCCTACTTTAAGGCTTTTCCCAGAGTTATAGCTCTTTCGGTAGGCAGTACAGAGTGCTTTGACGAGCTTAATAACTATCTTAAATCTCAAAATGAAGAAAGACAGGGCTTCATTGATGCAGGCCTTATAACCGAGGATGCCGCAAGATATACAGGCAGCGAGGCTGATTACAAAAAATTCCTTGACAATAGCCTTACAGTATACGAAAATCCGTTTGCGGGAGGCCTTGGAGGCCGTCGGCTCGCAGGGCTTTTCGGCTTCAGGTGCAGAAAAACCGTCGCCTATGGCGGAAACCCCTCAATGTTACGCGAGGACCTTATCTCGTTCAGAAAGGGCGGATACAGAACTCTTATTCTGTGTGAAAACCGTCAGGGAGCAGACTCCCTTGCCGAGGCTCTTGCGGGAGAGGATATAGCAGCGGCACGTGTATATGATAGCCCTGATTTTGACCTTTCTTCAGCCGAGGGAGGCAGAATATTTGTATCTGTCGGAGAGCTTCAGGGCTTTGACCTTATAACTCCTAAAATTGCCGTTATATCAATGGCAAAGGACGAGGGCAGGGCGGTAATGAGCCACCGCAAGCGTCAGCGCATACTCCGCGAGGCAGGAGCGCCAAAGAGGCTTATGAGTTATGCCGAGCTTACGCCCGGAGACTATGTTGTACACGCAAATTACGGTATCGGACTCTTTGAGGGAATAGAAACAGTAACTGCCGCAGGAGTAACAAAGGATTATATAACTATAAAATATGCGGGAACAGATAAGCTGTTTGTTCCCTGCGACCGCCTTGAAATGATAGGCAAATATATCGGAGCTAGGGACAAGGACGGAACTGTAAAGCTCTCCAAAATGGGCGGTACAGATTGGTCAAGAGCAAAGTCCAAGGCAAAAAGTGCCGCTAAGGATATTGCCGACAGTCTTATAAAGCTCTATGCCGAAAGGCAAAGGCTTCCCGGCTTTGCATTCCCCGCGGATTCGGATTTTGAACACTCCTTTGCTGCCGCCTTTGACTATGAGGAAACCGAGTCTCAAGCAGTTGCAATAAAGGAAATAATGGCGGATATGACCCGACCTGTGCCTATGAACCGTCTGCTTTGCGGTGATGTTGGCTTTGGTAAAACCGAGGTAGCGCTGAGAGCCGCCTTTAAGGCAATAATGGGAGGAAAGCAGGTAGCCTTTCTTGTTCCCACAACAATTCTCGCTCTTCAGCATTACCAGACAGCCCTTTCAAGAATGAGAGGCTTCCCTGTAACGGTTGAAATGCTAACAAGGTTTAAAAAGCCCAAGGAGCAGGAGGAAATCTTACGTAAGGTAAAGCGTGGCGAGTGCGATATTCTTATAGGAACACACAAACTTCTTTCAAAAAAACTTGAATTTCGCGATTTGGGACTTCTCATCATAGACGAGGAGCAGCGTTTTGGTGTTTCTCAAAAGGAAAAACTTAAGGAAATAGCCAAAAATGTAGATACATTAACACTTACCGCAACCCCTATACCCAGAACTCTTAATATGGCTATAAACGGCATAAGCGATATTTCTATACTTGACGAGGCTCCCGGAGACCGCCGTCCTGTACAGACCTATGTTCTCGAGCACGACGAGACACTTATCCACGAGGCTATACGCCGTGAAATGGCAAGGGGTGGGCAAACACTTTACTTATATAATAAGGTAGAGGATATAGACCTTGTTGCCTCTTCGATTTTAAGAGCCATTCCCGAGGCGCGTATTGCATACGCCCATGGCAGAATGGAAAAAGAGGAAATAGAGGACATCTGGCAAATGCTGGTAAAATCCGAGCTTGATGTTCTTGTTTGTACCACAATAATAGAAACAGGCGTTGACCTGCCTATGGCGAACACCCTGGTTATAGAAAACGCAGACCGCTTTGGTCTTTCTCAGCTCCACCAAATAAGAGGACGAGTTGGCAGAAGCGGCCGTCAGGCTTATGCCTACTTTACCTACCGCCCGGGAAAGGCTCTCACCGAAATTGCCGAAAAGAGGCTTAAGGCAATAAGAGAATATGCCGAGTTTGGCGCAGGATTTAAGATTGCCCTTTGCGACCTTGAAATAAGAGGTGCCGGAAACCTGCTCGGAGCTGAGCAGCACGGATATATAGACTCGGTGGGATATGACCTCTATGTAAAGCTGCTTAACGAGGCAGTTCTTGAAGCCAAGGGTGAGGCTAAGCCCGATGAGAAAAAGACCGAGGCGTTGATAGACATTAAAACCAGTGCCCATATACCCGAGCACTATGTATCTGTCGGAGCACAGAGAATGGAAATGTACAAGAAGATTTCGCTTATCCTTACTCCCGAGGACGAGAGGGATATTCTTGACGAGTTTATAGACCGCTTCGGCGACCCGCCAAGGGCTGTGTTGCGTCTTACAAGCGTTGCTCTTACAAAGGCACTTTGTGAGCGAGCGGGAATAGAGAGGGTCGTTGCCGATGATGCAATGCTTACCTTTGTTATGCCAAGGCCCGACCTTGCCCTGTGGTCAGAGGTGTTTGCAAAATATCCCGGTATGCGCCTGTCTCCCTCGGGTGACAGAGTGATATACAGGTTTTCTAACCCTAAAAACACAGATGCGGCTATCCTTGCAGCCGAGATAATGCGGGAATATTATAAAGCAGAAAAGGAGGAGAAATAAATGCAAAATAAAAATGCAAAAAAAACTAAAATGAGCAGAAACAATCGAATTTTGACAATAACTGTTTGCATATTTTTGTCTGTTGTGCTGCTTGTGGGCATAGGATTTGGCATATACTTTTCTATTGAAGAGGCTAACACGCTCGTTTATCTTGAAAATGTGAGAATGGATGAGGGGGTTGTGCGTGTGCTTGCATCCTATCATAAGGACCGCTACCTTACCGATCTTAACCGGTTGGGATATAACAATGTCAGAGACACCGAGACGTTCTGGAACAGTCTTCACGAAAACGGAAAGACTCACGGTGAGCTTTACCTCTCCTCGCTTAAAAGCTACATCGCAGGTATCGCTGCGGGAGCTAATCTTTATCTTTCTTCCTTCAAGCTTACCGATGCCGATAAGGAGTATATAAAGAGTAAAACCGAGGCTTTTATTTCTGTTTACGGCTCGGAAGAGAGTTTTAACGAGAAAGCCGAGGAGTTTGGCTTTGACTATAATGATTTTTGCCGCGCTATGGAGCTTACCTATACTGCTGAGATTGCATTTCGCAGTATATACGGTAGCAATGGTGAGTCGCTTAAGGCGGCTGCTTTTTCAAGCAGATGTGAAGAATATTTAAAAAAATATTCGAGGGTAAAGCTAATCTTTATAGCGAAAGATAAGATATTTGACGAAGAGATTAACGATTTACGGGATCTTACTCCCTCGGAAGAAAATGCAAGAAACAAGCAAATTGAAACCTTCAAAGCCGCAATCGCTGAGGGCAGAATGGTTGAAGAGACCTTTGACGGATATCTTCTTGATGAGGATAATCTGAATGACGGTGATACAAAAATGGGTGTTAAAGGCTATTATTTCGCAGAGGGCGCAGGTCAGAGTGAAAGCGAATATTCGGAAATAATAGATGCAGCTCTTGACATGGAGATTGGCGAGGTTAGAGCTGTTGAATGTAAGAATGGTATTGCCTTTCTTTGCAGATGCGAGGTCGTTTCGGGAGCATATGCCGATGAAGATACAGCTTTCTTCCCTAATTTCTATAAAAATGCGGCCATTGAGTTTTATGCTCAGGATATAGAGCTTCTATCCACCGAGGTAAACTTTAAGGACAGCTATTACGATATAGACAGCCTGTCGATTCCTGCTAACAGGGATGTTTTTGTTACCGCTTGGAATTAAAACAAATAAAACCGGGTTCTTTTTCATTTTCCTATTGACAAACGGCTTCGTTTGGTATATAATATAGGTACTTCACCAAACTAAAGTGAAAAAGACAATTAAAGGAGAAATAAAAAATGAAAAAAATTATTGCGCTTACCCTTGCGCTGGTTACTCTGGCTTGCTGCGGACTTGCATTGACCTCTTGCCAGCCTGAAGAAGAGGAGCTTATTATAGGTATCACCTACTTCGCTCCCATGAACTACAAGGATGATGACGGCAACCTTATCGGTTTTGAGACCGAGTTTGCAAAGGCTGTTTGTGCAGAGCTTGGCATGAAGCCTAAGTTCCAGGAGATTGACTGGGAGGCTAAGGAAAACGAGCTTAACGGTAAGACCATTGACTGCATTTGGAACGGTATGACAATTACCACCGAGAGAGCAGCGAACATGGCTATCTCTACCCCTTACATGAAGAACAAGCAGGTTCTTGTTGTTAAGGAGGAGAACCTTGCTCAGTACACAGCAACAGCAGACCTTACAGGTAAGACCCTTGTTGCAGAGAAGAAGTCTGCAGGCGAAACCGCTGCACAGACTGACGAGTATCTCAAGAAGGCAACCTACACAGGTGTTGACAAGATGGCTACCGCTCTTATGGAAGTAAAGTCGGGCACAGCTGATGCTTGCGTTATCGACTATGTTACCGCACTCGGCTCTATCGGTGAGGGAACTGATTACAGCGACCTTGTTGTTGTAGAGGCTCTTACCTTCGGCGAAGAGGAACAGTACGGCATCGCTTTCAGAAAGGGCGAGGCTGATGCTCAGCTTGTTAGGGATGTTAATGCTGCTATTCAAACACTTGCAGAAAACGGTGAGCTTAAGAGAATTGCAGAAAAGTACAATCTTGAGGACTACCTCCTTGTAGGTAATAACTGATTGGAGTAAATAATGGATCAATTCCTTGGTGTAACAGGGAATTTGCTGTTTGGGTTTGCGGAGAACATGAAATTGTTCTTCGCAACCCTGTTTTTTGCAATTCCCCTTGGCCTTATAATAGCTATTTTCCTGTTGTCAAAGTTTAAGCCCCTTAAGGCTCTTTTTGAAATTATAGTCTGGATTGTCAGAGGCTCGCCTCTTATGCTTCAGCTCTTTGTTGTTTTCTATGTTCCCGGCATAATGTTCGGAACACCTATGCGTAACAGGTTTCTTGCCGCGCTTATAGCCTTTGTTATAAACTATGCTTGCTATTTTGCAGAGATATTCCGTGGCGGAATAATCAGCATTCCTCAAGGACAAAGCGAGGCGGGCAAGGTTCTCGGTATGACAAAGTCCGAAATATTCTTCAAGGTCACTCTTATGCAGGTGATAAAGCGCATTGTTCCACCTATGGGCAACGAGGTAATAACCCTGGTAAAGGATACATCTCTTGCGAGAGTTATCGCGGTTTCTGAGGTAATAATGAGCGCTACCGAGTATTCGGCAGTAGGAATTATATGGCCGCTCTTCTATACGGGCGCATTCTTCCTTGTATTTAACGGACTGCTTACCATTCTTCTTGGCAAGCTTGAGAAAAAACTCGATTATTATAAGGGGTAAAGATATGCCGGTACTTGAAGTTAAAAATTTAAAGAAATCCTTTGGACAAAACAATGTTCTTAAAGGAATAGATCTCACTCTTGAAAAAGGTGAGGTGCTGGCAGTTATAGGCTCATCGGGTGGCGGTAAAACCACTCTTCTCAGATGTCTTAACTTCCTTGAGATAGCCGACGAGGGCGAAATTGTTGTAGACGGTGAAAAGGTCTTTTACATAGGAGAGGACGGCAAGCCTCATGTTCCAAGCAACGGCGGCGAGTATATGGGACTTGTGTTCCAGCAGTTTAACCTCTTCCCCCAGTACAGCGTTATGGATAATCTTACCTTAGCGCCAAGACTTGCGGCAAAAAGACGTTCGGATTATAAAGAGAACAAAAAATCAATCATAGAGGAAATAGAGGCTCAGGCGAGAGAAATCCTCGCTGCCACAGGCCTTTCCGAAAAGCATAGCTCATACCCCTGTCAGCTTTCGGGCGGTCAGCAGCAGCGTGTCGCTATTGCAAGAGCGCTTATGATGTCGCCTAAAATTCTGTGCTTTGACGAGCCTACATCGGCTCTTGACCCAGAGCTTACAGGCGAGGTGCTTAAGGTTATCCGTTCCCTTAAGGACTCGGATAGAACTATGGTTATCGTAACTCACGAAATGGAGTTTGCAAGAAATGTTGCAGACAAGGTCATTTTCGTGGCTGACGGTATAATTGAGGAGGAGGGAACTCCCGAAGAGGTTCTCACAAATCCCAAGAGCGAAAAAATAAAACATTTCCTCTCTGTTTTGAAAAAAGACGAGGTTTAAAAAAGAGAAGGCGCCCTGCCGGTAAAAAGCGAGGCGCCTTTTATATAAAAATAACCATATCTCTTGACAAACATCTTTCGTTGTGCTAAAATAACTACAATCGTATATAATGTTAAAAAGGCGAGGACGGAGAGGGTCCTGCAGGAGTGTTTACAGAGAGCCGCAGAGGGTGCGAGGCGGTAACACAGGCGGCAGGTACTTATGGCTCCCGAGTCGGCTGGGCGAGCATTTTGCAAGTCCGGCACGCAGGCGCAGCGTTAGAGGCGCAGGGCTTGTCAGAGCCTGTAAGGTGGCGCTATATTGCGCAATTTGAGTGGTACCGCGGGTGCTTTGTCATTCGTCTCATGTGTGAGGCGGGTGGCTTTTTTCTTTTCGTGTGAAAAGAAAACGAGAAAAGTGAAGTTGTAAATGAGAAATTCTATTTTCAACGTATATTTACCTTTAAGGAGGATTTTATAAAATGAGCAAGACAAGAATTGAGACAAAATGCGTTCAGGGCGGCTACAAGCCCGGAAACGGTGAACCGAGACAAATTCCGATTATTCAGAGTACAACCTTTAAGTATTCCACAAGCGAGGATATGGGCAAGCTCTTTGACCTTGAGGCTTCGGGTTACTTCTATTCCAGACTTCAGAACCCCACCTGTGACACAGTTGCAGCACGCATTTGTGAGCTTGAGGGCGGTACTGCCGCAATGCTTACCTCCTCGGGTCAGGCAGCAAACTTCTTTGCAGTATTTAATATTGCTTCTCAGGGTGACCACGTTGTTGCCTCCAGCGCAATCTACGGCGGAACATATAATCTCTTCTCTGTAACTATGAGACGTATGGGAATCGAGTTTACCTTTGTTTCCCCCGATGCTACCGAGGATGAGCTTCGCGCTGCTATCAAGCCCAACACCAAGGCTGTGTTTGGTGAAACTATTGCAAACCCTGCACTTACAGTTCTTGATATAGAGAGATTTGGCAAGGTTGCTCACGAGGCGGGTGTTCCCCTTATTATAGATAACACCTTTGCAACTCCCATAAACTGCCGTCCCTTTGAATGGGGAGCAGATATTGTAACTCACTCCACGACAAAGTATATGGACGGCCACGGCTCGGCTGTCGGAGGCTGTATTGTTGACTCGGGCAAGTTTGACTGGAAGGCGGCAGGAAAGTTCGACTGTCTCTGCACTCCCGACGAGAGCTACCACGGTGTAAATTATTACGAGAGATTTGGTATGGAGGGCGCGTATATAACCAAGGCAACCGCGCAGCTTATGCGTGACTTTGGCTGCACTCAGTCTCCTCAGTCTGCATTTATTCTCGGTCTCGGTCTTGAGAGCCTTCATGTACGTATGGAGCGTCACTGCCAGAACGCTCTCGCTGTTGCTAAATTCCTTGCAAATCACCCCAAGGTTACCTGGGTAAGATACCCTGGTCTTGAGGGAGATAAATACTACGATATTGCTCAGAAGTATATGCCCAAGGGCACCTGCGGCGTTGTAAGCTTTGGTGTTGCGGGCGGACGCACTGCAGCCGAGAAGTTTATGAAAAATATGAAGCTTGGCGCAATCGAGACTCACGTTGCCGATGCACGTACCTGTTGTCTCCACCCTGCCAGCGCAACTCACAGACAGATGAACGATGAGGAGCTTGTTGCAGCTGGTGTATCCCCCGACCTTATTCGTTACTCATGCGGAATAGAGAGCGCCGATGACCTTATAGAGGACCTTGCACAGGCTCTTGAGAGCATTTGATTTTTTCCACCTCATCCGTCACCTATGGTGACACCTTACCCTAAGTGGGGCTATATCAAGAAAGAAAGGAACGACAAAAATGCCAATCAAGCTTCCAAACGAGCTTCCGGCCGTTAAAATTCTCGAGAACGAAAATATCTTCGTTATGACAGAGACCCGAGCAATAAAGCAGGATATTCGTCCTCTTAAGATACTTATTCTCAACTTAATGCCAACAAAAATTGACACAGAGACCCAGCTTTCGCGAGTTCTTGGCAATACTCCCTTGCAGGTTGAGATAGAGCTTATACATACCGAAAGCCATAAATCCAAAAACACCTCCGAGGAGCACCTCTTAGCCTTTTATAAGCAGTTTTCCGATGTAAAGGAGAGCTACTATGACGGAATGATAATTACAGGCGCTCCTGTTGAGAAAATGGCGTTTGAGGAGGTTGACTACTGGGAAGAGCTTTGCGAAATTATGGAGTGGTCAAAGTCTCACGTACAGTCAACTCTTCACATCTGTTGGGGCGCTCAGGCAGGCCTTTACTACCACTTTGGTGTAAATAAATACCTTATGGAAGAAAAGCTCTCCGGTGTTTATGCGCACAAGGTAGAATACAAAAAGTCTATCCTGTTCCGTGGCTTTGACGATATATTCTATGTTCCTCATTCAAGGTACACAACCATATCTCGCGAGGAAATCCAGGATACAAAAGGACTCCGTATTCTTGCATCCTCAGACAAGGCGGGAGTTTATGCCGTTTCTACCAAGGAGGGCAGACAGATATTCTTAACAGGCCACTCGGAGTATGACGGTGATACGCTTAACAAAGAATATACAAGAGATAAAAACGCAGGAATCAATCCCAATGTTCCTGAAAATTACTTCCCGAATGACGATGATACAAAGCCGCCGCTTAACACCTGGCGCGGCCACGCAACGCTCCTGTTTACCAACTGGCTTAACTACTTCGTATATCAGTCAACACCCTATGATATTATGAAGATTAAGGAAATGAAGCTGTAAAATGCAAGAAAGACCGCCAAGGCTCATGCCAAGGCGGTTTTTAAGCTGAAGTGCATACAACAAATCTGCCTATCTTAACAAAAAACATCTTGACAAAACGCGCGAAAAGTTATATCATATATGTTACGAAATAAAGTGTAATAAATCAAAGAAAAAGTTAGGATTTTTAAATTTAATGTGGCTTTTACACGTACATACAGACGGTGGCAGTATGCTTTTTTCTGCTTTTGAAGAAATATTTCTTCACGGGCTTTTGGATACATTAAAGCTTGTACCGTTTCTTTTTTTGACATATCTGTTAATGGAGTTTATAGAGCATAAGGCCTCAAGTAAGGTTGAGCATTTTATGGAGAGGGCGGGAGCCTTTGGCCCTGCGGTCGGCGGCCTTGTGGGCGCTGTGCCTCAATGTGGTTTTTCTGCCGCTGCTTCAAACCTTTTTGCGGGCAGGGTAATAACTGTAGGCACTCTTATTGCTGTATTTCTCTCTACATCTGACGAGATGCTTCCAATAATGATTTCGGGAGGAATGGCTCCGGACAAGGTTGCTCTCATACTTATTTATAAGTTGGTTTGCGGTATTATTATCGGCTTTGGTGTTGACCTTTTACATAAGATTTTGCACCGACCCGATGAGGAAATCAATATTGATGCTATCTGCGACGAGGATAACTGTCACTGCGAGAGGGGTATTTTTTATTCGGCTCTGCATCACACCTTGACAATTTCGGCATTTGTTCTTATAATCACCTTTATAATCAATGCATTGGTGTTCTTTATCGGTACAGAGGCACTTGCAACATTTATGAACAGTCTGCCTATAATCGGGCATATAGCTTCGGCTCTTTTCGGACTTGTCCCCAATTGCGCGGTATCTGTTGCGCTTACAACTCTTTACACAGGCGGTGTTATAACTGCGGGAACAATGATGTCGGGGCTTTTTTCGGGTGCGGGAGTAGGAATTCTTGTGCTTTTTAGAGTGAATAAGAACCTGAAGCAGAATTTGTGGATAACTGCTGTGCTTGTTTTGTCGGGAATAATTTTAGGCCTTTTATTTGATTTTGTTTTTGCGGCGATTGTATAGAAATCACCGATTTTGGGATAAAATAATATAAGTATATAAAAGGGAGGAGAGTGTTTATGGAAAAGTGGAAAAAACGTTCCGTAGATTTGCTTACCTCCCTTTATCTCGGCTCAAAGGAGGAAAGCTCCTCTGTTATACCGTATTATCCGCAAAAAGTGGCGATAAGTGCTCACGAGCGTCCTTTCTTTAAACGCACTACTCCCGAAAGACGCGGCATATCGTCTAAAAGAATTTACAATATGCTCTCCGAGCTTGAGACCGAGCGTCGCGCCAACGTACATAATCTTATGGTACTGCGCGGTTCGGAAGTAATTGCAGAATGCTCGCGAGAGGGATATGATACGAGAGTGTGGCATCTGTCTCACTCTATGTCAAAAACTGTTACAGGCTTTGTTATAGGAACTCTTTTTGACGAGGGGATTCTTGATGTGGATATGCGCCTTGTAGCGGTCTTTCCCGAGATAAGCTACCGTGACCGCCGTTTTGCGGATATAACATTAGAGCATCTTTTGACTATGCGCTCGGGGGTTGACTTTTCCGAAGCGGGCGCAGTTACCGAAAGCCTATGGACTGCGGCTTTTTTTGATTCCAACCTGAAATTTCAGCCGGGTAGTGCCTTTAACTATAACAGTATGAATTCCTATATACTTGCCAGAGTTGCCGAGCGCGTTTCGGGCAGAAGCTTTGGCGAGCTTGTCCGCGAGAAGCTTTTCCGACCTATGGGAATAGAGAATTACCTTTGGGAAATAGGGCCGGAGGGAACAGAAAAGGGCGGCTGGGGTCTTTATCTTTCTACTGAATCCTGGGCAAAGTTTGGCTTTCTTGTTTTGTCGGGTGGCTCATTCTTTGGCAAAAGGATAATTTCGTCCGAATGGATAAAACGCTCTGCCAGAGTTATATCCGGCTCGGGTGAGACCAACTCCGAGTTTGGATACGGCTATCAGATATGGGTTACAGACGAGGGCGAAATCCTCTTTAACGGAATGCTTGGTCAAAATGTATGGATTTGTCCCGAAAATGACCTTGTTGCAATAATCCAATCGGGTAATAATGAGCTTTTTCAGGATAGTCCCGCTCTCCTTATACTAAGAAAATATCTGCGAGGAAGAATTGAGGACAGCCTTCACCGTCACGATATAAGAGTGCTTCACGATAAGGAGCGTAGATTCTGCGACGCGAGAATGTGGGTAAAGCCTATCAGACGCGAGCGAGGCCTTATGTCTTTTCTCGGTCTCAGAGAATCAAAGAGCTTTGACGGTCGTTGGACAGATGTTCTCGGCACATATGTATTTGCAGGAAATAATATAGGTCTTTTGCCCCTATTTGTCAGAGGCATGCAGAATAATCTACATTCCTCAATCGGGCGGCTTGTTCTTGAGAGGGCGGGAGAGGAGCTTTATCTCACAGTTACAGAAAGCGGCAAAGAGTATAAGATTCCTGTCGGGTTTTACGGCTATGAGGAATGTGTGCTGGACTTCCGCGGTGAAAAATACATGGTTAAGTGTATGGGTGAGACTTGTCATTCACCGACAGGCGAAAGAGAGTTCAGAATCGAGCTGTTGTTCCCCGAGCTTCCAAACACCAGAATGATGAAGATAACTATACCACGAGAGGATAAAATACGCCTTGAGATGTCGGAGGTGCCAAACAACAGGGTGATAGACGAGCTTGTTAAACGAATGCCTGACGAATCGCCTCTTATCAGCTTTGCATTCGGGCTTCTCTCACGGGGCTTTGGAGATGACTTTATCACAAAACGCACCGAGGAGGCTTTTTCTCCTGTCCTTGTGGGTGCAGATGTTGATTTTGACGGATACGAATCTATCGTTGATGCCGAGAACATCGGAGTGCAGAAAAAGGCTAGAATAGGCAGGCTTCTTCACTTGATTGTTGACAGGTTATTCGGCGATGATGAAGAGGGTATAGAAGAGAAAAAACGTATGTCAAACAAGGTGTTTTTCTCCGAGCTTTTCTCATTGATACGAGCTTCTGATGAAAAAGAAAAACAAAACAAAAAAGAAGAAAAATAGGTATATTGCAAACAATTGTTTGCAATATACCTAAAAACCGAGCGAAGCAACCTCACAACAAAGGAAGCCTCGCTATTTTTTTGTAAAAAATTATAAATATGACCTTAACTCCTTGCAGAGATATTCCTCCGAGGAAATAAGTCTGTTTGCAATATCTTTTGACTCCTTATCGGCAGCCTTGTATTTGTTCAGATACTTTGATAGCGACTTTATGCCCATATCACATCCGTCGGTAATAACATCTGCAACAGTTGCGTCCTTAGGGTTCATCATTTTTGCATATATCTTCATGTCGCTCATAGCTCTGACAACAGGATGCGGGTCCTTTGTCTCAGCTCCCAGGGAGAGCAGCTTTGCATGAGTTTCGTCTCCCAGGGCTGCGTGGGTATTCTTGCACACCTCAAGTGTTTTTTTCATTTCACCGTTTTTGGTATGGGGAAGAACCTTTGAAATTGCGCTTTCGCCCATTTTTATTCCTGCGTTGCATTCGCGCAGAAGCTTTACTGTATCGTTTTCCATATATAATCATTCCTTTTGTAAGCGGTTTAAATTTATTATGCTTAACATGGACAAAAATATACGTAGCTGTTTTACGGCTTATCAGGTTTCCGAGAATTCAAAATTTGAGTACAAAAGCCTTGAGCCTATATCAATACCGGGCGGAAGCAGTGCCAGGGCAATAAAAAGCTCCTCGCCGTCAGACTCGCGGCACAGATATGCGTAATCTCCCTCAATTTTTGTAACCTTGTAAAAATCTTCCATTATTTGCCATTCCTTACATTTAATATAAATATATAGTACATAGTGTATAGTATATGTTTTGTACGTGTGTTTTACATGCTCTGAAATATAACAGTACCCAAAATGCTACAAAGAAACCTCGAATGCTAAATTACGGCTGAGCATTCGAGGTTTCTCTGTGTTTAAGCATTAGTCAAGGTTAAGTGCGTTGAGCATATCGCGGAGAGTTTTAGCCTCAGCGACAGAAATGGTAACGCCTTTACCCATTTTCTCGTGGTCGGGGGACCAGGTACGGATATCGTATACAGGCTCTCTCTCGTTCCAGCTGATAAGATTAAGCTCCTTGTTCCAGCCGTTGTTGCCTTCGCTTACAATACCAATTTTGTCCACAACCTCATACTTGATTTCAGGCATTTTCTCTTCTCCTTAGTAAAATAGTTGTTAAATATAATTTAAAATAAATAAATTACCTATTTTAGTAATATTTTAGCACACTCTTTTGTACTTGTCAAGGAATATGTAAAAATATGACGAAAAAATTTTGAAAAAATGGTTAATTTTCGGTCCTTTTATTGAATTTTGTATATTTTCATGTTAAAAATGACAAAATAATGTAAAAAAACTCCCCGAGTGGGGGAGCTTTACCGTTTTTTTTGCGGTTTAATGTGTTGTTTTATCAGTAATATCGCTTTTTAAGGTATACCTTATTTTGCGGTAGCCCACATATCTCCGTTGTATTCCTGGAGGAAGTCCTCGCCAACCTTTCTGAACTGAGCTGCGGCATAATTGTCTCTGAAAGCGAATACCCCGCTCATAAGACCGAAGTATCTGTCAATTATCTGAGCAAAGACAATAAGTTTTTTGTCCTCAAGCCACGCAAAGGACACGGCATCGTTATACATAAATCCGTCGGTAGTTCTGAGACCGCCGTGGTCGTTAGAATAACCAAGCTGTGGGAATTTGCCAAAGACGTTGTGGTTTACACCGAAGGGGAGAACCTTGTCGCCCTGAGCGTTTGTGTAATGAAGCTCTCCTGTTTTGCCGTCATCGGAGAAGGTAAAGTGGAACTTTGTAATACCCATAGGGTTCTCTTCGCACTCGTAAACTTTTCCGTCAAGCTCTTTTCTGAAGGGGGAATCCTCCATACCCTGCATAGAGCGGAGCTTAAGGTCTGAGGTGCGATTTGTAAGTCTGTCAAGAGCATCCTTATCCTCGGGGAGAGGCTCGTCGGAGAGGTTATCGACAATTATATCGAAGAATGCGTTAACCATAATGTTTCTGATAAGGTTGTCTGTTCCCTGGTGGTCTGCGGTGCAAACAAACACAAGTCCTCTGTCGGGCAGAGCTATTGTAATTTCGTCGCCCATACCTACAAAGGCAAAGCCGTTCTGCTCGGTGCGCCAAATCTGATAGCCGTAGCCGTGAATGAAGCAGGCATTAAACCACTTTGAGGAGTTATCAACCTGCTTTGAGGTTGCGTCCTTGACGAACTTCTCGTTTATAAGACGCTCTCCCTCAAAGACGCCTCCGTCCATAAGAAGCTGTGCACAGGATGCCATATCCCGTGTGGTGCAGAGCAGGGCAGAGTCGCCCCAGGAGTCGTTGTTTCTTGTTTTAAGAATATTTGCAGTCTGGAATGTGCCCATTTTGTTAAAGAGCTTAGACTTTAAGTAATCAAGCATAGGCATTCCCGAAAGTCTCTCTACTATGGCGCAAAGCACCTGAGAGCCGGCGCTGTCATATTCCCAGATCGTTCCCGCAGGATGAGCCTCTGTGCGTTCGTTAAAGTAAATATGCGTTCTGTCAGGATTCTTTGTGTCATAGAACCAGTTTACGGGATTTCCGACAGTTGTCATAGTGAGCATCTGGCGAATTGTCTGCTCCTTAAGGTGAACAGATATTTCACCGTCAATCTTGTCGGGGAAAATGTCGCATACCTTATCGTCAAGGGAGAGCTTTCCCTCTTCCTCAAGAAGTCCGATACCGATAGCCGCATAGCTCTTTGTCTGAGAGTACATGCGGTGGCAGAAATCCTTGTTAAAGGGTGCCCAGTAGTTTTCGTTGAATATCTTGCCATGACGCATCATAAGAAGGCTGTGCATTATTGCACCGCGCTTTTCTATTCTGTTAATGAATTTAACTATTTTGTCGGAGGATATGCCCACCGCCTCGGGTGTGATTCTTTCAAACATTTTATTTTCTCCTGGAATGATTTTATTTATTTGTCTTTTTAGCTACCGCATAGCCGTCATATTCGTCAAGGAAGTCCTCGGCGCACTTTGTCATTCTGACAGTAGCGTCCTCCCCCTTAAAGGCGAATATCCAGTCTGCGTTGCCGAAATATCTGTCTATAATCTGTACCGAGAGACGAATCTTGTTGTCCTGAAGCCAAGCAAATGATACCGCATCATCATACATAAATCCGTCATTGGTTCTGAGACCTCCAAAGTCGTTTGAATAGCCAAGCTGCGGGAACTTGCCAAATACGTTGTGGTTTACACCAAAGGGTAAAATCTTATCTCCCTGCTCGTTGGTGTAGTGAAGCTCTCCTGCTTTGCCGTCGGGCGAGAAGTGGAAGGAGAAGCGGGAAATTCCCATAGGGTTTTTGTTACACGTGTATTCCGCACCGTCAAGCTCCGCACGCATAGGCGAATCCTCGACACCCTTAGCCGAAATAAGCTTAAGGTCGGAGACAACATGGTTAAGCATATCTGTGCTTGCCTTGTCCTCGGGCAGAGGCTTTTCCGAGTAGGAGTCCATAACAATGTCAAAGAAGCCGCCGAGAATGCATTGTGTCGCAGCATTATAGCCCTGAGTGTCAGCGGTGCAAACAAAGATTATATCATAATCGGGCAGGCATATTGTGAACTGGGAGCCCATACCGTAAAAGGCAAAGCCGTTAAGGTCTGTACGCCATATCTGATAGCCGTAGCCGTATTTCCAGATGCCCTCGCTGTATTCGGTGTTGTCTACCGCCTTTGAGGTAGCCAGGCGTAGATATTTTTCGTTCATAAGTCTCTTTTCGCCCCATGTGCCCAAGTTCATAACAAAGCGGGCAAATGACATCATATCCCTGGGAGTACAAACAAGAGCTGAGTCGCCCCAGGAGTCACCGTTTCTGGTTTTAAGCATTGTAGCGGTTTTGAATGTGCCAAGATGCTTAAAAATCTTTTCGTTAAGGTAGTCAAAGGTGGACATGCCCGAAAGCTTTTCTACAAGGCTTGACAAAACCTGTGAGCCTGCGCTGTCATATTCCCAGAGTGTACCTGCCGCGCGGCAGCCCTCGTATCTCTTGTGGTTAAAATAAAATACTGTTCTGTCAGAGTATGAAGTGTTTTTAAACCAGTTGTCGCATTCGCCGACGGTGGTCATAGTTAACATTTCACGAATGGTCTGTTTTTTAAGATTTTCGGGAATTATGTTATATATCTTCTCGGGGAAATATTTTACGGCAGGGTCATCAAGGCAGAGCTTTCCCTCTTCCTCAAGCAGTCCGATAGCTATCGCGGTATAGCTTTTTGTCTGTGAGTACATTCTGTGACAGAAATCCTTGTTAAAGGGTGCCCAGTAATACTCGGCAAAAAGCTTGTCGCCTTTCATCATAAGAACAGAGTGCATAGGCATTCCGCGCTTGTTTAGGACGTTTATGTACTTTGCCAAAGTCTTGGAGCTTATGCCGGCTGCTTCAGGTGTGATTTTTTCAAACATTTAATTTTTCCTTTCAAATATTTTATAATTTTTACAACAAGTACAATATACCATTTTACACCCGAAAAGTCAAGCCGGAAAATCCTATTTTTTGTTATTATTTTCTGTACTGTTCTCCAAAAACGATGATATGGTCGCGGAAGCAAGAATAAGAAGAGCGCCTATGATAAATTCAAATGACAGGTCGTCTTTGCCCATAATGAGGGAAATAACCCCTGTTATGACTGCAGACACCGGACTCACAACAGCGACGGTAACAGAGCCGATGTGCTTTACCGCAGCAGTTCGTAAAAGCCAACACAGTCCGATTGAAGCAATTCCAAAAAGAGAAGCAGGTATAAGGTGAAAGGCAGACAGGCTGAAGCGCATGTTTTCAAGAGGCTCACCGTTTATCTTTATGACATCCAATAAGACTGCTGAAATAAGGCTTGTAAGAAAATATATAAAAAGATAAATGTTGTTGAAAAGCGTTGTATCAAGATTTTTTGCGTAAATTCCAGTGGCGACGGTCGATATGCCGACAAGTATCCCCGCCATGGCGCAAAGAAATTCGCCTATGCCAAAATTGCCGCCAAATCCTCCGGCGAATATAAAGCAACCCGAAATGCATATGACTACGGCAAGAATTTGCTTTATTGATGGGCAACGTCCTGTAAAAGCGAAAATAGCGAAAGGAACCGATGCGCAGGAAAGATGCTCAAGAAAAGCATAATTTGACGGGGTCGTGTATTGAAGTCCTATTCTCTGCATCACCATAGCTGCAGAATTGATGAGGCATATTGGAACAGAACGCAAAATAAAGCTTCGGTCAAGCTTTTTCAGTTTTTTTCGTGAAATAATTGCAAAAAAAACCAGGGATGAGAAAGTAAAGACAATGCTTAGGGCAGATGCCGAGTAATAATCAAAAAAGCCTTCTATTACAATGGGGTCAATTCCCCATAATATAACAACAGCAAAAAGCGCAAAGTAATACATTGTTTTTGTTTTTCTTTTTCCCATCTTCAATACTCCCTCTTGTGCCAAGATATGGTATTTACCGGATTATTTTAGCACAGGACTTGACTTTTTGGAAGTGAAGCATTATAATGATGGGTGTGAAAATCTTTCATACCAAGGTGGAAAAATGGATACATTTAAAATAAAAGCAATGCTTGCTGCGGTTCGTCTTGGCAGCTTATCCAAGGCGGCAGAGGAGTTTAATTATACACCGTCTGCTTTTTCTCATATTCTTACATCGCTTGAGTCGGAGCTTGGTGTTTCGCTCTTTGTCAGAAGTTCATCGGGTGTCAGACTTACCGAGGCGGGGGAAAGGCTTTTGCCGACTTTTTCTGCCATGGAAGAGTGTGAGGAGCAGCTTTTATCAATAGCAAACGAGCTTTCGGGACATGCATCGGGCAGACTTCGCATTGCAACATATTCAAGCATTTCGAGAAACCTGCTTTCAGACATAATAAAGGAGTTCAGAGAGCAAAATCCCGAAATAAGTCTGGCTATAAGTATTCTTGATGACCTTAGCGGCGTTTTGGAAAATGACCTTGCGGATATTATTTTCTCTGACGACATAACACTAAAGAATTTTGAGTGGACCCCTATTGCAGAAGACAGGTATTTTGCTGTGATGCTTTCGGGCGATAATTCGGACTGCAAAACTATGACTCTTGATGAGCTGTATCGAAAGCCGTTTATCTTTACTAACGACAAGAGTCTTGAGCCTTACTTAGATAAATCAAGATTTTCCGAAATAATCAATCTGAAGTCAGAGGACGATTTGTCCGTTGTGAATATGGTAAAGGTAGGAATGGGCACGGCGCTTTTGCCGGAGCTTGTAATAAAGGAAATATCAGGCGGGGTTAAGGTTTGTCCCGTAGAGCCGCCGATTATCAGAACTCTGGGATTTGCTTACAAAAAAGGACATCGAACAAGAGCATTGACTAGGTTTATAAGACTTGTAAAGACTGCAAGAGGAAAATAAAAACAAAACGGTGAAGCACTGAGCTTCACCGTTAAAAATGCTTATTTTCCGATAATATGTAAAGTTGGGTTTACGATTTTGTCACAAGCGACAACGCTTGTCTGCCTCAGCTGCATAAGTCTGATACCGATGTTTTCGATAATATTTTTGGGAGGCAGGGGAAGCTCTCGCATTTCCTTTGCGTTTATCTGCTTTGACTTTGATATAATAGACAGATATCTGTCATATATAGTAGAGTTAAGCAGAGCAAAGAGTCCGAATGCAAGTCTCGGGGATAGCTCCTCGTTTTTGTCCTTGGTGTCAATAAAGTTAACCTTGTTGTGAGTGCTGATATACTTGTATGCGGGGAGCTGAGCCGCCATATAAATTGCCGAGTTAAGGAAGCGCTCATCGCTCTTTGCGGGTACACGCTTAATAATTATCATGTTCTTGTTCTTTTGAACAAGTCTTGAGTCAACCGCGGCGATGTACTGACGCTTTACGGGCTGGGGGAAGTTAATCTGTCCGTTCTTGATAGCAGAGGGACGGATAAGGGGGAGGGTGTTTTTGTTAGGCTCGGTAAAGAGCAGACCCTCGCACTTTGAGTCAATAACAAGACCTGTGGCAATCTTAAGACCAAGGCTTGAGAGAGTTTCGGGCAGTCGGGAAATGTGCTGAACGATTCTTGTGTCCTCAAGGCTCTTGGGGAGAGTGAGGCTTGAGTCTTCCTCGTTAACAATAAATCCGTAATCCATTTCGGGCAGCTTGGTTAATTCCTTGCCGCTGTCGGTGGAGGTGGTAATTGTTATGGTGTCGGGCTTTTCAGCCTTAGTATATCCGAGAACAATGTTTTTCTTTAACGGAACTGCACGCTTTGCATTTTTTTGCGGAGCTACAAAGAGATGAATTTTGTTGAGAGCCAGTTTCTCAGCCATTTCCTTACGGAATGCGGTAAGCTGAGGAGCTGCGGCAACCTGAGTTGGAAGAACGCAAACAAGCTGTCCACCCTCTTCAAGATGGCGGGATGCCAAGGCAGCAAAGAGGAATGAAGCATTTATCTTAAGCTGGGTAACACCGCCAACGGCAAGCGCCTCGGGTGAGCCCTTCTCAATAAAGTCTTGGGGAGGATTTGCAATAATGATATCAAACATATCCTCAACTATCTTGTCATAGAAGGTTACGGTATAGTGGTTTTTGGAGTCGGTAAGGTAATTTTCCTCATAAACGGTAACATAAAGCTTAACGCCGTAGTCGTGACGGCACTTTTTGCGAATACGCTCAAGGTTATCGTAAAGCATAGGAATAAATACGGGATTGTTCTCATAGCAGGTAATAAAAATCTGCTTTGCCTGAGGAGCACCCTTGCACACAGCCTCAATAGCTGCCGCAGCAAGAATTCCTGTACCTGCCCCCGGGTCGAGTATTGTATAAACACTCTTTTTCGGGTCGAGAGTAAGCATATCAGCCATCAGTCTTGCTGTGTCCTTTTTGGTAAATAGGCGGCCGAGCCTTATATTTTCGGATTTTGATTTTTCTCTGACAAGCTTTGCGGTATTTCTGACAGCGAGACTGAGCATTGATTTTACCATCCTTATAAAGATTTTAAACGATTTATTTAAAAAATGCGAGGCAACCCTAAAAATTCTGCCTCGGTTTTTGTCTAAAAACATTTTAGCATACTTTCGAACTTAATGCAAGAGATTTTTTTAAGTTTTTTGATAAAATTGTTGCAAATAGACTCGAAAGATGTTATACTGAAATAGATGAAACCGAAATTCCACTAAAAATACAAAAGATTTGTACATCAGGAGAAAGTTATGACAGAGAAAACCCAGGTACCAAGGCTTAAATTTTTGCATTGCAGCGATATTCACCTTGATGCGCCTTATATGGGCCTTATACCCGAGAAGAGCGACGAGCGCCGTCAGGGTCTTCGCACAACATTTATGAGAATGATGGAGTATGTCCGCGGCGGCGGAATAAACTATGTGCTTATCAGCGGCGACCTTTTTGATATTAAATATGCCACAAACAGCACGGCCGAGCTTCTTATACGCGAGTTCCGCAACTGCCCTGATACAAAGTTTATTATAGCTCCCGGTAAGCATGATGCATACGAGAACAACCCTATTTACACCTCCGAGCGTCTGCCTGACAACTGCTATATATTCTCTTCAGATAAGCTTTCGAGGTTTGATTTTGAGGGTGACAAGCTTACAATATACGGCTGGGCGTTTATGAACGAGAGCCTTGTGGAGAATCCCATATACGAAAAAACTGCCGACGATATTTCTAATATAAATATTGTTTGCGGCTATGCCGACCTTGACGGCAGAATCGACTCGGATATGTGCCCTATAGCCACCACCGACCTTAAAAAATTCGGAGCTGATTATTACGCTCTCGGCTCTCGCCATGAGGGAACTGATTTTGTAAGTCTTGATGATTCTATGTACGGATACGCAGGCGCTCTAGAGTCTGCAGGCTTTGACGATCCCGGAGTTGGCGGTGCTAAGCTTATAACCGTTAGATACGACAGCGGTGAGCTTTCTATAGATGCAAAGAATATGACCTTTGGCAGAATTGCATTTATCGAGGAGAGTATAGATGTTACCGCGGTGGATTCGGGAAGTGAGATTGTAAATCGCATAAGCCGTCTTGTGTCTGAGAAAAAGTACAGCTCCGAGACTGCTCTTAAAATAGTTCTCACAGGATCTGTTAATCCCAGATTCGTTATTCCTAAAAACCTGGATAATGACGCATTTGGTCTTTACTCTTTTGAGATAATAGATAAGACTATGCCCACCTATGGTGTTGAGAGCTTTAAGCGCGACATGACTGTTAAGGGCGAGGTATACAGAACTTTAAGGCCTATGCTTGAGAGCCGTGACGAGGAGGAGCGTCTTATTGCAGCCCGTGCTTTCCGTGAGGCTCTTGCAGCTCTTGAAAACAGAGATATTGAAACCTGAGTAATTTTCTTAAGTAAACCGTTTTTATATGTTTAGTATACTTTATTAACAAAAATGGCGAGAGCTTTTTGCTCCCGCCACTTTTTATTTTACCATACTTTTATCCTGCTTGTCAATACTAAATCCAAAAACAAACAAATTGTGGAAAATTCTCAAAAATATTCTAAAAATTTCAGAAAAACTGTTTATTTTCTCCAAAGAATATGCTATAATAAAAATACAGAGAGAAAAGCTCTCTGTGACTACTCAGGAAAGGAAAGCCCTCAGGTGAGGGCGCTCTCAACAAAGAGAGAGGTTAGCAAAATGAAGATTACGATTTACGGCAAGCAGATGACAGTTCGTGAGAGCCTTAAAGAGGCGGTTGAAAAAAAGCTTTCAAAGTTTGATAAGCTTTTCGGAGAGGATACCGAGGCTTTTGTAACCTGCAAGGTCCGCAAGGGGGTAAAAATCATCGAGATTACCGTAAATTACGGCGGAGTCACCTTCCGCTCCGAAGAAGAAAACGAAACCTTCCTTACCGCTCTTGACAGAGCCGTGGAGGGACTTGAAAGACAGATAAGAAAGAATAAAACCAGGGTAGAAAAGGCGATAAAGAAGGCACCTGCCTTGATAGAAGATTATGATGACGACGAGTATGTTGAGGAGGGCGAATTTGAAATAAGAGTAAAGAGCTTCCCATTTAAGCCGATGACACCCGAGGAAGCAATTCTTCAAATGAATCTTATCGGCCACAGCTTTTATGCATTTACCGACTCCGAGTCGGGAGATACTTGTGTGGTTTATAAGAGAAAAGCCGGCAGCTACGGTCTTATAGTTCCTGAAAAATAAATAATCGAGAAACAGCATGGGGAGCTTTTTTTGAAAAGCTCCCTTTCAACCCCGCAAAAACTAAAGGTTATGTTTAGACTTGACATAACAGGCTGGATGTATTAAAATATAAGTACAAATCTTTGCAAAGGATATGCTTATGGAAAACAAAATTACTAAATTCTCGCGTTCAAGCTGGGCGGTGCTTATAATTTTTGGTCTTATAGGTCAGATTGCCTGGTCTGTTGAAAATATGTTCTTTAATATGTTCGTGTTTTACGACATAGCTCCTAATCTTGACACAGTTACCTTGATGGTTCAGCTCAGCGGTGTTGCCGCAACGGTTGTTACACTTATTGCGGGTACGCTTTCCGACAAGATAGGAAACAGACGCTATTTTATTGCATGGGGCTATGTAATCTGGGGTGTAACAGTAGCGCTCTTCGGCTGTCTTTCACCCGACCTTGTTGGCGGACTTTTTGGAATGCCCTATGAAGAGGCTGTTTCTCTCTGCCTTGTTCTTGTAGTTGTTGCCGACTGCGTAATGACACTCTTTGGCTCAACGGCAAATGATGCCGCATTTAATGCCTGGGTCACAGATAACACAGATAATTCAAACCGCGGACGCATAGAAGGGGTTGTATCAATATTGCCTCTTATTGCTCTGCTTATAGTTGCGGGAGGCTTTGGTATTCTTAAGGATATTATCGGTGGCTACCGCAACCTATTTATTGCTCTCGGTGCGGTAATATCCCTTTCTGGAATTTTCGGAATATTTAAGATAAAGGATGCCCCGACGCTCGAAAAAAACGGTGGATTTAAGGACATTTTTTACGGATTTTCTCCCTCTGTGATTAAGAATAACAAGCCCTTTTACATCACTCTTCTTGTAGTTCTTATTTACGGCATCGCGTGTCAGGTGTTTATGCCTTATATGATAATTTTTATGACTGCATATTTAGGCTTTGGCGTTATTGAGTACAGTCTTGTTTTTGGTATAGCAATTCTTGGCGGAGCAGGTGTAAATTTATATCTTACAAAACTATCTGACAGCAAAGACAAGGTGAAAATGATGTATCTTGCAGCAGGAATTTTTGCCGTTGGACTCTTTGCTATGTATCTTTCCTCGATGATAAGCGCAAAGATTTTACTCCTTTTACTCTTCGGTATATCCGGATTTGTTATGATAACCGGTTACATCTTTGTGTCGGCTCTATCGGGCGCAATTGTTCGTGATTATACTCCTCGTGGCTCGGTTGGAAAGCTGCAGGGCGTCAGAATGGTTGCCAGCGTGTTTATCCCCATGCTTATAGGCCCTGCCATCGGTAACGGAATAAACAAGTTGAGAGATGTAAAGCTTCCGGACCTGTCCTCGGACGCTGTTATGACAACATCTTATGTTCCCGCCCCCGAAATTTTTCTTGTCGGAGCAGTTCTTGCATTATTGCTCTTTGCAATAATACCAATTCTGGCAAAAAATACCAAAAAGTGAAATAATTATCAATTTGCCAATATTTAATTTCTCACAAGGTCTTTACTTTTTTAATTTATTGTGCTATAATAACTAATTGGAAAGACGACAGTCCTTTTCGCTTTTTTTGAAATTATAATAAAAAATTTTTTTATATGGAGGACAAAACCATGATAGAAAGACGTAAAGTCTCTATGGATGGTAACACAGCTGCGGCTCACGTATCTTATGCGTTCACCGAAGTTGCTGCCATCTATCCCATCACTCCCTCATCCAACATGGCTGAGGTAACAGACACCTGGTCTGCTTCCAACAAGAACATCTTTGGCGAGCCTGCGAAGAACATCTTCGGCACTAACGTAAATGTTGTTGAGATGCAGTCCGAGGCAGGTGCGGCAGGTGCCGTTCACGGTTCTCTTGCAGCAGGTGCTCTCACCACTACCTACACCGCATCTCAGGGTCTTCTTCTTATGATCCCCAATATGTACAAGATCGCCGGTGAGCTTCTTCCTTGCGTTATTCACGTTTCTGCAAGATGCGTAGCTTCCCACGCTCTTAACATTTTCGGTGATCACTCTGACATTTATGCTTGCCGCCAGACCGGTTACGCTATGATGGCAGAAACAAATGCACAGGAAGTTATGGACCTCGGTGCAGTAGCACACCTCTCCACCATTCAGGGCAGAGTTCCTTTCCTTAACTTCTTCGACGGCTTCCGTACCTCTCACGAGATTCAGAAGGTTGCTGCTTGGGATTACAAGGATCTTGCTGATATGGTTGACATGGATGCTCTCAAGGCATTCCGTGACAGATCTCTCAACCCCGAAACTCCCGCTCTCCGCGGCTCCGCTGAAAACGGCGACATCTTCTTCCAGCACAGAGAAGCTTGCAACCCCTACTATGATGCTCTTCCCGCAATCGTAGAAGAAAATCTTGCTAAGGTTAATGCAAAGCTTGGTACAAATTATAAGCTCTTCAACTACTACGGCGCACCCGATGCTGATCGTGTAATCATCGCTATGGGCTCTGTTTGTGACGTAGCAGAGGAGGTTATTGATTATCTTCTTGCTAAGGGCGAGAAG
>JAZOVF010000015.1:0-12484 GCA_045658565.1 Eubacteriales bacterium
CACAGAACGACATGGCTACGAACCGACTTCTCTATCCGTGTTTTTCATGCTCTCAGGATACAAATCATATGCGTCGAGCATCGATACGGGAGCGAGAGAAAGCTCCCACTCGGGGGAAATATGTGCTTTAGCATATCCGTAGGAGCTATCGTCAAAATCGACGGATGAGAAACTACAATCCTCGCTGCGAGCATCGTAGCACTCGTTATATACCGTCTCATAACCAAGCAAACCACACTCCGTATACGCCGTATGATAGTTGCATTTAAAAGTCTCGTCGCTCTCCAAAGCCTTTTTGCCGTCAATATAAAGCTCACACCAAAGCATTTGCCTTAAATCTCCGGATACCCATACTCTGTTAATAAGGCCTTGATAATAGCAATGGACAGCTATTACGTTTTTGCCATCGCTAAGAAACTCCGTAACGTCTACCTCGTTGTAAAAGTATGCGTGCGGATACCCCGGCGTCGGTCCTTCCGCAACATATCGACCGTTAATATAGAGCTTGTAATAATCGTCTGCGCTGATACGGATAACCGCCTTCTCAAATCCTGTTAATGAAAATGTTTTTCTGAAAATTATATGTTTATTACGAAGATGCATAGGATGTGCCGCGGTTATAGGATCGCTCGGATCTTCTCGGTCAAATATAGATTTACCGTCCTCACCAAGCTCTTTATGGTACACATTTATTGGTTTTAAATTGTAAAAATCAGGATGTGAAATAAACACAATGCACCTCACATAATCGTTATTATTTATATTATAGCAAACTTTAAAAGTCATTTCAACCTCTAAAGCTGAACTTATTATGCACCAATTTTCATTATTTTGCTTACAAAACAAGCAAAGCCCGCGCAGAAGCGCGGGTGACCTTATTAATGCTAAAAATTTCAAAGAGTTTCAAAAGGCATCGACATTTTACTATCGACAACTTCTAAGCAAACTCAGTGTTTCTTATAGTTAGACACATTATATAGTAAAAATAAAAAATGATGTATCCAACTGTATTTTTACATTTTAAAGAATTGCAACTTTTAATGGTAAAAGCCGAGCATTTCTGCTCGGCTTTTGTTATGCTTTTTATTAATTACTTGCTAGCCTGCTCGATAGCAACCGCAACAGCAACAGTCATACCAACCATGGGGTTGTTACCTGCGCCGATGAGACCCATCATCTCTACGTGAGCAGGTACGGAAGAAGAACCTGCGAACTGAGCGTCGCCGTGCATTCTACCCATAGTATCGGTCATACCGTAAGAAGCAGGACCTGCTGCCATATTATCGGGATGAAGAGTTCTACCTGTACCGCCACCGGAAGCAACAGAGAAGTACTTCTTACCATTCTCGTTACACCACTTCTTGTAGGTTCCTGCAACGGGGTGCTGGAATCTTGTGGGGTTGGTGGAGTTACCGGTGATGGAAACGCCAACGTTCTCAAGTCTCATTATTGCAACGCCCTCGGGAACGCTGTCTGAGCCGTAGCACTTAACCTTAGCTCTGTCGCCGGTGGAGTATGCGGTCTCCTTGATAACCTTAACCTCTTCGGTGAAGGGGTCAAACTCGGTCTGAACGTAGGTGAAGCCGTTGATTCTGGAAATGATCATAGCGGCATCCTTGCCGAGACCGTTAAGGATAACGCGGAGGGGTTTTGTTCTTACCTTATTTGCGTTAAGAGCGATTTTGATTGCGCCCTCAGCAGCAGCGAAGGACTCGTGACCTGCAAGGAAGCAGAAGCACTCGGTGGACTCGGAAAGAAGCATTGAGCCGAGGTTTCCGTGGCCGAGACCAACCTGACGGTTCTCTGCTACGGAGCCGGGGATACAGAAAGCCTGAAGTCCGATACCGATTGCTGCAGCTGCGTCAGCAGCCTTGGTGCAGCCCTTCTTTATTGCGATAGCTGCGCCAACGGTGTATGCCCACTTTGCATTCTCGAAAGCGATGGGCTGAGTTTCTTCAACTATTTTATAGGGGTCGATGCCCTTTGCATCGCATATAGCCTTACACTCGTCGATAGAGGAAATGCCATATTCTTTAAGTGCGGCGAGGATCTTCGCCTCGCGTCTTTCATAACCTTCAAAATGTGCCATTTATATTTCCTCCTTATCACTCTTTACGAGGGTCGATGTACTTAACAGCATCGTTGAATCTGCCGTATGTACCCTTAGACTTCTCGTATGCTTCGTTAGGCTCCATGCCCTTCTTGATGAAGTCGGTCATCTTGCCGAGAGAAACGAACTCGTAACCGATAACCTGGTTATCAGCATCAAGAGCCATTCTTGTGCAGTAGCCCTCGGTCATCTCAAGGTAACGAACACCCTTAGCCTTAGTACCGTACATAGTACCAACCATAGAACGCTCACCCTTACCAAGGTCCTCCATACCTGCGCCGATAACGAGACCGCCCTCAGAGAATGCGGACTGAGAACGTCCGTAAACTATCTGGAGGAAGAGTTCACGCATAGCTGTGTTAATAGCGTCACAAACAAGGTCGGTGTTAAGAGCCTCGAGAAGAGTTTTGCCGGGGAGGATCTCTGCTGCCATAGCTGCGGAGTGGGTCATACCCGAGCAACCGATAGTCTCAACGAGAGCTTCCTCGATGATACCGTCCTTTACGTTAAGCGAAAGCTTACAAGCACCCTGCTGAGGTGCACACCAGCCCACACCGTGAGTGTAAGCCGAGATGTCTGCGATGTCCTTTGCCTTAACCCATTTGCCCTCTTCGGGAATAGGTGCGGGACCGTGGTGAGGACCCTTGGCAACAACGCACATGTTTTCCACTTCTTTGGAATAAACAAGTTCTGCCATGATTTATTTTCTCCTTTTATTAAATTAACTCTTTTATAAGAGGCTCGATAGCCTCTGCATAAACCTTGCCGATAAACTCTGCACCGTTAGCATTAGGATGAATGCCGTCTGCAGAATAGAAGAGGGGTGCGGGCTGATTTTTTTCAGCCTCTGCCAATATTTCGTTCAGCGGAATGAATACGTCAGCATACTCGTCTGCAAGATTTTTTACTATGGGAAGTATTCTTTCAAGATCGGGATAAAGATAAGGTCTTGCGGGCTCTGCTAATACATAAGGCGCAAGAATGACTATTTTAGCATTAGTTTCTTTCTTTATCCATTCAAGGATGCACTTGTAATTAAGTGCAAACTGCTCGTCGGTAGTCTTGATCGGCGGAACATTAGATCTATGCCAGATATCGTTAACACCTATGAGAATAGAAACAACATCAGGCTGAAATTCTATCGCATCAGAATAGAGACGATCGAAGAGCTGGCTTGTACGGTTTCCGCCAATACCGAAGTTGATAAACTCAAAATCAACATCGAGATGCTTTTCTGCAATGAGAGCCGATGCATATTTGGGATAACCCATACCCATATCGTGGTAGTTGCGCTTATCTCTGCCTGCATCGGTGATGCTGTCACCTTGGAAAAGAATCTTTATTTTTTTCATCGTTTTAACCTCCTAATTATTTAACGATTTCGCCAAAGACCGCACTGGATGCGTTAAATACAGCGTTAGCCTCGTCGGTGTCGATGTGCATAGCGGGAGCAAACTTCTCGGATACTCTTACTACAACGTCGCCAAGAATTGCAGATCTTCCGGAATCGGAATCGATCTTAACAGAAACGATCTCCTTATCAGCAACGCCCATATCTGCTGCTGCCTCGGGGGTAAGGTGGATGTGACGCTTAGCAGCGATAACGCCTTCCTTAAGCTCAACCTCAGCACCTGTGTCGGGGTTAACAAGCTTGCAAGCTCCGCTGCCTGCAACATCGCCGGACTCACGGATAGGAGCAACTACTCCGATAGAACGAGCGTCTGTAAGAGAGATCTCAACCTGGCTTGCAGGACGGGTGGGGCCAAGGATAGATGCCTTAAGAGTGCCCTTAGGGCCAACTACAACGAGCTTTTCCTCACAAGCGTACTGACCGGGCTGGCTAAGATCCTTCTTCTTAGTAAGCTCGTAGCCCTTGCCGAAAAGAACGTCAAGATCCTCACGGGATACGTGGATGTGTCTTGCGGATGTTTCAACGATTACCTTATTCATTTTATGTGACTCCTTTGTCATTTTTTACGGACATTTCTTTAGTCCGCACATTTCCACCTTGCATTATAACACAAAATAAAAAGAAAATCAATGCATAAAATAAAAGATTATCGAAAAAAATAACAAAAAACAATCTTCGGAGGCAAAAAAATGGCAGAAGCTGAAAAAGACTGCAAAACCGACATTGAAAACGGAAAAATGCTAAAGGAGGGGGGAGCGGTTATTGAAAACTCCGGCGGCTCCTTTTATTGCCTTACAATTATTGGGCAGATTGAGGGGCATTATGTTCTGGACAACAGCCAAAAAACGACAAAATATGACCATGTTATCCCTACCCTGGTGGCACTTGAGGAAAGCGACAACATTGACGGAATAATCATTCTTCTTAACACACTTGGGGGAGATGTTGAGGCAGGACTTGCAATCTCGGAGGTTATTGCCAGTCTCAGCAAGCCTACGGCATCGGTAGTGCTTGGAGGCGGACATTCTATCGGTGTACCATTAGCTGTCAGCGCTGACCGCTCCTTTATTGTTCCGAGCGCAACTATGACCATACACCCTGTAAGAACAAACGGCCTTGTGCTTGGTGTTCCTCAGGCTTTTGACTACCTTGAAAAGATGCAAAACAGAATTATTGATTTTATTGTTAAGCATTCGGCTGTCTCGGAGGAGCATTTCAGAGAGCTTATTAACCGTACCGACATTCTTGTTAATGACATAGGCTCTATCCTTGACGGCTATGAGGCAACAAAATGCGGTCTTATTGACGAAATCGGTGGCATTCGCGAGGCTCTTGCTTATCTTAAGGGGCGGGTGGATAAATAGTTTTTTTCAAATCAGGCTTGTTTTTATTTATAGTTTGTGATAGAATATATTTGATAAAAGTAATGCGGAGGCAACGATGGGATTTTTAGACAAGCTCTTTGGAAAAACCAAGGGTAACAAGATAAAAATAAAATTCTTTTCTGAAAAGGAAGCCGTAGATGAGCAGGAACAGTTTCTTATATCGGAACAGGATATTTTTTTAAGCAAGTCCGCTACAAAATCAGAGACTAAAAATGCACAGCAGCCTAAAAAAAACGAAAAAGGCTCTATCTCCGCCTTGGAAGACGCCGGATTAAAGGTATCTGTACCCTGCAAGTCGCAGACATCCCCTGCTTCGGGCTTGAAAAATACTGCTGTGGCGAAAAATACCACTACTATCGCCACAAACAACCGCATTGACAGAAAAAAGGCTGTTCCTGTCAGAGATGCTGATGAGTCCCCCGAAAGTGTAGGAGCTGTTACAGTCACCGAAAGCAAGTCTACAAGAAACGGAAAATTTGATATCAAAAAGGCAAAAGACGGCAGATATTTCTTCAGCCTTTATGCATCAAACTATGCGGTTATTGCCTACTCGCAGATTTACTCCTCCTCCACAGCAGCGATGAACGGCATTAAGAGCATTATAGCCAATGCAGGAAAAACTCCCATAGAGGACACAACTTTAAAGACTCCAAAGACCTATCCTTTCCCTAAATGGGAAATTTACATAGACAAGGCGGGAGAATACCGCTTCAGGCTCTATGCACAAAACGGTCTTTGCATCTGCCACTCGGCACACGGCTATTCAACAAAGGCGGGCTGCAAGGGCGGTATTGAGAGCATTGGCAGATTTGCCTCAGATGCAGCGAAAATTGATAAAAAATATTTGCAATAACAAAAAAGAGCGCCCCCTCCGACATGCTCGGTTTGGGAGCGCTCAATTTTTATTCGGTTTCGGAAAGCCAGGCTTCGGCGGTTTTCTTCGACATTCGTTTGATATCCTCTTTAGGATATTTTGAATTTTCGCCGCCGTTTACGTAGAGGAAGAAGAGACCGTCCTCGGTTTTATAGAGAGTTTCCTCGTAACCGTCGGTATCGCCCAGGACACCGAAGGTCCTTTTTTTTATTTCCTCGGAGGTTTCGGTATCATATTCCTTTTTGCAAATAATCTTTTTCATGCATTTTTCCTTTTAATTTGTGTTTTTCATAATTATTTCCCTTTTTGGGCCGGTGTATGCATGATATTCGGGAGCAATATAAATTTTTGCTTTTTCGGAGTCGCGGGGCGACTGTCCTGCACCTTTGACTTCTTTAATTCTAACGTTTTCAAAATTAAGTCCGTTTACGGTATCGGCGGCAATGCAGTTTGATGCATTCATCTTAATATCCTTGAAGTGGAAGTTATCCATAGCGCCGTTCGGTACGTTTGCAATAAGTATGCCGTTTTCAACATCGTCGCAGGTGATATTCTCACAGTAGATATTTCGTACGGTGGGCATATTAAGACCCGGAATTTCGGGGTCGTCTTTTGCTTCACAGCTGTAACGGTAGGTTATACGAACGCCGTTTGTGCCCTTGTGCATATGGATATTGCGATACTCTATGTCCTCTACTATTCCGCCTCTGCCATCCTTGCTCTTAATGCTTAAGCAGTTTATATTCTGATAAAAGTCACAGTTTTCGGCCAGCACGTTTCTTACGCAGGCAGACATCTCGCTGCCTATTGTGATTCCACCGCTTTGTGACGGACCGAGAGAACGGCAATTCCTTATTACAACGTTCTCACAAGGAATTCCAACGTCCCAGGCATCCTCGTTTCTGCCCGCCTTAAGGCAGAACATATCGTCTCCTGTCATGGTTACTGTACAATCCTCAACAAGGGCACGGTTGCAGGACTCGATATTAACGGCATCAGTATTAGGAGACACGGTAGGGTTCTCAACGGTTACGCCTCTTACAATAACGTCCTCGCACCATACGGGGTGAACTGTCCAGCAGGGCGAATTTATAAAGCTCAGACCCTCGATAAGAACGTTTT
This sequence comes from Eubacteriales bacterium, assembly GCA_045658565.1. GTDB lineage: Bacteria > Bacillota > Clostridia > Oscillospirales > CAG-272 > UBA1740. Next base: position 6,903 of record JAZOVF010000015.1, read on the forward strand.
TACTTTCAAGTATCTGTAAAAACATAGGGCGCAGGCCAAGCTCGGGCGTTCCGTAAATCCTCTCCTCTACGGGTCGGCGGTCAAAATACAGAATGTCACGTCCTGTAAGATTTTTTGCCCATTTCCACCACTCGGGACCGTTGCCGTCAAGTATTCCCTTTCCTGTTATAGCAACATTTTCAAGCCCTCTGCCATAAATCAAGGGAGAGTAGTTCATACATCTTATTCCCTCATACATTGTAAGAACTACGGGAAGATAATCCTCGGGGTTGTAAGAAAATGTAATCCTTGCGCCATCTTCAAAGTGAAGATTGACGTTGCTTTTCATATGGATTGCGCCCGAGAGCCAATTTCCTTTTGGTACAATAACCGTACCTCCCCCCTGCTCTGCTACTGCATTTATTGCATTGTTAAATGCGTGAGTAGAAAGACATTCCTCCTTTGCTCCGAAGTCAAGAATATAAACCTGTCGTTCGGGAAAGATTGGATCTTTAGGTAAAGTAAAGGGTTTGAAAAACATTTTACTTTCTCACTTTCAGTCGATTAGTTGCTAAAATACCGGGTTGCCAAACGTATATCGTAAAAAAGAACACTGTCAGCATTGATTATTTAAAAATTCATTTTTTTACATTACCGTTATTGCCTGTTTCGCAATTTTCTGGTATTACAAAAGCTTTGGCATTCGGGCAAGTACTTTCCTCATTATTTTAACATACCTGTAGCGAAAAAACAAGTAGCAAATTTATTTTTTATTACAACAAAAAGGGGGCGTAATTTTATTTTCCAGCGCAGTTCGACAGTATTATTATAACTTAAAGTGGTATTATAATATGTACGCAGAAAGACTCGGTCTTTCGAGTCGTGTCGATACGACCTGCGTTATGTCAATGTTCTCGCGGAAAAACTCTGATTTGGTAGGGTGAAGCCCTAATGTTCGCACCTTACAAGAGCGAACCCGTGAGGGTGTTTTATCATAGAATGAAAAAAAGAGTTTACCGAGGTGAATAATGAAGATACATACTTTTAAACAAGGCGAAAACATTTCCAATATAGCCAAGGAATACGGAATAACAAAAGAATGTCTGCTCTCCACAAATATTGAAGGTGCTGAGAATCCTGCTGACGGCGAGGAGATGCTTATACTGACGCCAACGAGAACCTATGCCTTGAGACCGGGAGACACCCCGGATAGGCTGTCGTTACGATTTGGAGTGATGAAAAACGATATTCTTGCACAAAACCCATGGATATGCTCTGAGGGCTTGACTCCGGGGAGAACTATCAATTTAAAGTATGATGAAAGAGTGTACGGAACCGCACCAACAAACGGTTATCTCTACCCCGGGTATGACAAAAAGCGGCTCGAATGCACCATGCCTTATTTAACCTATGTTACCGTATGCTCGGCGGTGGCAGACGAAAGCGGAATAAAATATATCTTTAACGACAAAGGTATTGTAGAAAATCTCCTAAGTGAAAGTAAAATTCCTCTTTTACGTATTTTTGACAAAGCGAAGAAACGAAAGCTTTGTACCTTTGAAACAAGGAGTGCATACGCAAACAATATTATAGAAGCAGCTCTTTCCCGCGGATATATGGGAGTTGTTCTTTCTGCTGTGGGCGAAAATGGCGACTATAGCGAATTTGGCGAATTTCTTGTTGAACTGAGAAAGGGTATGATTGGCTGTGAGCTGATACTTATGCTGGAGGTTGACGAAAGTGTACCCGGTGAAATCTGCGAGCTGGCAGACGGGAATATTCTTTTTTATCCGAAATATGCGATAGATCCTGAGTTAAGCTTTGAAGAGGGGGAGAGGCGGTATTTCGCAGATTTTGCCGTATCGGCTGAGTCGGCAAAGGCATTTATTGATATTTCTGCTCTGGCAAAACTCGGAGAGGACTTTGTAACAATAGAAGAAGCCACTAATTTAGCCAGAGACAATAATCTTTGCATCAGTACTTCCGGCGATACATTGATTTCGGAATTTCAGCATAAAACAAAAGGAAAATGCACCTTTTCGTCTCTTGATAACATAAAAAATATATACGATATTATCGAGGAGTACGGATTTATGGGTGCGAGCTTTGATATTTCCAGAACACCCGTTACCCACCTTCTTATGTATAACGCCCTCTTTAAAACGGCAGCGCACACAAACGTCAGGGCTCCCGAGGGGTGCAGCAAGGAGCGCTAAAAATATTCAATGCTCGGGCCATCGAGAACATCGGTCTCTACAAATCTCCACCTAAAATCCCTGCCGTTCAGAATGACGCATACCCGCTTTCTACCGTTAAAAGCCCTCTCCGTTTTATCAGAGAGGGCTTTTGTTTTGTGGATTTTTTTACAGGCTATGTTTTTGTTTCTGCAGAGGAGGCTTGCGCTTCTTTCTTTTTAAACCTGTTATTCATAGGAATAAGTATAAGGGCGACAACCACAGAGACAAGAAGCGATATGCACCATAACGTAATCGGAAATACCGATCATATCAGCAGAAACCATGTATCATCTACTCGCCGTCAGCCCGGGCAGCCATTGAGCTTATGGACAAAGAAAAAAATGCCGAGAGCTATAATATGCGCCTATGACAGACTTGCAACATGAGCTATGCGCGCCTTTGCCGACAGGGGGTATTAAAGTTCCTGACGAAATAGCGATAGTGGGTATTGACGATGCCCCCGCCTCCAGCTACTCCACCCCCTCCCTTTCATCTATAAGCCGCGAAATTGAGGACACCTGCAGAGCTGTTGCAAACGCACTTTTCAAAAAAATCAAGGGTGAGGACTTTGAATCGGATATAAATATCGTCTTCAAGATTAACAGACGCGAGTCATAAATAATCAGAAAATAAGCTCTCTTTGACTTTACAGGAAAAAACTTCACTTGACAAAATATCAATATAATAGTATAATAGTTTCGGCAAAATAATTTATATTTCGACCCGAAACAAAAAGGAGACGTTATGAAAAAATTCTTTGGCGAATTTAAAAAATTCATAACCCGCGGCAATGTTATTGATATGGCTGTCGGTGTTATCGTTGGTAGCTCGTTTACCGCTGTTGTAAACGGTCTTTGCAACTACATTCTGAAGCCCCTGACCAATTGGCTTCTCGCTCTTGTGCTGTCTAAAGACACTCTTTCTGAGCTTTACACCGTGCTTCAGCCGGCATATAAGCTCGACGATGCGGGAGTCGAGGTTATCGACCTTGCGAACTCTATTTACATAGACTGGGGTGCATTTATCAATGCTATTATCAACTTCCTGCTTATCGCCTTTGTTCTCTTCACTATTGTTAAGATAATTAACAAGGTTCGTGAAAGTCAGGAGGCTATCTCCGACAGACTCGACGAGGGCAAGCCTACCAAGGAAGAGCGCAAGGAAATGAAGCAGCTGGGCATCAAGTTCTCTAACAAGGCTGCTGTTGCTGAGTTCTATGCCGAAAAGGCCAAGAAAATTGCAGAGGAAAAGGCTGCCGCTGAGGAAAAAGCAAAACTTGACCGCCTTGCTAACCCCACAACAGAGGATCTTCTTAAGGAAATCCGCGACCTTCTAAAAAAAGACTAATTATGTAAATAGTACGGAGCGCATAGCTTTTTGCGCTCCGTATTGTTGTTTTGTGCAAAGTGATGGTAAAATTTTGTCATTTTTTCTTAACATTTATCCAAAATCTCTATTGCTTTTTTTGACACTTAGTGCTATAATGTTTACATAGTTTCCGGTGAGGCGTGCGGAATTGTAAAAAACCGTTCGCTGAGGAGCTCTGGAGAATCCCTTAAGTGGGTGCCGAAGGTGCAAGGCAGAAACACATCTGCCGAATCTCTCAGGCAAAAGGACAGAGGCGCAGATATCCATTTTTTGTTTTTCTGTGCATCATACTTTTTTCACAGGGCCACCGATACTGTCGGTGACTTTTTTGTTTAGTAAATAAAATTCTGAAAGGAACAAAAACAATGGAAGAAATTTTTCTCAAGATCGCTCAAACGATCAACACTTACCTCTCCGACTACATTCTTATATTCCTTCTTGTCGGCGTAGGTCTTTATTACTCTATCAGAACAAAGTTCGTTCAGGTTCGCTGCTTTGGCGAGGGACTGAAGAACGTGTTCGGAAATCTGAAGCTTAAGGGTGGAAAGCAGACCGGCGGTGTGTCCTCTTTCCAGGCTTTGGCAACTGCTGTTGCTGCCCAGGTTGGTACAGGTAACATTGTAGGTGCATCCGGTGCTATTCTTGTTGGTGGTCCCGGTGCTATCTTCTGGATGTGGATCATCGCATTCCTCGGCATGGCTACCATTTATGCAGAGGCAACCCTCGCACAGAAAACCAAGGTTACAAACGATGACGGAACAGTTGAGGGCGGTCCTATCTACTACATTAAGCACGCATTTAAGGGCGGATTTGGCAAATTCCTGGCTGTATTCTTCTCTATTGCGGCAATCATCGCTCTCGGATTCGTAGGAGCTATGGTTCAGTCCAACTCTATCGCAGAAAACTTTGCATCCGTGTTCAATCAGATTGGTATTGACGGAAGTATTGCAAAAATCGTTGTCGGCGTTATAATCGCTATTATCGCAGGATTTGTTCTTATCGGTGGTGTTCAGAGACTTGCTTCTGTTACCGAAAAGATTGTTCCTGTAATGGCTTGTCTGTATCTTGTAGGCGGTCTTATCGTTCTTGGTGTTAACATCACCAACGTTCCCGATGCATTTGGCATGATATTCAAGTATGCATTTGCTCCTCAGGCTATCATCGGTGGTAGTATCGGTGCTGCTCTTAAGGCTGCTATCAGCCAGGGTGCAAAGAGAGGTCTCTTCTCTAACGAGGCAGGTATGGGTTCAACTCCTCATGCTCACGCTCTTGCAAACGTAAAGGATCCTCACACTCAGGGTACATCTGCTATGATCGGTGTATTTATCGATACATTCGTTGTTCTTACAATGACTGCTCTTATCGTTATTTCCACTCTCTACTGTGACGGTACTATCAACCCTGCTATTGCAGGTACTGAGGGTTCGTTTGTGGTTGGTGACGTTTCTAAGGCAAACATGGTTCAGCTAGCGTTCCAAAAGACCTTCGCGGTTATCTTTGGCGCTGAGGTCGGAAGTCTTATAGGCTCTATATTCGTAGCTTTATGTCTCTTCTTCTTCGCATTCTCCACAATTCTTTCCTGGAACTACTTCGGTAAGGTAAACTTTACTCACCTCTTCGGCAAGAAGTCGGCTCTTGTTTACTCTATCATTGCTATTGTGTTTGTATTCCTTGGCTCTGTATTCCAGAACGACCTTGTATGGGAGCTTACAGATATGTTCAATAACCTTATGGTTATTCCCAACGTATTGGCGCTCGTTCCTTTGGCTGCAATTGTTGTTAAGGCTTCCAAAAACAATAAAAAGGAAAGCGTGCTTCAAAAATAATTCGGAATTCGGAATGCGTAATTCGGAATTAAAGGTGTGCCTTACGGCACGATATAAAGAAAAATAATAAAAAGATGTACAGCATAAGGAATACTTTGCTGTACATCTTTTGTTTTTTGTAGGAACGTCGTGAACGAAGTTTCGCTGATTTTAAATGAGTCGCAGACTCATT
>JAZOVF010000016.1:0-44694 GCA_045658565.1 Eubacteriales bacterium
ACCCCGTTTTCACCACTCGTTTCCCATAAAATCAACGAAAAGGAGGAAAATTCATGCAGTACAGTTGTGTTGAAACATTTACACATACAATAGATAAGAAAAACCGCGTGTTTATTCCCTCTAAAATTCGTGAGGTTTTGGGAGATAATTTTTACATAACAAGAAAGCCTAAAGGTTATCTCACAATATATAGCGAAGAAGGCTGGAGCCAGTACGTTGAAAAGATTCAGAGCTTACCCGAATCTGTGGCTGCTCCACTTCAGGATTTCCTCATTGGCGGTGCGCAGAGATGCACCACCGACTCCAGCGGAAGAATCGTTCTTGAAAACAGATTGGTTGAACACGCAAAGCTTACTAAGAACGTTGTCTTCGTTGGCCACGGAAATCAGGTAAGAGTTTGGTCTGAAGAAAATTGGATCGTTCGTGAAAGCGAAATCGACCTACAGACTCTTGATGCTATGATGGAAAACTTTAAGTTGTAATTTTTTACAAGGAAGGACATCCGACCATGTCAAATATCAATTTTTCTCATACGTCGGTTCTTCTATTTGAATGCATTGAAGCTCTCAATATTAGAGACGGCTATACATACATAGACTGCACCGCTGGTGGCGGCGGTCATTCCCTTGAGATTGCAAAGCGTATGGGTAAGAATTCCAGACTCATCTGCTTTGATAGGGATAAAAACGCCATAGCAGCAGCAAGCGAAAGACTTAAAGATTATAAAGATCAGGTTACATTTATCAATGATAACTTCTCATCAATCGGAAAGGTTGTCAAGGAGCTTGGAATTACTAATCTTGGCGGCGTGCTTGCAGACCTTGGCTGCTCTTCACATCAATTTGATACACCTATCCGCGGATTCAGCTATATGCACGATGCTCCGCTGGATATGAGAATGGACACAGATTCCCCGCTCTCGGCATACGAGGTTGTAAATAATTATTCCGAATATGATTTAAAGAGAATAATTTTTGAATACGGAGAAGAAAGGTTTGCTCCGAGGATTGCACAGGCAATATGTAAAAAAAGAGAAATCTCTCCTATAAAAACAACCTTTGAATTAACAGAAATCATCAAGGGGGCCATTCCTGCAGCGGCGAGAGCCGATGGCCCCCACCCCTCAAAAAGAACCTTCCAAGCAATCAGAATAGAAGTTAACGCAGAGCTTGATGCAATATCCCCTCTTATAACCGATGCGGCAAACAATCTTGTCGAGGGCGGAAGAATAGCAATAATTTCCTTCCACTCACTTGAGGACAGAATAGTAAAGCAAAGCTTCAAATCTCTGGCACAGGGCTGTACCTGCCCCAAGGACTTCCCTATCTGCATATGCGGAAACAAACCAAAAATAAAGGAATTAACAAAAAAACCAACACTTCCCTCCGAGGCCGAGCTTGAAGCAAATCCTCGCTCAAGAAGTGCAAAATTAAGGATAGCTGAAAAAATATAAAGGAGAATGCGAAAAATGGCACATACAACCAACAACTACGACAAACTCTATATGAGCATGAAGGAAAACCTTACCGTTGCAAACAGCGATTGTACCCTTGGTGAGTATATGCTTATGAAGGCGGCAAAGAAGAAAGAGGAAGCGGCACTTCCCGTTGCGCTTCGTCCCTCCGCTACTCGCGGCGAGCGCACCGTTGCTCTTGTTTGCACTTATATCGAGGACAAGCTTACAGTAAAGGCAGATCCCGAAAAGGATACTATTATTCGTTCATTCCCTCTTCGTACCGCTGCGGCTGCATTCCTTTGCGCCGTTGTTGCCTCTACCTTTATTCTCTCTATCGGACTCCTTGGCTCCAAGATAGCTCCTAAGAAGATAACCAACATACAAACTCTTGATGCTTCTGAGACCGAGGTTGTCCAAACAGAGGAAGCAACTGCAAGTGTTGAAGAATAAAATAACCGTATATTCTCATATTTTATAAAATTTCCGAATATTATATAGCGATGGATTATGCTCCGTCGCTATATTTTTTTATTTTAAGGAAATTACTGTGAAAAACCATGCTGATAAATCAACCGAAAAAAGAATTATTGCCATATTACTTTTATTTTTCATCTTTGCATCTTATATTTTATTTAATATATTTAATCTTGATTTTTTTAATTACGATTATTACAGGGATAAAACCTTTGACCAGGTAACAACCACCTCTCCCCTTCCCGCAAAGCGCGGCAGTATATACGATTCAAATATGAATCTCTTGGCTGCAAGTCAGACAAAATGGCGCATTTTTGTATCTCCCAAAGAAATTAAGAATGCCGAAAAAAGCGACAGAGCAGATTATACCAAAGTTATAGCCGACGGGCTGGCCTTGGCAATCGGAGAAGATGCGGCTGTTTTGTATAACAAAATAAAAAATTCCAATGTCTTAGACCTCACTATCAAAAAGAACGCATCAGAGAGCGAATACACCGCTGCCCTTTCGTTTGCAAAGCAAAGCGGGCTGGAGCGTTTTATTTCATTTGAGGCATCAAGCTCAAGATATTATCCAAAGAACACAATGGCCGCACATCTAATCGGATTTGTAGGAAGTGACAATCAGGGTCTTTACGGTCTTGAATATTATTATGAAAAAACTCTCGCAGGAACAGACGGATATTATGTTTACGCAAAAGACGCAAACGGCAACGAGCTTAACACCGAATATTCCGACTATGTTGCTGCCGAGGACGGATACAGCCTTGTTACAACGCTTGACAGCTACCTGCAAACCGAGCTAGAGGCAATACTCGAAACCGCCAGGGTCAACCATAAGGTAGAAAACCGACTTTGCGGAGTTGTTATGAACACCAAGACGGGTGCAATACTTGCTATGGCAACCTCCTCCCCATTCAACCCTAACACCCCCTTTGTTTTAGACGAGCAGTCGGCGCAAAAGCTTAATTCCTCGGGACTTACATACGCTAGCGAGGAATATAAAAAATATAAAAACGAGCTGCTCCAGATAATGTGGTCAAACAAGGCGATAAGCGAAACATACGAGCCTGGCTCAACCTTTAAAATAGTTACTGTATCTGCCGCTCTTGATAGCGGGGCGGTACATCTCACCGACAGCTTCAGCTGCTCAGGCTCAGCAAAGGTTGGCGGCTGGAACATAAGATGTCACAAGCGCACAGGACACGGCTCCGGATTCAGTCTGGCATACGGACTTCAAATGTCCTGCAACCCCTGTATGATATCAATTTCCGAAAGACTTGGAGCAGACAAATTTTATTCCTATGTTGAAAGGTTTGGCTATCTTGACAAAACAGGAATAGACCTGCCGAGCGAGGCATCAACCATTTTCCACAAGCCCGAAGGGATTGGAGCTACCGAGCTTGCAACAGCTTCATTCGGTCAGCGCTTTAAGGTTTCGATTATTAACCAGATAACAGCAATAGCCTCTGTTGCAAACGGCGGAAGGCTTGTTACTCCTTACGTGGTTGAAAAAATTATTGATAATGAAAAAAATGTAATATTCAATCATGAAACAGAAATAAAGGGCACGGTTATATCAGAAGAGGTTGCCGCCGAGGTTTCAAAAATACTTATAGAGGGAGTAAGCGGAGACGGAGGCGCAAAAAATGCTGCCGTTTCGGGGTACGACGTAGCAGCAAAAACAGGAACTTCGGAAAAATTTGATATACTTGATGAAAACGGAAGCTCATATTTGAGAATAGGCTCTACCGTTGCCTTTTCTACCGACGGGGACAGCGGAGTTGCCGTTATAATAGTTGCCGACGAGCCAACATCTGCAGTAAAATACGGAAGCGTTGTTGCTGCGCCATATGTTTCTATGTTTTTAGAAAAGGCGCTTCCCTATCTTGAATTTAAGGCGGCAACAGAAGAAAACTTTACTGTCGAAAACTATGTTGGAATGAGCACCGAAGCCGCAAAAAAAGCTCTCTCTGACAAAAAAATTGCTTACGAAATTGTTGGCAGCGGCGCTGTGGTTCTCTCTCAGACGCCAACCGAGAGCACAAGCTTTAACTCTGCAATTTCAAAGGTAATATTATATACAGAAAAGACTTTGCCACAAACTGTTACAGTCCCCGATTTTTCGGGAATGAAAATTAAAGATGCAGTTAAACTTGCTATAAACACAGGACTTAACATTCGCTTCAGCGGAAGCTATAATCCCGAAAGCTCGGTTTCGGCTCAATCTCTTCCTGCAGGAAGCGCAATAAAACGCGGAAGCGTTATAACTCTACGCACACTTTCAACCGATTTTGAAGATTAAAGGCGGTAAATTTAATGAAATTAAATGAGCTTATATATGAGAGCGAGTACATATCCTCGGAAATTGACCTGTCGACAAAGATAAGCAATATAGCAACCTTACCCGAAGAGACGAGTGAAAAATCCCTATTTGTTTTAGAAAACCCGAAGAAAATGCCTAAGCTAAGTGAATTCAAATCCCTGCCCTGTGCAATCCTCTCTGCCGAGGAAGCGGAATTCCCTAACTGCATTCCCGCTATTAAAGTGAATAATCCAAGACTTTTGTCCTCTCTTATTCACTCTCGCTTTTTCGGTGTGGATTTTTCCGAAATGTCGGTAATAGGCGTTACAGGCACAAACGGCAAAACATCAACAGCCTATATGATATACACCGTATTGAGAGAAAATAATATCAAGTGTGGATTTATCGGTACAGGCATCATAGAAATTAACGGAAATAAGATAAACGACTCCGACTATTCAATGACTACACCCGACCCAAAAAAGCTCTATAAGGTGCTTAAAAAAATGCAGGATGAGGGCTGTACCAAAATCGTTATGGAGGTGTCGAGTCACGCATTAGCCCTTGATAAGGTCACGCCCATTCCTTTTGAATACGGAGTTTTTACAAATCTGTCCCCCGAGCATACAGATTTTCATAATAGTATGGACGACTATTTTAATACAAAGCTTAAACTTTTGATAGCGGCAAAAAAGAAAGTAATAAACTTAGATGACAGCTACGGCAGAGCCGCGGCAAAGATGTTTGATAAGAATAAAATTACAGTTGGCGCAATCTGGCCCGGGGACTATTATGCAACAAACATCGAAACACATAAAGATGGCGGCATAACATATTTTACCCACACAGATAAAATATGCTACAAAACAAGACTGAATTTTCACGGAATATACAATGTTTATAATTCCCTTTTGGCATCGGCGGTCTGTATTGATATTGGAATAGCTCCCTGCCTTGTTAAAAAAAGTTTGTCTCAGTTTAAGGGTGTTTGCGGTCGGTTTGAAGTAATAAAAGGCAAAATTAAGGTAATAATAGATTATGCTCATACCACAGAGGCCTACAAAAATGTTTTGGAGGACTTAAAAAAGCTTAAAGAAAACAAGCATCTAACAGTTGTTTTCGGTTGCGGGGGTGAGCGCGACAGAGCAAAGAGACCGAAAATTGCAGCTTTGGTTGAAAAATATGCCGATAAAATAATTGTTACCGAGGACAATTCGAGAAACGAAGACCCAAACCGGATTTTTGAAGATATTATTATGGGATTTTCGCAAAATAAACACCGCATAACAAAAGACAGAAAAACAGCTATAAGAGAGGCCGTTTTTGATTCTTCAAAAGGCGACCTGGTAGCAATTATTGGCAAGGGCGCCGAGGAATACAATATAGACAAAAACGGTTACACTCACTTTAGTGACAAAGAAACAATTTACTTAACATTAAAAGAATATGAGAATAAAACTTGATATTCCCCTTTATATAAACGAGCTATTAAATGCGTTAAATGCAGACAAAGTCAAGACAGATGTTAGCAGGATAAGCTATATAACAACCGACTCAAGAGAGGTCGAATGCGGCGACCTTTTTATAGCGTTAGGCGGGGCTTTGGATAACGGTGAGAAGTACGTTAATGAAGCAATCGCAAAAGGAGCTGTCTGCTTAAGTCAGCAAAGAGGAACAGGCATAATTACCGTTTCGGATACCGTTTATGCCCTTCAGCTAATAGCAAATTACTACAAGAAAAAGCTAAGCAATTTAAAATATACGGTAGCGGTTACGGGAAGCGTTGGAAAAACAACCACCAAGGATTTTTTAAAAACGATAGCCGCAGGTAAATATAAATCTCACGCAACCTACAAAAACTATAACAACCATATCGGTCTGCCTTTAACCATACTCTCGGCAGCCAGGGACACAGAGCTACTTATACTCGAGATGGGAATGAACCATAGCGGCGAAATCTCGGCACTTTCAAAATGCGCCTGCCCCGACCTTGGTATTATAACAAATATAGGAAGCGCGCATATAGGAAACCTTGGCTCACGCGAAAACATTGCAAAGGCAAAGCTTGAAATTACCGACGGAATGAACAAACCGCATCTTATACTTCCCTATGGTGAACCACTCCTTAAAGGTGACTTCAACAAAACAACATTTTCGGTTAATAATAACAATGCTGATATATATATAATATATAATGAAGAAAAAATCATTTTAAACACCGATAACAAAACCGCAGAGCCAAGCTTCACTCCCAAGGGGCATCACATGGCCGAGTGCCTATGCGCGGCAGCTGCGGCAGCCACTAAACTCAACATTGATTTCAACACAATCGTAGGACAGATTTCTTCAATTCATAAGGATATACCGGGGCAGACAGCAATACCGGTTAAATATTTTTATGTTTTGCCGGACTATTATAACGCCTCATACGAATCAATAGCCGCAGCCTTAAAGCTTCTTTCTTCAATGAAAGAATTCAAGCACCGCAGCGCTCTTATAGGAACTGTCAAGGAGCTTGGAGACAAGGCCTACGAAATACATAAGGCGATAGGCAGCTGCGCCGCCCTGTCTAAACTACGAAACCTATATCTTTTTGGCGAAATTTCAGATGCTATGTATGAGGGGGCTATCGAGGCTGGAATGAAAAAAACAAAAATCTTTGTAAACACAGACGAGTCAGACCCGAAAAAAACCGCAAATCAAATAATTCAAAACAGCCTGTCAGAAGAGCTTATTTTATTCAAAGCATCACACTCCACGGAGCTTTGGCGTATTGTTGATTTGCTTTGCCAATAAAGGAGAAAAATACATTGTTTTTAGATAAATATTTTCCCTTATATCTTTTTGTATTTCTGCTTTCGCTGATAATAACCGCAGTTATTGAAAAGAGACTTATCCCCGCTCTGTCAGGCAGGGCTGATCAGCCCATCTATTCCGATGGCCCCGCTTGGCATCTTAAGAAAAGCGGAACTCCTACTATGGGCGGGATTGCATTTATTATAGCTGTGGGCATTTCACTATGCTTCTCTGCTGCATTTTTATATTTTGCAGAGAAGTACGAAGAGGCACTCTCGATTGTTATAAGCGCGCTATTTGCTATTGCAAACGCTCTTGTTGGACTCGTTGACGACCTGACAAAATTAAAGCGTCAAAAGAACGCGGGACTCTCCCCTATGCAAAAACTGATTTTTCAGTTCGTAATCGCTCTCGTTTTTCTTCTTTCAAGAAGAATTCTTTTATCCGATACAACAGAGCTTGCCTTTTCATTAGGTAAAATCGATATAGGGGCTTGGTATCTACCGCTTTCTATGCTTGCGATATTAGGAACTGTCAACTGTGCAAATCTAACAGACGGAATTGACGGGCTTGCCTCGGGGGTTGCGTTTTCAATAGGAACAACGCTCTTCTATATCTCGGCATCTCTGTTTTCTGATGTTGCTATTGTTGCCTCCTGCATGATGGGGGCGGCTATTGGTTTTTTGATTTTCAATATTCATCCTGCAAAAATTTTTATGGGCGACACAGGCTCGCTCTTTTTCGGAGCACTTGCCGTCTCTACGGTGTTTTCTCTCGGCAACCCCTTTATTATGCTTTTTATCGGCGGTGTATATCTTGTTGAGGGAGCGTCGGTTATACTCCAGGTAATTTATTTTAAGCTTACAGGAAAGCGGATATTCAAAATGGCGCCCTTACACCACCACCTTGAAAAATGCGGAATGAGCGAAACAAAAATATGTATGCTGGCGATAATTTTAACTTTTATTTTATCTATCCCCGCATTTATTCTTTATTTGCCATAATCTGATATGAAAAATATATTTTTAAAAAAACCTATACAAAAAGGCTCGGGTGGAAAAGTCGATACGCTGTTTTTGGTTATAGTAACGGTTATATCGCTTTTTGGAACGATAATGGTATTCAGCGCAGGCGCGCCTTATGCTGCCGCAAGATATTCCGATGCTTACTATTTCATAAAACGCCAGGTAATATGGCTTATTCTCGGCTATGCGCTTATGTTAGCTTCCTCAAAGCTAAATACCGCTATTTACAAAAAATACTCGGCGCACCTGTATATTATAACAATAGCACTCCTTTTGCTGGTTCTTATTATCGGAATGGTGGGAAACGGAGCAAAGCGTTGGATTTCCATAGGCCCTCTTACAATCCAGCCCTCAGAGATTGCAAAGCTGACAATGATACTTTTTTTGTCACGATATTTTACAGATTACCAGCAAAAGGCAACCGACTATATCCATAACAAAAACATATTTTTATACGGTACGGTTATCCCCTTTACGATAATGCTTATTCCGATAGTTCTTGTTGCGCTTCAAAAGCATCTTTCGTGTATAGTTATTCTCGGAACAATAGGACTTTTACTTATTTTTCTTGCAGGGGTAAATCCAAAATACATATCAATATTTTGTTTGATAGGAGTCGCAGCAGTTTTGTTTATCGCTCTTTTTACAGACTACACAAAGGAGCGTATCGTTGTGTGGCAAAACCCCGAGGCCTATAAGCTGACCGGCGGCTGGCAAACTCTGCAAGGACTTATGGCGATAGGCTCGGGCGGTGTCTTTGGAGTTGGACTTGGCAACAGTATCTTAAAGCATTGCTACGTTTCCGAGCCTGCAAACGATATGATATTTGCAATTCTGTGCGAGGAGCTGGGGCTTATAGGCGCGGCTCTTACATTAAGCCTGTTTGGCGTATTGATTGTACGAGGCACACAGATTGCTCTGAGAGCCGAAAACACTTTCTCAAAGCTATTATGCCTTGGTATATGTGTCAAAATGGGAGTACAGGTTCTGCTTAACGTGGCAGTAGTAACAAACACAGTTCCAAACACGGGTATATCTCTTCCCTTTTTCAGCTATGGTGGCTCTTCACTCATTATGCTGTTTTTTGAAATGGGAATAATATTATCAGTATCAAAAAAATCTAAAATCACAAAATAAGAAAGGTATAAAGGCTATGAAAATACTGCTTTGTGGCGGAGGCAGCGCAGGACACATAAACCCGGGAATTGCAATTGGCGAAGCAATAAAATCAAAGTACAGGGATACAGAGCTTTTATTTGTAGGGCGTGAGGGCGGCTTTGAAAACAGTGCGGTTGAAAAGGCTGATATTAAATTAAAAACAATTAAAATAGAGGGACTGAAAAGAAAATATACTGTTGAGAATTTTAAAAAAATTATGTTAACGCTTAAAGCAACAAGAGATGCGGCAAAAATACTAAAAGAATTTCAGCCTGACGCGGTTGTTGCAACAGGCGGGTATGTCAGCTGGCCTGTACTAAGGGCTGCCAATAAAATGAAAATACCAACAGTTATACATGAATCAAATGTATATCCCGGGCTTGTTACGAGACTGCTTTCAAAAAAATGCTCCCTAGTGCTCTTAAATCACAAGGAAAGCCGCAAAAGCCTGAAGCAAGGAAGCAATACCGTAGTTGTCGGAAATCCGCTAAGAGCCGATTTTTCAAAGCTATCAAGGAACGAAGCAAGAAAAGAAATGAAGCTTGGGGAAAATGACATACTGATAGTGTCATTTGGCGGCAGCGGAGGAGCAGGAAAGCTAAACGAGGTAATAACTGCGGTAATGAAGCATACTACATCCAACACTTCTGGAGTTCAGCATATTCACGCAACCGGTAAGAAATATTTCAGCAAAAGCATGTGCGATGAACTAAAAAAATACGGTGGCGGTTGTAAGCTCTTACCCTATATCGATGATATGCCAAAAAGGCTTAAGGCTGCCGATATAGTAATTTGCAGAAGCGGAGCAATGACACTTTCTGAAATTGCGCTTGTAGGCGTGGCATCAATCCTAATCCCCTCGCCTAATGTAACGGATAATCACCAGTACAAAAACGCAAAGCTTCTGGCAGATAATAATGCATGTATTTTAATTGAAGAAAAAAATCTTACCGAGGAATTGCTGACAAGGAAGCTAGACCTGCTTACAAAAGATTCGGATGCCAGAAATATCATGGCAAAAAAAGTGAAAAAATTTGCAACAAAAGATGCTGCAGAAGCCGCCGCAAAAGAAATTGTCGACTTAATTAGAAAAATATAATTCTGCCTCGTTTTTTCTTTCTTTAATGCAAATAGACGCATATCAGCATCGACAAAAACAGGCAAAGTTGATTGTTCTGCCCGGCTTTATCTTTGTTTATTAGAATAATTTGTAAAATAAAATAAATTATTATTTTAATATTGAAATTCGCGTGCGTATATGATAAAATATATACGAAAATATGTATTTTACAAGCGGGAGTAATTTCACTCCCCTGAACATAAAAACACGGAGGATTTTATCATGGAATTCGATTTCGAGCAGGAATTTGACAGCGGCGTAAGTATTAAAGTAATTGGCGTAGGCGGCGGCGGAAACAACGCTGTTAACCGTATGATTTCTACAAACATTCGCGGTGTTGAGTTTATCGCAGTAAACACCGACAGCATGGCACTTGATACATCTTGTGCGGCTAAGAAGCTTGTTATTGGTGACAAGATTACCAGAGGTAAGGGCGCAGGTGCAAACCCCGAGGTTGGTAAGCGTAGTGCTGAGGAGTCTATCGAGACTGTTAAAGAGGCTCTTGCTGATACCGATATGGTATTTATCACAGCAGGTATGGGCGGCGGAACCGGTACAGGTGCAGCTCCCGTTATCGCTAAGGCTGCTAAAGAAATGGGTATACTCACCGTTGGTATTGTAACAAAGCCCTTCTCCTTCGAGGGTCACAGAAGATACGCACAGGCTGAGGCAGGCATTACCGAGCTTGCTAAGTTTGTTGACTCTCTTATCGTTATCCCCAACGAGCGTCTTAAGCAGGTTGAGGATACACACATCACACTTGCTAACGCTTTTGAAATTGCTGATGACGTTCTTCGTCGCGGTGTACAGTCTGTTTCTGAGCTTATCAACGTTCCCGGATTCATCAACCTTGACTTTGCTGACGTTACTTCTATCATGAAGAACGCTGGCTACGCTCACATGGGTGTTGGCTCCGCTAAGGGCGCAGATAAGGCGCAGGTTGCAGCTATGGAGGCTATTTCCTCTCCCCTTCTTGAGACAAGCATTACAGGTGCTACCGGTGTTCTTGTAAGCATTACCGCTTCCGAGGATATCCAGCTTGATGAAATTGATATCGCTTCTCGCATGATTCACGACGAGGCACATCCCGAAGCAAACATCATTTGGGGTGCTACATTCGATCCTTCTCTCCAGGATGAGATGCGTGTGACTATCATCGCAACCGGATTTGAAAAGGACAACAACAAGCATAATATGGCAAAGGCTGAGCCTGCTGCTGAAGCAGAAAGCGCTGCTGTTGAGGATGCTATCAAGGCTTTTGATGCTGCCGAGGTTGCTGAGGCAAAGCCTGTTATGCAGTCCGCTCCCGCTTCCTTCTCTAACGTAAACGATGCTTATGAAAGCAGCTACGGAACAGCTTTTAAGGCAATCACCAAGAGAAGATAATTTTTGAAATAACAAAAAATACATAAGGCAATACACATTTTGGTAATCCCGATTTGTGTATTGCTTTTTTATTTTCCAGCGCATCTTATCATGCAGTTTATCACATTGAAGCCTGTGTTATTTGCGTCTTGAGAACCGCGAGCATCACAAATAACTCATGAAAGAAAAAGCTCTTTCTGAAATCAGTTTTAATCTTCGTATATACAAATCCGTTCCACTTTTTTCACTCACTATCTTTTTCCGTTATAGGCATCCAAGGCTGTTGATGACTGTGGAAACATAAAATTTCAAATTTTCAAGCTGTGGATTGTTTTTGCCTTAAAAAGTATACTATTCCGTGATTTGCGTATATTTACTATCTTTTTACAAGCAAAAAACAACTTGCCTTTAATAAATTCGACTCATTTTCTTTCATTTTCCTGTGTTCGTTTTTTTATACTAAAGGCTTCTTTTTTGAAAAAACTCACATCGGAATTGTTTACTTGCTGTTTTTGTCAGAGCAAAAATATAACCTAATACAAAAAGCAAGACAACAAAAAAGGCCGCCAACCGCAAAGCAGCCGACAACCTTTTTTGTACACTTTAAGTTTTCGCTCCCATTTTCCGTTACGGATTTGTATTACTGAGACAAAAGAACAATAAGCACTGTCGCAATAGCACTAAATGTCATAAGTCCTGCCAAAATACCGGCAATAACCTTTGCGTATGTAGGAGTCTTCTTTTCGTATTCTTTTTTCATTTTATATTTCCTCGCATTTAATTTAAGCTTTTTGATTCCTCGTAATATTTGGATACCTGAGACGTTATATCCTTGCAGACTCCCCTGCTCTTTGCAGGAATGATGTTATTGATGCGCGCAAGTCCTTTGGCAACAGAGTCTATTGCACAACCCGGCTGCATTACCGGTATATCAAGAACCTTGTTCATCATCATGTCAAGCCCGTACAGAAGAGCGCCTCCGCCCGTGAGCACAATACCGTTCTCAAACGTCTTTTCAACATGGTCAAGAGGTATTTTCTTAATAACCTCGGCAACCCCTCGCAAAAGGTCGTACAGAGGTTTTTCAAACACACCCACAATATCCTCAGAGGAAACGGTCATTTTGACCTTGTTGCCGGTGAGCGAAAGCACACCCTCAATTTCAACACTCTCATCAGGCTTTCCTGTCCAGACAGAGCCGAGCTTTTCTTTTATAGCCCTTGCAACAGAGAGTGAAACATTAACATCCCCCTGGTCAAAGATATACTGCTTTACCACCTTGTCAAAGTCCTCACCGCCGACAGAAAGACTCACCGCCTGAGTAATAACACCATTATTAAACACGGCTATCTCTGTTCTCGATGCACCCACATTAACAGAAATTACACTAATAGACGGAGAATACCCCGCGCCCACAAGTGCGGCAACAGCGCGGTTAACAGCAAAGCAATCGGTAATACCTGCAGAGCTAAGCATTGAAAACAGCTCTTTTTCTTCCTTGGGCTGAAAATCTGCCGGAACACCAACTGTGCAACGTATACGTTCCTTAGAGCCTAAAGAACGCATTGCGTTTGAAATAACGCTCTGGGTTATCTTGCGGTCAAACAATAGCCCATTTTTAAAAGGACGAACCAGAACCGTTTTTTCACCACCGTCGGTAAGCCGCATGGCATCATCACCAACAGCAACAATACGGCGGGTTTCTTTATCAACCAAAGCAATAGACGGCTCACGGTAAACCGTTGCACTACTGTCGCTCAGGGTAATATTAGCATATCCAAGATCCAAGCCGATTTTGGTCACCATATCACGCTTCCGGTCCTTTCAGTAAAAATAACGATCCGAAAAGTACATTCGAATTCAAAATACATTATACTACATTTAAAGCAAAATTTCAAGAGCTTTTTTAATTAAAATCAGCAATATTTGGTTATTTTATCCCTTAATGTGGTGTATCTCTTTATTTCGCTGTTATTCGACACCATTTTTGTCGGAATATCACTTCTTCCAACAAGAATAACCATACGCTTTGCCCTTGTAACCGCCGTATACAAAAGATTTCTCGTCATAAGCATCGGAGGACAGTAATACATAGGAACAATTACAACAGGGTATTCACTTCCCTGACTCTTATGAACGGTTATGGCATAGGCAAGCTCCAGCTCCTCCAGGTTTTCAAACGGGTATTCAACAGTTCGGTCATCAAAGCATATAACCATGCATTCTTCATTGGTCTTTATCGTGTCAATAACTCCTATATCACCGTTAAAAAGACCAACGCCTACAGAGCCGCCTCGTTCCCATTCTATATCGTAGTTGTTAACCGTCTGCATAACTCTGTCCCCCTCCCTAAAGAGAGTTCCGTGAGAAAGCTTTTCCTTTTTGAATTTTGCAGGTGGATTTATGCACCCTTGAAGCGTTGTGTTTAAATTTTCAACACCGCCTACTCCTTTACGGGAGGGAGTAATTATTTGTATATCATTTCTTATACTTTTACCATATGCCCTCGGCAGTCTTTGTGTTACAAGAGACGCTATCGCCTCGGCAATATCACGCTCATCTTCACGTCTGACAAAGAAGAAATCCTTATCCGTGGCAGTAAGCGTAGGCGCTTCTCCCGAGTTTATCTTATGTGCATTGGTTACAATAAGGCTTTCCTTAGACTGTCTGAATATTTCGGTAAGCCTTACGGTCTTTATCACCTCGGACAAAATAAGATCTGCAAAAACATTTCCCGCTCCAACACTTGGCAGCTGATCTGCGTCTCCTATGAGAATAAGCCTCGCGCCTCTCTTCAACGCCCTGATAAGCGCCGCCATAAGCGAAAGGTCTATCATCGATGCCTCGTCAATGATAACAACATGCTCGGAAATGGGTGCTCTTGAATTTCGACCGAAGCGTATCGTTCCCTCGGCGGTGCGTTCCATTTCAAGCATTCTGTGAATTGTTTTAGCCTCCATTGACGTTGCCTCGCTCATTCGCTTTGCCGCACGTCCTGTTGGAGCAGCCAAAACAACCTTAAGGCCGAGGGCATCAAAGATCGATATCATCGCCTTTATAACCGTTGTTTTACCCGTGCCGGGTCCGCCTGTAAGTATCATAGCTCCGTATTTCAGAGCAGAAAACAGAGCCTCTCTCTGCATGGGCGCAAAGGTAATATTACAGCCTCGCTCCTCTTTTTCTATAAGCGCGTTTATATCATCTATTGCGAAAGCCCCTGCATCATCGGAAACACGCGACAGCCTTGAGGCAATTAAGTCCTCGTCATCAGCTGTAACGGTAGTCATAACATAACAACTCTCACCCTGCTTCCAAACCGAAAGCTCACCGTCGTCAACAAGAGACTCGAGTATACGTGTAACGCAGTCCAAATCAAGTCCAAGAACCCTAGATGCCTCGCCGGCAAGCAACTCATAAGGAAGGCAGGTATGTCCTGATGTCTGTGCATTATTTGCAAGAACAAATTTTATTCCGTACAAAACACGGGTCCGAGAATCGAGAGGCTGCCCGAGCGACTTAGCAATAGCATCAGCTTTATCAAAGGGTATACCCGGCTCCTCGTCGCAAAGGATATAAGGATTTGATTGCAAAAGCCCGACAGCCCCCGCACCGAATTTTTTATATACCCTTACCGCCTCGCCTGTACCCATATATTCACGGCAAAACATCATAACACCGCGCATTCCCGCCGCCTCACGGAAGGACTCGGATATTGCGGCAGCCTTTTTCAGAGTAATTCCGGGTATATCAGCAAGCCACTCGGGATGATTCTCAATAACGTCAAAGCTTTCTGTGCCATATCGGTTGACAATTTTCAGCGCGGTAACAGGGCCTATACCCTTAACTGTACGGGAGGAAAGATAACGCAAGATGTCCTCTGTATCCTCGGGGAGCATCTTTTCAAAGGAGGAAAATGCAAACTGGCGACCGAACTCCTTATGGAAGGTATACTCTCCCCTAAGAATTACTCGCTCGCCTTCATACGCCATAGGAATTATTCCAACAGCCGTAATGAGATTATCCTCACTATCGGCTATTTCCATAACGGTATAGTCGTTACTTTCATTGCGGTATACAACATTCTCAATAGCACCGCTTATTTCCTCTGTTTTGCCGTAAACTGCCATTATCTTCCTCAATAATTTTTTCTGTAAATATTATAACATTTAAGCTCATATATTTCAAGCCTTTTTTAATCGACTTTTAAAGTGTTGCCTGAGATAATCAAACAAAAAGAATGTGAAAAGATATCGTATACTTCCCCAAAAAAGCAATATTCAAAAAGCTCCGAACAGAAAAAGCGCGTTTACTTAAACGCGCTTTTTCTGTATTTTCGGCAAAAAATCAAAGGCAGAGTGCCTTGAGTTCTTCTGCTATGTCGCAATCTTCCCACTTAACAGAAAGCTCCTCGCGTCCCATATGTCCATAAGCCGCAAGTTCTTTGTAAATAGGCTTTCTGAGGTCAAACTTCTTAATAATTGCCGCGGGTCTAAGGTCTACCAGCTTGTTTATAGCCTCTGAAATCTTCTCCTCCGCAACGACCGCTGTACCGAAGGTATCAACCATAACAGATACAGGACGAGCAACACCGATAGCATAGGCTATCTGCACCTCGCATTTTTTAGCAAGGCCTGCCTTAACAACATTCTTTGCAATATATCTTGCAGCATACGAAGCACTACGGTCAACCTTTGTGGGGTCCTTACCCGAGAATGCGCCGCCGCCGTGACGAGAATATCCGCCGTATGTATCAACAATAATCTTTCTTCCGGTAAGGCCTGTGTCACCCTGAGGACCGCCGATAACAAATCTGCCGGTGGGGTTAACGTAAATGTTAAGCTTTCCGTCAATAAGCTCCTTTGGAACTATGGGAAGAATAACCTTGTCTATAATGTCCTTACGCATGGTTTGCATATCAATCTCGGGGCTGTGCTGAGACGAAACAACAATTGTATCAATGCGGGCGGGCACACCGTCAACATACTCAACAGTTACCTGAGTTTTGCCGTCGGGACGAAGATAAGAAAGCATTCCGTTCTTACGAACCTCGGTAAGACGTCTTGCGAGCTTGTGAGCAAGAGAAATAGGAAGAGGCATAAGCTCAGGAGTTTCGTCACAGGCATAACCGAACATAAGGCCCTGGTCACCGGCACCGGTATCAAGCTCGTCTGCAAGCTCGCCCTCCTTAGCCTCAAGACATTTATCAACACCGAGAGCAATATCTGCGCTCTGCTCGTGGATAGAGCTGATAACAGCGCAGGTAGAAGCATCAAAGCCGTACTTTGCTCTGTCGTATCCTATTTCGGCAACGGTATCACGAACAATTTTCTGCACATCAACCTTCGCCTTTGTTGTAATTTCACCCATAACGGTTATTATACCGGTTGTAGCGAAGGTTTCGCACGCAACACGGCTCTCGGGGTCCTCCGCCAGCATGGCGTCAAGAATAGCATCGGATACCTTATCGCAAATTTTGTCGGGATGTCCTTCAGTCACCGACTCTGATGTAAAAAGAATTTTTTTCATTAAACTTCCCTCTCATTCGTTAAAAAAGAGCAGCGCCCGGGCAGACCTCCCGAGCGCTAAGCACAAACTCATCTCTCGGGAATTAGCACCTTATAAAAACACAGGTTGCCGGGCTTCACAGGGCCAGTCCCTCCGCCACTCTTGATAAGCATTATTTATGTTTGCACTGTATTATACCATATATTTTTAGAAAAATCAAGTTTTTTTTACAAAAATCTTCGACGAATTTTGCATTTTTATACGTATCTGATTTTTTTACATTTTCTGGCAATATATTTTTGCTTAAAGTAAGAACAAGTTGTTGACAAACCCTGCTTTATAATATATAATATAATAGCAAAGTAATAATAAAATCTTTTTATTTATTTGAGGTTTCTGATGAACTGCATTGCATATAGATTGATTGCCTTTTTTGTAGCTGCTCTGTTCGGCGGTACAGCTTACATTTTCAAGAAAAAAAACATATCGTTTGACTTCGTGCGTAAGCTGACCGGAGCGGCTTTGTTCGTTCTCGCATTTGTTTTTTCTATTCTGCATAAGGAAGCTATTTCCATAGTTATCGGTTTAAACAGAGGTCCCTCTCCTTTTGGTGACGATATGCCTCATACCGCCTTCGCAACTATGCTTATCTGGCTTGCCTATACTGCAGTTCTTCTAACCGTTTTTACACAGTTTGCAAGACAACCTCTTCTTCACTACATCACAAAATACTTTGCTTTTCCGGTCTTTGTTTTAAGCTTAATATTCTTTGACACATTGGCGATAGCAAATGTTGGAAACTTCCCCTCTTCCGACGACCTTATTTATCTTGCGGTTTTAGTTGCAATTATTGCCGCGGGGCTTTCTCTCTCCTTGGTTGATTATATTTTAACAAGACAGCCTCGTGCCTCTCTATCGAAAATCGCTTTATCGCTCGGTACATCGGCAGCAGCTATGCTTTTTGCAATGCCACCCTTTGTTCCGCAGGTTATACTTGGATTCAAGCGTTATGAAGGAATTATCTTTTCCGACTTTACGATAAATCACAGAATTATGCTGTATCTTGCGGTAATTATTCCGCTTATCGCTTTTCATATTCTCAAAAACACGAGCGAAGATATAAAGCGGCTGTGCATGACCTTCTCTTCTATCGCCATCCTTTTCTCGTACTTTTCGTACTACAGCCTACCCGATTGGACAAGTCCGGCAAATCTCCCTCTCGGTATATGCTCTGTTGCAATAATTCTTATGCCTGCGGCTCTTATCTTGAAGAATGAATCAATATTCAACTGTTGTTTGTTCCTCGGTGTGCTGACCGCGTTTACGGATATGCTTTTCCCTGTTGTTGGCAATCTGGATGTTGCATCTACCGAAAGCATTCGCTTCTGGATGTCGTCATATTTTGTATTTTTTGTTCCTGTTTTGTGTACTGCGTTCAAAATTTTCAAGCGCCCAAGGGCAAAAAGTCTTTTGCGAGCACTACTTGCTTTCAGCATTTATTTCTTGTTCACCCTTTTAGTCAACACATTTATTAAGAATTATGACATTACTCCCGACTATCTCAACTTCAATAACAACTATCTTCTCTCCGCATTTCCCGAACTGGCTCAATCTATAAGCGAAATTTCTTTTGGATTCAGCATTGGCGAATTAAGCTTTGAATTCTACCCCCTGTACGACTTAATAATATACGGTTCTTACGTTCTGCTTATCTTAGCAATGTGGTTTGTATACAAAATATTGTTCAAAAGCTGGGATAAAGCGGAAAACAGACGACTGAGAGAAAGAGATTATAATCAAATGAAAAAGGATCTTAAAGAATTTCTCGGAGCAAAGCCTGCAAACGCACCTATGTACGGTGATAATTCGCCAAAGCTCGTGCTGAGAAAGTTTTCTAAAAAATACGGCAACAACAAGCATTACTCTGTTGATCATGTTTCCTTTGCAGTTAAGGGTGGCGAAATATTCGGCTTCCTTGGACCTAACGGAGCAGGAAAATCAACGATTATCAAAAGCATAGTTGGTATCCAGCCTATAACCTCAGGCAGCATTGAAATCTGCGGGTATGACGTAGCCCGTCAGTCTATACAGGCAAAGCTTAACACAGGCTTTGTTCCCGACCACTATGCCCTTTACGAAAACCTTACAGGAAGAGAATATATTAACTATATTGCCGATTTGTACGATGTTGACAAGCAGTCGCGCGACGAGAGAATAGAAAAATATGTTACTCGTTTCCAGCTTTCTCACTCATTCGACAATCCTATGAAGACCTACTCGCACGGAATGAAGCAAAAAATAGCTATCATGGCAGCTCTTGTGCACGCCCCTAAGGTTTGGATTCTCGATGAGCCTCTTACAGGTCTTGATCCTAACAGCATATACGAGGTTAAGGAGTGCATGAAGGAGCACGCTGCTAAGGGAAATATTGTTTTCTTCTCATCTCACATTATCGATGTTGTTGAAAAAATCTGCGACAAGATTGCAATTATCAAGCATGGACGCATCCGCGCTGTTGCTTCAATGTCAAAGATCGAAGCTAACGATATTGATCTTGAAGAGCTTTATCTTCATGTTATCACAGCGGATGAGGATGAAGAAATAATCAACATCGGCGGAAACGATATCCTCCATGTTGAAGATTTTGAGGACACTTCCTACGCGGGTGAAAAGAAGGTATGAATAACATAGCTACACTTGCAAGAATGCAGCTTAAGGAAAAGCTTCTTTTCCAAAAAAGCGGCTTTAAAATCAAGGCTATTTCAAGCGCGCTTCTTACCGTAATTACAACTCTTATTAAGTTTGTCTTTTCCTCGGTTGTATGTTGGGGCCTGTATACCGTTGCAATGGTGTTCTCGATTTTCGGAACAATGACACATGTGCCCGACACATTTATGTCATTTTTATTCACGGTTTTACTGGCACTATCTGTTATTTCCTGCACAGCACGACTGACAAAAGCGCTATATTTTTCGCGGGATAATGTTATTCTTCTTACCCTGCCCGCAACCCCTACGCAGGTGTTCCTGTCAAAAATTGCGGTATTCTTTATCTTTGAGTTAAAAAAGAGCGCAGCATTTCTTATTCCCGTTTTTATAGGATATTTTCTTGCACACGGACATTCGATCGGCTTTTATCCCTGGCTTATAGTTTGCTTTATTCTCATTTCGGTTCTTACGGTTGCTCTCGGAGCATTTCTGTCAATTCCCGTAGCCTTTGTTGCAAATTTCTTCAGGCAAAGAAAATACTTGCAGATTATCGCCACGGTACTTGCCGTAGTCGCAGTTATTGTCGGGCTATTCTACTTTGTGTCGGTTATCCCCGGAAAGTTAGACTTAAGAGTTGGCTGGCATTCTCTTGGACTGGAAATTCAGGCTCTGCTTAACGCTTTTGCCGAAAGCTATTCACTGTTTTACGATTTAACACGTATGATAATCGGAGAGAGTGTAGTAACCGAGTTTTCTATGACCTATGCCTTCCCCGTAGATGTTATGCTTTTACGCTTCGGAGTTCTTTTGCTTGCATCTATGGCATTGTTTGTGCTCTGTATTGTTGTTGTAAATCCCATATTCTATTCTATGTCAAGCAAGCCCTTTGAATATCTTAAATCAAGTGTTAAGCCCAAGAAGAATATAGTTCGCGGTTCCGGATTTGCTGCTATATACACCGAGTTTCTCAAATCTGTTAAGGACTCATCGAGAACGGCATCAAACATAATGATAGCTGTTTCAATTCCGGTCCTTGCGTTTGTTTCAAATCTCATATTCTCGGCTATGCCTACCACCGACTTTGGCAATAAGCTTATTTTTGCATGCAATCTTTTGTTAATTCTTTTGGTTTCTCTCAATTCAAGCTCATATGCAGCAAGTATTTTTTCCAGAGACGGCAGAAGTGCATATCTTATTAAAATTCAGCCGAAGAGCCCTACCCTTCTTTTGATAGCTAAGCTCTTGCCTACTACTATCTTTTGTATTTTCTCCTTTATTCTTACAGGCATACTGCTTGTCTCATTCTCCAAGCTGGTTATTACGGACGTTATATTCCTTATGCTTGGTGTCGCTTTTGTTTATTTAGCTCACCTGTTTTACAGCGCAGAGCTTGATTTAATCAACCCTCACACAGAGATATATGCGGCGGTTGGCGAATACGAAAGCGATCCTAATGAAATTAAGTCCTCGTCTGCTGCTTTTATTCTGTCGTTCCTTGTCGCAGCTTTGCTTTTCCTGCTTCTGTTCAAGGAGGACATAGGTTCTGTTTGTCTAAAATTTGCCGGTGTGGCGCTTTTAGCTTGTGTATACCGGGCTTATCTGTTTGTCTCAAATATCAAACTGTACTATAAGGAAAAATAAATGAAGAAAACTGTTATAATTCTGATTGGAATAATATACGCAGCATCTATAATGTTAGTCACCTTTTACGGTTTGATAACCGAGGATGCCCCCACAGACTCTGTACCTGTCAAAAGCCTTGAAATTGTTGGCGAGGGTGTAAGTGAAAGCTCGGGCGAAAAGCATGTGGTGCTTGATACCCCGCTTTCAAGAGGCGGAAGCCTAACATACAGGATACAATGTAAGCTAATGCCCGAAAACACAACAAATACAACAGTAATTTTTGAAAGCGAAGACCCAAATGCTACGGTTGACGAAACCGGGCTTGTAACTATAACAGGCTACCGTGAGGTCGGCGGTTATAATGTTATAACAGTAAAGGCTTATGCCACCGATGATGAAGGAAATAAAAGCACTGCCGTTACAGACATTTTGAACATCTGGTATGTTGCTGAATAGCATTTTTTAACTATTTGTTTTTCAAAACAGCGAATTTTACAAGGAGATATTATGAAAAAAAGAATCCCAATAATCTTATTTCTGTTATCTTTAATACTACTGTCGTTAACCCATTGTATCGGTGACAGAGCTGTAAAGGATCTTATCATCAACGAGGGACTGAAGCTTGAATACGAGCTTGGAGAAACGCCTGATTTTTCCGGTGTTATCGCCACCGTTATTTACAATGATGATTCAACCGAGGTTGTAGGATACGAGGATCTGGTTTTCGGAGAGCTTGACACACTCTCCCCCGGTTCCAAACCCCTGACAATAAGCTACGAGGACTTTGTCGCCTATAAAACAGTAACCGTAAACGGTGTAGGCTATGATCCCTCTCAGCTATCTATTGTCAAGGTATCACTCCCCAACTCTCTTGCCGATTTTGAAGCCTCCAAGGACGGATTTACCAACAAATCTCACGGTTATGTTGTTGGAGATGACAACAACTTCTATTTCTCACTTAAGCTCCTTGCAATATCCTCCGACAAAATTCCCCAGGTAGTTACATCTTATACAAGTGTGTCGCAGGTGTATCTCCAGGGTTCATCAAAGCCTCTTGAGGGTGACGAGCTTGCTTTGTTTGTTTCTATAGACGAAGAAAAAAATGCATTTGATTTCACCGAGGTAGCTATAGGAAAAACCTTTACCATATCCACCCGTCCCCGTGATATAGCCGAGGATAAGATTTCATCCTTTACCAAGAGCTTTACCGTTACCGTTGTGGACGGATACAACATATACAATGCTTACGAGCTAAATTATATTACCAACAGCGAAGACGGGTTTGATTTTACTGAAGTTTATACAGATGAAACAAGAACCCAGCTTCAGATCGTTGATGACTTTCTGCTTAACGAAAAAAATGCGACAAGACCCGAGAAGCTCTCATCAATGGTCATACACAATCATTTAACAATAGAAACAACCGATATACCTAGAGAATATTTTCTTGACAAAAACAGAGCCGAAGGGCTTCTTGATAATATCGCTATATTCAACCATGCTACCACAGAGCAAACGCCCCATTTTACAATTCACGGAAACTACTTCTCTATATACACGTACAATCTGCCGACCGTTATAGCAGAGGGCGGCAACCAGGATGACGGAATATCCAACTCCCAGCTTTTCAGATTCGCTCCGGCTATCGATTTTGATATGAACCACAACCATACGCGTTTTTCTGTAACTCTTAGGAATTTGCATCTTGCCGATGACAATTCAACCTCCTCTGACGAGAACAAGACAACAGAATCCATGCTTGGTCTCACAGCCTTTAAAACCTACTCTCAGGTAATAAATTTCAAGAATATAAAGGTCGAAGCCTTTCTTTGTACCCTTATTGCAGAAAAGGATTATCAAACGATTAATATATCTGAGTGCAAGCTGACAAATTCCTGGCACAATCACATTTCTCTTATCTCTCAAAACCCCGTGCAAGAGGATGCCGATGAGCCATTGGATAAATCAAGTTATCCCCGCTTAACTCTTAATATAAACAAATCTGTTATAAGCAAGAGCGGCGGTCCTGCTATAATTTGTCAAACACGCAATCCCGAATCAAACAATAATAAAAACGCAGGTCCCGATGTTTATATTTCGGATGACTCTGTTGTAGAAAGCTGGGTAACCGGTTCTGAGGCTTGGTTTACATCGCTTGATGTTGGAATCAAAATGGATACTGTACTGCAGTCACTTCTCTACCCCTTGGATGACTCGCTGAGAAAACAAGGTTCAAGCTTCATAACAGAAAAAACAATAACCGGTGAAGCAACACCCCGACGCTACTTTAACCTGGTTTTAGTTAATCTGTTTATTCCTGATTTGTCAAACGGCTTTGGCGATCTCTTCCAACAGCTGCAAGGTAAAGTCGATATAGACGGTAGATTTACTGTCGGAAACAAGACGATACTTGATATGGACGACAGCGTAAATGGCGAAAAAACCTATAATTACAAAAACCAAACGCTTTCCGAAGTTAAAGAAAATGCCACCGCATCAAACCTTGTATTGAACACCCCATCCGGCGGAGTTGCACACACAACATTCACCAACGAACTTAAGATCGATGCAGGTTCTATCGCTGCCGACACAACAAACAACTACCTTAGTGTATTGTATTTATCACTCAATATAGTATTCGGTAATTATTACTCAACTAAATAAAAAATGCGAGCAAGAGTAGAGGTAATATCCCTTCTGTTCTTGCTCGTTTTTTACATTATTATATTATATATCAGATTCGATAATTAGAAAGAAATGCCCTGAGAAGCGGTGCAGCATATGACGCAAGGGAGTATTCACCCGAGCACAGACACCAGTCATACATAAAGGCTCGCTCACACAAAGCATAAGCCTTTACAATTTCATTCGCTGACACATCAGACCTTATTTCTCCCCTGCTTTGACCTTCCTTAACAATTTTTAACAGGAGCTTAAAGTATGTCCTGCTGCGGTCAAGCAGATGCCTCTCTCCCTTGGCAAAAAGCTGAGTTGAAAGAAGCTTTGAAAGCAGCTCAATAGAGATACTGTTTTCAATCATAAGAAAAAGCTCATGGTTTAAATACATTAAAACCTCAAAACTGTCGGCATTTTCTTCGATACTGGGAATAAGCTCCTCGTATTTTTCATCAAAAAGGGTAGAAAGAGTTCCGAGAAGTGCATCCTTACCCTCAAAATAATGATAAAACGAGCCCTTTGACGTATGCGAAAGTGCCACAATATCCTCAATAGTTGTGTTGTCAAACCCTTGGTCATAAAAAAGCTTCCAAGCGGCTGAAATAATTTTACTTTTTGTATTTTGGTTATTCCTTTTCATTCGTTTCACCCCTTTTTATACATTTTAGCATAAAAATATACAAATTTCAACTTGTTAACAAATTGTTTACAAATAAAGTTTATAGTTTGTTCTTGCTATTTATCTTTATTTTTCAATGAGTTTAAGGTTTTCTTGTAAAAACAGTATAGAATGCATTCTATATTGACAATATATTGATAATATGTTAAAATACCTTATATTTTTTATTTTTAAGGAGAAAAAAATGACAGGCGATCAAATTCAAATCCTTGTTGCCATGATTATATATATGGCGATAGTAATATGCATTGGTATTTACTATTACAAGAGAGCTAACCAAAGCTCAGAAAACTACTTCCTTGGCGGACGTTCCTTTGGCCCTTGGGTTACAGCGATGAGTGCCGAGGCCTCGGATATGTCAGGCTGGCTGCTTATGGGTCTGCCGGGAGTTGCATACTGGTGCGGTCTTGCAGACGCTGCATGGACTGCAATTGGTCTTGCTATCGGTACATATCTTAACTGGCTTATAGTTTCAAAGAGACTTCGCCGCTACAGTATCAGAGCAAACAACTCTATCACTCTTCCCGACTTCTTCTCTAACCGTTTCCGCGAGAAGGAAAACAACAAGGTAATAATGTCTATTGCCGCGCTCTTTATTCTCGTGTTCTTCACAGTTTATGCGGCAAGCTGCTTTGTTACCTGCGGTAAGCTCTTCTCTACACTCTTCGGCACTCCGTACTGGGTAATGATGCTGTTAGGCGCTATATTCGTTCTTGCTTACACTCTTATCGGTGGTTTCCTTGCAGAAAGTGCTTCAGACTTTATGCAGAGTATTGTTATGATTGGTGCGCTTACAATTATCGTTGTTATCAGCACTATCTCCGCAGGAGGCATTGGTGCCGTTATCGAAAACGCATCTAATATTGACGGCTTCCTTGATTTCTTCGGAATGGCTAACCCTGTTGTTAACGAAGAGGGTGTTCAGCTTACTCTCGCAGGCACTCCTCTGTTCGGCGAGGCGCTTCCTTACTCACTTCTCACAATTTGCTCTATGATGGCATGGGGTCTCGGTTACTTCGGTATGCCTCAGGTTCTTCTTCGCTTTATGGCGATCCGTAAGGAAAGCGAGCTTAAGACCTCAAGACGTGTTGCTATGGTTTGGGTTGTTATCTCCCTCGCTGTTGCAGTATTTATCGGTATTGTGGGCAGACAGCTCTTCCCCACCGCATTCCTTACCAAGTCCTCCTCTGAGAACATATTCATTCTTCTTTCAAACTCTTCTCTTCCCGCAATTCTTGCCGGATTTGTTATGGCAGGTATCCTTGCAGCTACTATCAGCTCCTCTGACTCCTATCTCCTTATCGCTGCATCTTCTGTTTCAAAGAACATCTTCCAGGGTATTATCAAGAAGAATGCAACAGACAAGCAGGTTATGTGGGTTTCAAGAATTACTCTTCTTGTAATTGCAATAATGGCAGCAATCTTCGCTCTTGACGAAAACAGCATTATCTTTGAGATAGTATCATTCGCATGGGCAGGCTTTGGCGCAACCTTCGGTCCTCTTATGCTCTTCTCTCTCTTCTGGAAGAGAACAACAAGATGGGGCGCTGTTGCAGGTATGATCGGCGGCGCAGGAATGGTATTCCTCTGGAAGCTTGTTATTGCACAGGCAGGCGGCATATTCGCAATCTACGAGCTTCTTCCCGCGTTCATCTTCTCCTCTATCCTTATTGTAGTAGTTTCTCTCCTTACCGAGAAGCCCTCTAAGGAAATCGAAGAGGACTTCGAGGCGGTTAAAGCAGGCAACGTAGAAGGCTAAATAAAACAAAAAAACGATGAGATTTTAACGTCTCATCGTTTTTTTGTACTGAACATTTAAAGAACAATATGAGCGGGCATACCGTTGTCGTACACTATATCGCATTCGCCCATAATAAGAGGCTTAAGATATTTGATACCTGCCTCGGTTATACCGTCAGCTGTTTCGTTGATATACTCATCGGGCACTCCTCTTACGGCATTGGCAATCTCGGCAATATTTGCAGCACCGAAGGTTACAGAATACTCCTCCCCCTCTGCTCTGTCAATAGTTGCCATAATTCCTGTTTTGCCCTCGACAGCATAAGCTACGGCAGCCTTGCCGACACCCACAGATTCGGTAATATCGGTAAGAGAGGCAATGTGAGCCGCGCATCTCTGGGGCAGATTAAGCTCAATAGAACGCACCTTGCAACCTACCCTTTCCTTAACCAAGTCCTCAAGCACCTTTCCGGCACCCGAGAGCGCTACGTGACCAAAGGCATCAACCTTTCTGCCGCCAAGTCCCTCTCCAACATATCTGCCATCAGGGAACTTAATTCCCTCAGAGACAGCAACGATAAGCGCGGAGTGATCCTTCTGAAGCTCGTTTATCGACTCAATAAACTTGTCGGGATCAAATGTACGCTCGGGGAGGTAAACAAGGTCGGGACCCTTTCCGCCCGAGAATACAGGAAGAGCTGCTGCGGTTGTAAGCCAGCCTGCGTCTCTGCCCATTATTTCAACAATGGTAACAGCCTTCATAGAGTAAACAGAGATATCTCTGATAAGCTCTTTCATAGTAACGGCAACAAATTTTGCGGCAGAACCGAAGCCCGGAGTATGGTCGGTTGCGGCAAGGTCATTGTCAACAGTCTTAGGAACACCTACAACACGCATCTCATAGTCGTGATCTGCTGCAAACTTAGAAAGCTTGGAAACTGTGTCCATAGAGTCGTTTCCGCCTATGTAGAAGAAATATCTGATATTATATTTTTTGAATATTTCGATAAGCTTCTCGTATGTCTCGGGGTCAACCTCTGGAGACTTCATCTTCTTACGGCAAGAGCCGAGAGCCGCAGAGGGTGTCTGCTCAAGGATCTTTATCTTAGACTCGTCAGAGAAAATGTCGGTGAGATTTATAAGATTTTCATTGAGGAAGCCCTCAATACCGTTTCGCATACCGTAAAGGGTGTCAATTACTCCGTCAGCCTTTGCACGAAGTGCACCTCTTATAACACCGGCAAGTGTCGCATTGATTGCAGCTGTGGGTCCACCGGACTGACCGACAACAGCGTTACCATGTAAAATATTCATTTCAAAATCCTTTAGAATTTATACTATTCCCTTTTCGTAAGGGTTTTTAACCAGATATATTGTACTATAAAATATGATTTATGTCAAGAGCTTTCGGGAATAAAGAGCTTTGATATATCAAGCCTTGATACGGCTCTCCTGATATATTCATCTCTGTTAAAGCCATAGTCGGCAAAGTATGCATGCTCACACAAATCAAGGACAAGGATCGGTGTACAGGATATGTATGCCGAAGATATATCTAAAGAATGAGCAATAACAGGTACTCCTTTTTTATCCTTTAATATATAT
Organism: Eubacteriales bacterium; assembly: GCA_045658565.1. Classification (GTDB taxonomy): domain Bacteria; phylum Bacillota; class Clostridia; order Oscillospirales; family CAG-272; genus UBA1740. The sequence continues at coordinate 28,233 of JAZOVF010000016.1, forward strand.
ATATAACCACACTCCACCGCCCTTGCCCTCTCCACTACCCGATAGCAAAAATCGTTTTCGGATGAGTAAAACCTCTTTATCTCCTTGCAGGGCTTATCATTTTTAGCAAAGGAGTTAAAATATGTTTTGTGGGAATGGTATTCCTTAAGTAAAGAAAGTATATTCTCTTTGTCACTCTTGTCAATCCGCATTCTACTGATTTGCGCAGGAGTTTTCCCCTTTAGGTCGGGTATGCTTTTTTCATATATCGAATATTTTAAAAAAAGTGTATCCATATATTCCATATGTTTTTTTATACTGTCTTGAGTTAAAAAATATAGCATATTTTCGGGTATCATTTATTCCTCACAAACAAAAAAACTTCGTGAACAGTTTATGCTCACGAAGCTTTTTTAGTTATTTTAAAAGCTCTTTTTCTGAATATGTGTACTCGGTATTACAGAAGCGGCATACCGCAGTAAGCGCTCTTTCCTTGCCCTCAGCCTCCTGCTCATCAAGCATAGTAAGAATTTCCTTTTTACCAAGGCTTTGTATCTTCTTTTTCATTCTGTCATGACCGCAGTCGCACTTATATTCAACCTCAAGGGTATCAAAAATGTCATAAGGAATATCACGCATTGCAATATCGGCGATAGCCTTATTATCAAGTCCTGCGTTAAAGTGGCGGGAGATATTAACAAGGTCCTCTGCATTACGCTCGATAAGGTCTACCGTATTGTCATCAGGGAAAGGCATAAGCTGAATAAGCACACCGCCTGCCGCAAGACATGAATAATCGGTATCCACAAGAACACCGAGAGAAAGAACGGTTGGTATCTGCTCACTCTTAGCGAAATATGTTGCTATATCCTCGGCTATCTCACCGCTGACAAGCTCAACTGTACCAACCTGAGGCTCGCCCGCACCAACCGATTTTACAAAGGAAATAGTTCCCTGTCCTATAGCTGCACCAACGTCAAGCTTTCCGTTTGGCTTCTTTGGGGGATTTACAAGGGGATTTTGTATATAGCCTTTAACATTTCCATAGTAGTCGCCAACAGCAATAAGCTTACCCGCCTCGCCGTCACCCGAAATGGATATTGTAACACTGTCGCCCTCTTCGGGAAGCATCGTTCCTATCATTGATGCCGCGGTAACAGTTCTGCCGAGAGCCGCCGCCCCGGTAGGGCTTGTGTGATGAAAGCCTATCAAATCATTAACTATTTTTCTTGAATTTATAACAAGTATTCTGGCAGAGCCGTCGTGGGTCATGCCCCTTAAAATTGTTGCTTTTTCTGTATTTGCCATTTGTCTTTTTTCCTTACAGCTTTATTTTTTGCACCTTGCGGCAATATATATACGTTCAGAATTATCCGTAGCCTCGGTAAAATCAAAGTCGGAGTATGCTCCTATAAATTCAAAGCCCGAAGCAACAAGCATCTTTTTCATATCCGAGAGGGTATACATTCTTTCTGTCTGCTCATCGTCATATCTTTCATATCTACCGTCAGCGCACTCCTCAAAAAGGGTTATGTAAAATTCGCAGAGCTTTGTTTTTTTATCATAATAGTTCTGCCAAATGCAGACTCCCCCATTTTCCTCCATAACGTAGGAGCGGTCAGCATAAATGTTTTCAAACTTTGCTTTTCCGTTTATATCAAAAACAAATATTCCGTCGGGGATAAGGTAGTTGTGCATAAGGTCAAAGGTCTTTTTTACATCCGCGGGCTTTGTCAGGTGATTTATACAGTCAAGACAGGATACCGCCGCATCAACCGTACCGTAAAGCTCAAACTCACGCATATCCTGCGAAAGCCAAAGTATATCATACCCCGCCTCATCGGCAAGCTCTCTGGCAATATCAAGCATCTCGGGAGAAATGTCGATTCCGGTCATATCATAGCCGCGTGATGCCAGCTCAAGAGTCATTTTCCCCGTTCCGCATCCAAGGTCAAGCACAAGCTCGGGACAACTCGTACACTCTTTTTTTAGTATTTTTTCAATAAAATCTGCCCATGCCGAATAGTCAACATCGGCATTTATTGCATCATAAAATGGGGCGAGTAGATCGTAGATCATATTCTCTCCTACTTAAAGGTCTATATAAGGTTCCACAACAGATTCAGCAAAAGAAGTCAAAAACCCATCAGCCGAAAGATTGTTTACAGCAGCTTCCGCAGCCGCCTTTGTTTTGAAAATTCCGAACACAGCCGGGCCGCTACCGCTCATCAAAGAGCATTCTGCCCCGCTATTTATCATAATTTCTTTGATTTTCTTAACCTCAAAAATGTCAGTCACGCAATCAAAGGCGTTATAGACGCACTGCGATATATCGAGTCCTCTTTCAAGCGAGAAAATCATTTTACGGCAAACATCTCCCTTGTCGGGGAATCTGTCTCTGTATAGCTCATCAAGCGCCGAAAATGCCCTTGGAGTTGAAATGCGCGCCTCACCTATAGCAATAGCAAAATACATTTTTTCTTTAACACTAAGAGGTGTAATAAGCTCTCCTCTGCCAAGGCAGCAGGCTGTGCCGCCTACAAGGCAAAAAGGAACGTCACTTCCAACAGATGAAGCAAGCTCAAGAAGCTCGGCCGTACCGCTTCTTCCGTATATTTTGTTAATAGCTCTGAGGGTTGCCGCAGCGTCCGACGAGCCGCCGCCAAGACCTGCACCTATTGGAATATTTTTTTCGATAACAACTGTAATTTCATCTCTGATAGAATATTTTGAAAGATACTTCTCAGCCGCTATGTATGCAAGATTGTTTTTTTCTGAGCAAAGCTCATCTGAATTGGTTCTTACAGTTATTTTTGCTCTGTCTGCCTTTCTTGCTTCAACAGAAACAACATCATGGAGGTTTACTGCGTGCATTACAGACTCAATATCGTGATATCCGTCGGGACGACGCGCTGTTACATTTAAAAAAAGGTTAATTTTGGCATAAGCCTTTTCAACAATCATCCGCTTTTCACCTCCGAATATATATTATACAATATAAATACAGAAAAATCAATGTTTATTTGATTATAATAATAAAATTTGTAAAATCTATTGACAAATGTGAAAGGTTGTGCTATAATACCATGGTAGTTTGGACAACTGTGTCCGAGCCCCTTGTCGCCTTAAGGCGGCCAAATGACCAAAAGGAGGTAAAATTTACGATGGAAAAGAAGATTTGTTCTTACGAGACTCTCTTTGCTGTTAACGCTACTCTTGCTGAAGATGACGTTAAGGCACTTGTTGAGAAGTTCGTAGCACTTATTAACGAGAACGCATCTGACGTTAACGTTAACGAGTGGGGCAAGCGCAGATTCGCGTATCCTATCAACTATGTTACTGAGGGATACTATGTGCTTGTTAACTACAAGAGCGAACCCAGCTTCCCTATCGAGCTTGACCGTGTATTCGGTATCACCGAGGGTGTTATGCGTTACATGACCACAATCAAGTGCGAAAAGGCAGCAAAGTCCGAGGCAGCAGCTCCCGCTGTAGCTGAGGAGACCGTCGAAGTTGCAGAAGCAACCGAGGCTTAATTTTTAGATTTCTAAATCTCACAAAGGAAAGGTCATAATTATGGCAGACTTAAATAAGGTCATCCTTATGGGACACATGACAGCAGATCCCGAGCTCAAGCAGACAACAAGCGGCATTTCCGTTTGTTCATTCTCTATCGGTGTTAACCGCCGTTATTCAAAGGCGGAGCAAGGTCAGCAGTCTGTTGACTTTATCAACATCGTATCATGGAGACAGCAGGCAGAGTTCGTGTCTCGCTACTTTAAGAAAGGCAGCAGTATCATTGTTTGCGGAAGTCTGCAGACAAGAAACTGGACCGACAATCAGGGCCAGAAGAGATACGTTACCGAGGTTGTTGCAGACGAGGTTAGCTTCGGCGCACCCGCAGCAGCACAGGGCGGTGACAAGCCCGCAGGACAGAGCTATACCCCCCAGGCGTACGGCACTCCCTCCTTCGGCAATGCTGCAGAATCTAATTTTGAAGAAATTCCGGGCGACGAGAGCCTTCCCTTCTGATTTGGGACAAACTCGTCCTCTCTCCGCTAGGCTCACTGCGGTGAGAGCAATACAGAAATCGTGAGTCGGAAAGGTTTTACGGTTATCAAAATGGAAAGAAACGATACACAGCGTCCCGCATTCCGTCCCGGCAACAGAAGAAAGAAAGTTTGCATCTTCTGCCAGGATAAGGTTGCTGACATTGATTACAAGGACGTAGCAAAGCTCAGAAAGTTCATTTCCGAGAGAGCTAAGATCCTCCCCAGACGTGTTAGCGGTAACTGCGCTCTTCACCAGAGACAGCTCACCGTAGCTATTAAGAGAGCTCGCCAGATGGCACTTCTCCCCTACATTTCCAACTAATAATTGGTATATAAAAAACGCACTCCGTTTTGGGGTGCGTTTTTTGTTTTGCTTAGACAATCCGAACTCGTTTGAAGGATGCTGATTGTGCGCAAGACAAGGTAGAAATTCAATTCTGCCCGAAAATATTGTACTGTGCAAGCATATTATCATAAAATTCGTCGATAGTTCCCTCAAGATGCTCGAAGTATCCGTGGTATTTTATTTCAAGGTTCGAGTCGGGGAAAAGATACTTATAAAGCTCTGTGCAATAATCGTCTGTCATTGAAGCTATATAGTCAACAACTATCTGATTAGGCTCGGTTTCCATATAAGGTGCTGCGGCTGCATAATGATTTCCCGAAACAAAATCTACATGGTGCTCAAAAATCGGTGAGGATTTTACTCCTGCCTTAAGGTCAGAGAGGAGCTTATAATACAGTCTTTGAATCATGGGCTTTACCGTTTCGTCAAGGACACGTGTTACACTCTCGCGGCGGTATATCTGCTCATAATTTATCCTTTTTGCGTTTTTAAGACCCATATAGTGGTCGCTGTCAAGCATTATATAAGGCTTTCCGTAGCTATGCTCTATTATATTAACCATAAGGTTGTTTATAATTTCGGCATTTATTGTGCCTATTCCTGCATCACCAAGTTCGGTATCCGACTCAAGGAGCTTTGCCCTCTTTGCATCCTGGCGGTCCTTACCAAGATATGCTATAATATCACACACACGCACAACACAGCCCTCAAGGGTTGAGGGAACAATATGCTCAATGTTATTCTGGTCAACATAGCAGGACTCTACCATTTTATCAAATGCATCAAAGTCGAGCATTTCTTTGGGATAATACTCGTGCATCTCAAACTCACCGTTGTGAGTTATAATACCGTCAAGGGTATCAAGAGTTAAATTAAGCGGGAATATACCGTCAAGAACTCTTACCGAGTGGACATTATGGTTGAAATATCTGCCTGTTTCGGCATGATAAACCTCAGAAAGATAGCGCTCGCCTGCGTGACCGAAGGGTGTGTGTCCGATATCATGACCGAGAGCTATGGACTCAATAAGGTCAAGGTTAAGATTGAGCACCGATCCAATAGAACGGGCAATTCGCGAAACAAGCTGAACATGAAGAGCGCGCCTTGTTATATCGTCATGCTTATAGAAGGAAAACACCTGGGTTTTGTCGGTATAGCGGTTATAATACGGGCTGTGCATTATTTTATCAACATCGCGCACGTATGCAGGCCGCCAGATAGACTCTCTGTCATAAAGAGGATTTCTGCGTACCGCGTCAGCACCCTTAGCTGCAAATCCCGGGCGAGTGTTGTTTTCTATATCCTGTTTAATACGCTCCGAAATTTCGGGGCTTAATTTTTCGTAATTGCGGGTTGCCAATGTTTTCTTCCCTTCAAACTTAATTATATAATAATTTTACCACAAAACGTCTCTTACGTCAATATAAAAAAAGAAAAAGTCTGCCGGGTTAGTGCAGACTTTTTGTCATAAAAAATTATGCAAGAGTATTGAACTTCTTAGTGAAGTCAGACTTCTTGTGAGCGGCATTGTTCTTGTGAAGGATACCGTGGGCTGTTGCCTGGTCTACCTTCTTAACAGCGAGCTTATAAAGCTCAGATGCTGCAGCCTTGTCGCCTGCCTCAACAGCAGCGTTAAACTTCTTGATTACAGTCTTAAGCTGGCTCTTAACCATCTGATTCTGAAGTGCCTTTGTCTGGTTTACAAGAATACGCTTCTTAGCGGACTTAATATTAGCCATTTTTGTTCTCCTTAATTTTTTCTGTAATCGCTGCTCCGCGCCGAACTACAGCTGAGAGGGTCTGTAAAAGGTTACTTCGCAACCTGATTACTTTTTATTCCGATATATTTTATCATACTTTTCTCACAAAATCAAGAGGTTTTTCAACTTTTTTTAGATATTTTTTGAAAAATTCATCGTTTTTTTTAGTGCAACATGCATATTTCTTTAGTTTTTAAAATTATTAGCTTTTATTAAGAATAATTAACACTTCTTAAACCGACATAAAGTCTCTTGTATAAGAGAGCACAAAATGATAAAATGGGGCAAAAGGAGGACGTTATTTATGTTTACGTTAAATTGCAGCTACCTACACGGTGTTTAAAAACTGAGCACAAAAGAAAAGTGGGAGCTTGTACACTTTATCGTACTTGCCGAGTTCTATCTTTGAAACTCCTCACTGCTCAGAGGCTTTAAATGGTCAAGAATTCCAATTCAGCTCTGCTGAGTTGCAGCATTTTCTACCTCTTTGTTATACTTACAAAATCAAAGAAAATGTTTAACTTCTGCTTTTACAGGACTTATTAACAAAACTATTGACAAATATTAAAATTTGTGATATCATATCTCTAGTGGAATATGTCTTACAGATACGAATTGCACAGAGAGCCGTTGGTTGGTGAAAAACGGACAAAACGACTGTAAGGTACCGGCCATGCGTAGCGAGCAGGCTCGCGATGAAATTTGCCCTATCGGGCAAGTTAAATTCGCCCCTCGAATGAAAGCTGCCTTTGGCAGATGAAATCCACCACGGGTGGATGGCTACGGGAATTTAATAACAATGAGTTAATCGCTCGGGTGGAACCGTGCGGGACAAGAAAATTAGAAATGTGTAATTCAGAATTATTTTAAGATTCAGTCCTCACCCCGAAAGGCAAAATTTGTCTTTCGGGGTGTTTTTTTAGTTAAATACCTACTTTCAAAGGAGAAAATATAATGGCAAAAATCATTTTTGCGACAGGTGAAATTTACGAGGGCGAGGCTACCTCGGTTTACGAGGCGGCAAAGGCTACATTCGGCAATGTTTCGCGCGATGTACTCGCTGCTATGGTCAACGGCGAGGCAAAGGAGCTTTCTACAGTTGTAGAGGGGGATGCTGAGGTTAAGCTTCTCACCTTTGCTGACGAAGAGGGAAAGCGTATTTTCAGACATACCGCGGCGCATGTTATGGCTCAGGCGGTAAAGCGTCTTTATCCTAACACAAAGCAGACCATAGGTCCTGCTACCGATACAGGATATTTCCAGGACTTTGATGCTGAGATTTCATTTACTCCCGAGATTCTCAAAAACATTGAAGCCGAGATGAAGAAGATAGTTAAAGAAAATCTTCTTATTGAGAGAAAGGTTCTTTCTAAGGCTGAGGCTATCGAGCTTATGAAGAGTCTTGACGAGCCGTACAAGGTTGAGAGAATTGAGGAGCTTGCCGAGGATGCTGAAATCTCTATTTACACCCAGGGCGAGTACACCGACCTTTGCTCAGGCCCCCATCTTCATTCAACAGGAGCTATCAAGGCGTTTAAGCTTACTCAGTGCACAGGCGCATACTACAAGGGTGACCAGAACAACAAGATGCTTCAGAGAATTTACGGTATTGCCTTCCCCACAAAGGACGAGCTTAATGCATACGTACTCCAACAGGAGGAGGCTCTTAAGCGCGACCACAACAAGATAGGACGCGAGCTTGAATACTTTACCACGGTTGATTCTATCGGTCAGGGACTTCCCATTCTTCTCCCCAAGGGCGCAAGAACTGTTCAAAGACTGCAGAGATGGGTTGAAGATGTTGAAGAAAAGAGAGGCTACCTTCTTACAAAGACTCCCCTTATGGCAAAGAGAGAGCTTTACAAGATTTCGGGCCATTGGGATCACTATCTTGACGGTATGTTCGTTATGGGCGATCCGGACGATTATACCAAGGAGTGCTTTGCTCTCCGTCCCATGACCTGTCCCTTCCAGTATCAGGTATTCCTTAACAAAAAGCGCTCGTACAGAGAGCTTCCCATGCGTCTTGGCGAGACCTCTACCCTCTTCCGTAATGAGGACTCCGGAGAAATGCACGGCCTTATAAGAGTAAGACAGTTCACTATTTCCGAGGGACACCTTATTCTTCGCCCCGAGCAGCTCTCTGAGGAATTTAAGGGCTGTCTTGACCTTGCAAAATACTGTCTTGAAACTCTTGGACTTTGGGAGGACTGCTCATTTAGATTCTCTCAGTGGGACCCCAAGCGCACAGACAAGTACGAGGGCACTCCCGAACAATGGGAGGAGGCTCAAAGCATTATGGGAGAGCTTCTTGACACCTACCTTGGCAGAGAAAACTATGTTGTCGGTATAGACGAGGCTGCCTTCTACGGTCCTAAGCTGGACATTCAATGCAAAAACGTTTTCGGCAAAGAGGATACTATTGTTACCATTCAGGTAGATATGCTTCTTGCGAAGAAGTTCGGCATGGAGTATGTTGACCGTGACAATACCATGAAAACTCCCTACATTATTCACAGAACATCAATGGGCTGCTACGAGAGAACTCTCGCTCTTATTCTTGAAAAGTATGCAGGCGCGCTTCCTGTTTGGCTTGCTCCCACTCAGGTAACTGTTATCCCAGTTGTTGCTGATTTTGCTGACTATGCGGCAGAGGTTACAAAGAGAATGCAGGCAGCAGGCATCAGAGCAGAGCTTGATGACAGAAACGAAAAGCTCGGCTACAGAATCAGAGAAGCTCAGCTCTCTAAGGTTCCTTATATGATTGTTGTGGGTGAGGACGAAATGAACACCGACTCGGTTACTGTAAGAGCAAGAACAGAGGGCGAGGGCGGAAAGTTTACTGTTGGCGAATTTATCGCAAAGGTTGTTTCCGAAATCGAAACCAAAAAGCATTAAGAGAGACTAATAATATGAATTACGAAATTAAAAGCAACAGTATTACCGTTACGGTAAACGACAAGGGCGCAGAGCTTTTCTCTGTTAAAGGCTCAGACGGACACGAATATATCTGGCAGGGTGACGAAAGATATTGGGGAGACCGCGCTCCCGTGCTCTTCCCTGTTTGCGGCTGTATTCTTGACAACAAGTATACAACAGGCGGCAAGGAATATACCATGAAGTCTCACGGATTTGCTAAAAGAAACGTTTTTGAGGTTGTTGAAAAGAGCGAGTCCGCGCTTAAAATGCGTCTTACACCTAACGAGGTTATAAAGGCAGACTATCCCTTTGATTTCGAGCTTACAGCCGACTTTAAGGTAAGCGAAAACAGTCTTGATGTCAGCTTTACAGTAAAGAATACAGGCGACAAGGTACTGCCCTATATGCTTGGCTGGCATCCCGGCTTTACCCTCGAGGGTGAGGGAGCTATCGGTAACTTTACTCTTGATTTTGAGGGTAAGGACTCACTTATCTGGCATCCTCTTCAGAACGGCCCATTTGTTCGTCCCGAGGGCGAAGACTATGCACTTGTTAATCAGAAATATGCACTTAACGAGGAAGAAATTTACGCAAATGACACCATGATTTTTGTGGGCACAGGCGATAAGACAAGACTTTCCTCTCCCGAGGCAAAGCATTCTATTGATTTCTCCTGGTCAGAAAATCTCCCCTACTTCTGTGTATGGAAGGATGACAACTCGGAGGCAAGATTTGTCTGCCTTGAGCCATGGTCCGGTGTACCTGCAGACGGTGTAACTCCCGAAAACTTTGACGTAAGAGCCATGTCACGTCTTTCAAAGGGTGAAACCGAAACCTATTCATATAATGTAAAATTTTTCTAATACCCTTTTCGGAGAAAAGATGAAACGACTTCTGAAATATTTGAAAAAATACACACTGGAGTCAATACTCGCGCCGCTGTTCAAGCTTTTTGAGGCGGCGCTTGAACTTATCGTACCCCTTGTGGTTGCGGTAATAATTGACGATGCTATCGGCGGCGGTGACAAGGGTTATGCGGTAACGCTCTCCTTAGTACTTGTTCTGCTTGGACTTATAGGTCTTGGTTTTTCGGCGGTAGCACAGTACTGTGCGGCAAAGGCCTCGGTTGGCTTTATTACCTCTGTTCGCACCTCCCTCTTTGCTCATCTGCAAACCCTCTCCTATTCGGATGTTGACAGAATTGGTACGTCAACAATGATAACAAGAATGACCACCGATGCAAACATTTTGCAAACAGGTCTCAACCTTGCCTTGCGTCTTCTTTCTCGCTCACCGATAGTTGTTTTCGGTGCAATGATTATGGCATTTACTATCGACACCTATGCGGGCGGCATTTTTGCTGTCGCAATTCCCCTGCTCTCGGTTATTGTTTTCGGCATTATGATTATCACTATGCCGATGTATAAGCGTGTTCAGAGCGGTGTTGATAAAATACTTGGTAAAACGAGAGAAAATCTTGCAGGTGTCAGAGTTATACGCGCCTTTGGCAAGGAGCAAGACGAATATGAACGCTTCAAGCAAGAAAACAACATCTTAACAAAGCAACAAAAGCGAGTGGGACACATTTCCGCGCTTATGAATCCCCTCACATATGCTATAATCAACCTGGCTTTAATACTCCTCATTGATGTTGGAGCTATCAGGGTTGATTCGGGCAATCTTACTCAAGGTGAGGTTATAGCGCTTTATAACTATATGTCCCAGATTCTTATTGAGCTTATAAAGCTTGCAAACCTTATTATCACTATCACCAAGGCACTCGCCTCGGCTTCAAGAATTTCATCTGTGTTTGATATAACTCCTACACAAACCTTTGGCGAGAGAACCGAGGGTAAGGCTGATGCTCCCGCAGTTGTTTTTGACAATGTTGCACTCAGTTATAACGGAGGAGAAAATTCAATTTCCGGCATATCTTTTAAGGCAGAACAAGGCGAGACTATCGGAATCATTGGTGGTACAGGTTCAGGAAAATCAACTCTTATAAATCTTATCCCTCGTTTTTACGATGCAACCGAGGGCGAGGTTTCCATTTTCGGCGCACCTATAAAGGAATATACAAAGAACACCTTAACAAAAAAAATCGGTGTTGTTCCTCAAAAGGCGGTGCTGTTCTCAGGCACGATACGTGACAATATGCGCTGGGGCAATCCCGAAGCTTGTGACGAAGAAATTCTAGCTGCTCTTAAAATTGCGCAGGCAGGCGGTGTGGCTTTAGACAAGGGCGGACTTGACGGTAAGGTTGAGGCAGGCGGAAAGAATTTCTCAGGCGGTCAGCGCCAGAGGCTTACTATTGCGCGTGCACTTGTTTCAGACCCGGATATTCTCATTCTCGACGACTCGGCATCAGCTCTTGATTTTGCTACCGACGCCGCCCTGCGTGCCGCTATAAGAGAATTAAAAAACAAAACTGTATTTATTGTTTCTCAGCGTGCATCCTCGGTTATGTATGCCGACAAGATAATTGTTCTTGATGACGGTGAGTGCACAGACATTGGCACCCACGAGGAGCTTCTCGCCCGCTCTCCTATATACAGAGAGATATACGAATCTCAGTATAAAAAGGAGGCAGCGGTATGAAAAAGATACTAAACAAAAAGGATATAAGCACACTTAGCCGCGTTTTAAAATACATTGGCAAATACAAATTTCTTCTCCCTGTATCAATAATGTTTGCCCTTGTTTTTACTGCACTTTCACTTTATATCCCGATTCTTATAGGCGATGCTATCGACCTTATTGTATCACCCGGGAATGTTAATATTTTAGGGATATTAAATATTCTCGGCCTTGCGGCACTTTTTGTTGGAATTTCGGCACTTTCGCAATGGTGCATGACGGCTATAAATAACCGTATTACATTCCACATCACACGAGACATTCGCAACGATGCATTTGCAAAGCTTCAAACCCTGCCCCTGTCCTATATAGACACCACCTCTCACGGCGATATTGTCAACCGAGTTATAAATGATACCGACAGATTCTCTGAGGGACTGCTTCTCGGCTTCACGCAGGTGTTTACAGGCATTCTTACTATTGTTGGAACACTTTTCTTTATGCTGGTTATAAACTGGCAGATTGCATTAGTGGTTGTATGTCTTACGCCCCTTTCAATATTTATAGCGAAATTTATCGGCAAGCGAACATTTACTATGTTCAAGGCACGCTCTGAGGCTGAGGCTGAGGCTACGTCTATTGTTAATGAAATGATAGGAAATCAAAAGCTCTTACGTGCATTCGGCTATGAGGACAGAGCCACAGAGACCTTTAGTAATGCCGCAAAAAAGCTTGAATCCTCTACACTTTCGGCAATATTTATTTCCTCCCTTACAAATCCCACAACAAGATTTGTTAACAACGTAGTGTATGCGGCGGTGGCTGCCTTTGGTGCAATTATGGCAATTGATGCAAACATGGCAGGATTTACAGCATTCACTATCGGTGAATTCTCGGTGCTTCTGTCTTACACAAACCAGTACACCAAGCCCTTTAATGAAATTTCGGGTATTTTTGCAGAGTTCCAGAATGCGTTAGCATCAGCCGAGCGAGTTCTTAAGCTGATTGATGAGGAAAGCGAGCCATGTGACTCGAAAAATGCTCACGAGCTAAACGATATACAGGGGCTTGTGGAGCTTTGTGATGTAGATTTTTCTTATACCGAAAACAAATCTCTGATAGAAAATCTTAGTCTTACGGCAAATCCCGGCGAAAGGATTGCAATAGTTGGTCCTACAGGCTGCGGCAAAACAACTGTAATAAACCTTCTTATGCGTTTTTATGATATAAACTCAGGCAGAATAGAGGTTGACGGACATAACATTCAAGATATTACAAGAAAAAGTCTCAGGGCTTCTTATGGTATGGTGCTTCAGGACACATGGCTCTCATCGGGAACAATACGCGAAAACATTGCTTTTGGTAAGCCCGATGCAACCGATGAAGAAATTATTGCGGCAGCAAAGGCCTCTCACGCTCACAGCTTTATAAAAAGATTAAAAAATGGATATGACACCCTACTCGGTGAGGGCGGTGAGGGGTTATCTCAGGGACAAAAGCAGCTTATCTCTATCGCCAGAGTAATGCTTACCCGTCCCCAAATGCTTATTCTTGACGAGGCTACCTCCTCAATTGATACAAGAACAGAGCTTAAGATTCAGGATGCCTTCTCCGAGCTTATGGAGGGACGCACAAGCTTTATTGTTGCTCACAGGCTTTCAACCATAAGAGAAGCTGACAAAATACTTGTTATGCGCGACGGAAAAATAATTGAAACAGGAAAGCACGACGAGCTTCTCGAAAAGGGCGGATTTTATTCCAATCTATATAATAGCCAGTTCGCTCATTAGTCCAGTACATTTTATCAAGCAAAATACCTCTCTTTTGAGAGGTATTTTTATATTCAGTTTTGTCAAAAGTATTGAAAGAAGAACAAAAATATGTTACAATATTCTTGCAGGAGGATGTGACTATGAGTGTACGTACAAGCCATGCAAAAATATATAGACAAATAGTTGATGTGCTGACAAAGGCTCCGCAGTACCGAAACGGACTAATTGACCTTTGCTTACAAAAATATCATCTTAACGATATTGAAATCAACAACACAGAGGCAGGAAGCGTAAAAAACAATCTAAGAAGCCGGATAGGCACGGTAGTAAATGAAATGCACGCAGCCGGTCTTATAGCAATTGACTCAAAAGGACGTTATTATCTTGTCTCAACAAAGCCTATCGCTATAAGAATTGAAAAATGCCAAAAGGAAATTATCAAGGCACTATCCTGCACTCCTATGACCAAATCCGAGATAAACGCAAGACTGCGCTCAACGCTGGGAACAGATAAAACGGTTACCACAAAGGACGACGATACTCTGGCTACATATATCGGTCAGCTTCTTAAAAAATTACTTGCAGAAAAAATTGTATTACTCGACAACGGTGTATATTCCCTTGCTCCACAGGTATGCGCGAGGGCAGATGATGTAAACGAGCTATTAAATCTAAAAAGTGAATTTATTATCAGACTGCACACCAAGGGCGGCGAATTTTTTGAGAATTATTTTATGACTCTTATTAGAAAATATTCGGAAAAGCATGGCAAAAAAATTCTTGAATGCTATGTTACAGGCGGTGCCGAGGACGGTGGAATAGACGGTGTTATGAAAACCGAGGATTCTCTTGGATTTAGGGAAACAACAATGGTTCAAACAAAAAACCGTATAGATTTAACCAGCGAAACAGATGTAAGAGGATTTTATGGCGCAGTTTGTGCTAAAAAAGGCACACGCGGTATTTTTGCAACAACATCTGCCTTTCACTCCTCTGCTGAAAAATTTCTATCAACGCTCGATGATTGCATAGGAATAAACGGTGACATAATTTTCAGTATGGCAATTGAGTGTTCTTACGGAATAAAGAAAAGCTCAGACAAGCTGATTATCGATAATAAAATATTATAATCCGAAAGGAAACATGAATGGAAATAGAAAAAGCAAAAGAACTCCTGACAGAATCAGTCAAGACCTACGCAGAAAAAATATCAGAAACCGGAGTTAAATACGCGGCAGACGTGTACTTTGCCGACAAAAAAGGAACTGTTACATCAATAATTCCGGATGACTTCAGTGATGCTCTCTGCGGCAGCATTACTATTATTGCCGATAATGCAAAAGACGAAAATGACAAATGCGGCTTTGACATAATACTGCAAATAAAAAAGGATAAAACCATCGATGACAAGGAAATAGAGTCAGCATTATCTGATTTCAACGCAGACCTTGAAGCATTTATTGACAATCTCTCCTCTGCTGAAGATAAAAATGCATTTATCAAAGAAGTGTCTGAAAAAGAGAAGGCCGAGTATGCTGAAAAAATGGACAAGTTTAACAAGGATATGAAAAGACTCCGTGCTGTAAGCATTTGTATTTTCGGCGTTGTTATTGTTATTGTCATGGTTGGTATTTTTGCGCTTGTTTCCAGCCTATAATTAAAGGAAATAATATTATGGATTTTTCAAAATACGGACACAAGCATCAAATAAGCTGCGAGAGCTGTGAATTTTATGAATATGACGATTATACCGATTCATATAGCTGTAATATGAAGCTTGACGAGGACGAAATGATATCCTTTTTAAGCGGAAATTCAAGAGCCTGCCCCTATTACAGATATTACGACGAATATAAGAGTGTTCAAAAACAGATTTAAAAGCAAAACGATGGGACAAAAAATCTCATCGTTTATTTTTTTATTTTATAAGTAAAATAACAGGTTCAAGAATCTTCCGTGGTGTATCAACAGTAATAACACCGTCATCAGATTTTGTGATGCTGCATACTTCATACGCGCCATCTGCATTCAATTTTTTATCTCTTTTACTTCCCTGTCGCGAACAAGCACATCATTTATATAAAAGTGCAAACAGTCTGAAATCATCGTCAACCATTTATATAATATAACGAAAAGGTTTTTCAATTTTACAATATGCTTTTTCTATAAAAGGTATTTCAAATTTAAAGATTATGCACGAAATAAAACAGAAAAAGGGGGCATCCTCTAAAAGCCGCATACAAGCGTAGCTATTTAGCAAATCACAAGAACTACGAATTCATTCAATCTCTATTCACGATGAGCCGCATACAAGGCGATTGGAGGTTTTTAAACCTCTGAAGGCGGTGAAGCCGCCACGCACGAAGAGCGTAAATCGCCGCAGTATATTCACCATTTGCGCAAGCGGTCTGCCTTAACATAAAAGGAAGAAACGGCGGCATAAAGCCACCGCCCTATAACAAGATTATACATTCCGCTTGAGGAAAGCAAATGGTGAAACATCTCTCCTAACTCATCACATTGTCTCTATACATTATATCTATTCGTTCATTTCACTTTGCGCTTTTTATGCCCCCTCGGGCGGTGGAATTATTTATAGACAATTTGGCTGCTTGCAGATGAAATTGGATATAAACTAATTTCACGAAGCGCAAACACTCTCTCAAAAAATGTGAAAAAATTTCATATACAGTTTCTTGTTTGTCGATATACGACTTTACAAGTCGTTCGATATATTTGCCTTACGGCAAATTCGATATATTGCAAAGGCGAATATATTCCCTTTGCAATTCGAAATATTTGAAACGCAAATGAGAAAACAAAAAAGCCACGCATCAGCGTGACCCCATATATATTATGGCATTTTCCAAAATGCTCATTAAAAACCGAACAAGAGAAACGAAAAGCTCAAGGTTAATGTGCGAACCTGAACTAAAAGCAGTTCAAGCCCTCGGTCTATTAGTATCAGTCAACTGCATACATTACTGCACTTCCATCTCTGACCTATCAAACTCGTAGTCTACAAGTGACCTTACTCCCTTAAAGGGATGGGATATC
>JAZOVF010000017.1:0-4032 GCA_045658565.1 Eubacteriales bacterium
ATGATGTTGATACGGTACTTGTTATCCTTTGCAAGCTCGGGGTCGTTCTGGAACTCAGTGGGAACCCAATAGCAAGTGGTAGCAGCGGAGGTAATAGTGATACCTCTCTCCTGCTCCTGAGCCATCCAGTCCATCGTTGCACCACCGTCGTGGGTCTCACCCATACGGTGAGTTTTACCGGTATAATAAAGGATTCTCTCGGTCGTGGTAGTCTTACCGGCATCGATGTGAGCCATGATACCGATATTTCTGGTATGTTCAAGCGAATATTCTCTTGGCATTTAAACCTATCTCCTTTAAAATATCGATTAGAATCTGTAGTGTGCAAAAGCCTTGTTTGCTTCTGCCATCTTGTGAGTGTCTTCCTTCTTCTTGAAAGCGCCACCCATGCCTGCCTTAGCGTCCATGATTTCGCCGGCAAGTCTTTCAGCCATGGTCTTTTCACCACGAGCTCTGGAATAGTTGATTATCCAACGGAGACCGAGTGTCTGTCTACGCTCAGCGCGAACCTCCATGGGAACCTGATAGTTAGAACCGCCCACACGGCGAGCCTTAACCTCAAGAACGGGCATTACGTTATCAAGAGCAGCTACAAACACATCAAGCGCGTTCTCTCCGCTCTTAGCCTCGATTGCAGCGAATGCGTCATAAACGATTCTCTGCGCAACACCCTTCTTACCGTCATACATAATGTTATTGATAAGCTTGGTTACAAGCTTGGAATTGTAGAGCGGATCAGGTAAAACATCTCTTTTGGAAATTTGACCTCTTCTAGGCACTGTACTTCCCTCCTTCATTAAATTTAGAATGATATCATAGGTACTCGATATGCGTTCTTTATCAACACAGAACGCTACATTCGTTAGTGCTCGTTATTGTAATATAGATGGGTTTAGGAAAATCTAAACAACTTTAACATCACAGCACGTGAGCACATAAAGTCTTAAGGGCGTACCTTAATTAGCCCTTAGGACGCTTTGCTCCGTACTTGGAGCGGCCCTGCTTACGGTTTGCAACACCCTGAGTATCAAGGGTACCACGAATAATATGGTAACGTACACCGCGCAAGTCACGTACACGTCCACCGCGGATAAGAACAACAGAGTGCTCCTGAAGGTTGTGACCGATACCGGGAATGTAGCAGGTAGCCTCCATTCCGTTGGTAAGTCTTACTCTGGCGATCTTACGAAGAGCCGAGTTAGGCTTCTTGGGGGTAGTGGTTGTAACCTTGGTGCAAACGCCTCTTCTCTGAGGTGCAGACTGATCAATGGGAGCGTTCTTAAGAGCGTTAAAGCCTCTCTGAAGTGCAGGAGTCTTAGACTTAGAGAACTTATCCTGACGACCATTCTTGACAAGTTGGTTAAAGGTTGGCATGATTTTCCTCCTTCCTCGAAAATTTTAAAAATTTATTTGATATGCAAAAGGGCGCAATACACCCAGTTACACATTCTACAACATTTTATCATCTAACTGCGGGTTTGTCAATAGTTTTTTTGAAAAAAATTCGATTTTACATTTTTTAATAAGTTATTTAAGCATTATTTACAGAGTAAAGTAAAGATATTCATAAAATTATATAAGATATGTAGTTATAATCTCGCAAAGAAGCACAGCTCCGGATGCCGAGGCTGCAACCGTCAGCAAGGATTTTCCGAAATAGGACAAGAGAACGGCAACAAGCGTGCCTGTGACAGCGGAGATAATACTGCCTGTTGAAAAGAATATTGCTGGAATTGTCATAACAGAAAGCACCGAATATGGCACGTAATGAAGAAACGAGCGTACAAAATGGCTTTTTATCTTTCCTCTTACGAGAACAAACGGTAACATACGAACAAGATAGGTAACTCCCGCCATTACAAGAAGATAAAGGAAGAAATCCTTAACAAAATCAAACATTTTCTTCCTCCTCATCTATTGGGCGTATTACCGCAAAGAGGGCACTTGCCATGACAGAGCAGATAATTATGGTAAAGCCCGAGGGTATATCTTTAAGCAGCGGAACAAAATAAAACATGCAGGAAAGTCCTATCGAAAGTGCAACACAGAGTGCCAATGACATATCCTTTTTCATCTCGGGAACAACAATGGCGATAAGCATAGCATAGATTGCAATACCGAGAGCCGAGGTGACAATAGAGGGCAGAATATCGCCCGAAACAGCCCCTAAAAGTGTGCCTAATACCCAGCCCACAACAGGAATAATTATAAGCCCAAAGAGATAATTTCTTCCTACCCTGCCACTCTTCGAGGAGGCTACGGCAAACACCTCGTCGGTGTTGACAAAGGAAATTATAAATCTATCCTTTAGCTTTACACTGTCATCGCACTTCTGTGAAAGAGAAATTGACATCAACGCATAGCGAAGATTGATTATAAATTGAGTAAGCGCAAGCTCAATAAAGCCACCGTGTGCCACAATTATCGGTACTGCGGCAAGCTGGCCTGCACTGGTTACGTTAAAAGCGGATATAAGAGTTGCCTCAGCTACCGAAAGCCCCGAGCTGACGGCAAAAATGCCAAAGGCAAAGGCTACCGAGAGATACCCGAGACCTATGGGAATTCCGTCTTTAAGTCCTGTTGAAAAACTGCTGTTTTGTCTCATTTTTTTGCTAAAACCTTAAGTTTTGTAAAGTTTAATTTACAAAATCAGACTTTTCGATTTAGATTTTAAAAATCAGAAGCCTGCTTTGTATAAAAGTTTTTTTATCTCATCTTCCTCAGCATCGCGTGGCAGCATTTTGCTTATAAGGCGAGCTTTGTTTTCTTCAAAATCAATTTCCCCCGAGTCACAAAGCTCTCTTATCGCCCTCTGTATATCTGCAGACGAATATCCCTTTGCCTGAAGGGTCGCCGATATTCTCTTCGGGCCTCTGAGCTTTTCCGCCTCTCTCAAACACAGGCGCAATAGCTGCCTCTCCTCGTTAATATAGCCGAGGTCAAGCATTTCGGAAACGCATCTGTCTGCTATATCTTTTGAAAAACCTGCACGAAGCAGTTTTATTTTAAGCTCTCGCTTGTTGTTATCGGCAAATCCGAGAATAGACAAAGCCTTCTTTTTAGCCCTGAAATATTCGTCAAAGGCTGCGATCTCTTCCATAGCACCGAGGGATATTTCATCTCCCCTGCGTGGTGCACCGATATCAAGATAAAGAACCCTGTTTACCGTATAACGGGCAGACTCCCCCTCCTCGGAAATTCCGAGAAGGAGGAGATTTTTTTCTTTTAATTCCTTAATATATTCAAGGGTTGCCATAAATTAAAGCTCGTCGTCAAAATCCTTGATTTCAAAGTCATCATCGGTAAGATTAGACTCCTCGGCAGGGTCCATATTCTTAACCTTTTCACGCACAAGGGTCTCCAGCTTGTCCATAAGCTCCTTGTCGGACTCGATAAGCTTACGCACATTATCCTTACCCTGGCCGAGTCTCTCGCCCTCGTAGTAGAACCATGCGCCGCTCTTCTCAACAATCTCAAGCTGAATTGCCATATCGATAATCTCACTTGACTTAGAAATTCCCGAGCCGTAGAGAATATCAAACTCAGCAGTCTTGAAGGGGGGAGCAACCTTATTTTTAACAACCTTGCATCTTGTGTGAGAGCCGTAAACCTCAGAGCCGTTCTTAAGAGACTCAACACGTCTTACGTCAATTCTCACCGAAGCGTAGAACTTAAGAGCCTTACCGCCCGTTGTAACCTCGGGATTGCCGTACATGACACCAACCTTTTCACGAAGCTGGTTTGTAAATATAACTATACAATTCGACTTTGCAATAGCACCCGAGAGCTTACGCATAGCCTGAGACATAAGGCGAGCCTGAACACCTACGTGAGATGCGCCCATGTCTCCCTCAATCTCCTGTCTAGGTACAAGTGCCGCAACAGAGTCGATAACTATAATATCAATAGCTCCGGAATTTACAAGCGTCTCGGCAATTTCAAGAGCCTGCTCACCGCAGTCGGGCTGAGAAACAAGAAGATTATTGATATCAACACCCAATTTCTTTGCATAAACCGGGTCAAGAGCATGCT
>JAZOVF010000018.1:0-12458 GCA_045658565.1 Eubacteriales bacterium
CCGAGGGAGACAAAAACGTCTATTTCCTCGACCCAACCGAGCATATGCCATTCTCGGGCGACGAGGGAACGGTTGAAGGCTGCCACCCCACCGACCTCGGATTTTACTTTATGGCAAAGGCTCTTGAGCCTATCTTGAAAAAAATTCAAAACAAATAAAATAAACAAAAACCAAGGACTTTGACAACAATTGTTTGCAAATCCTTGGTTTTTTAACTAGCGGTCGAAACACCCCCGGTCCTACAGGGGAGCGGTAAAACCGAGCAGGGCTACAAATAAATCGGTCGAGCTATAAGCAAGCTCTAAAAAAAGCCTCCCCTGTGTAAGGGGAGGTGGCACGCAAAGCGTGACGGAAGGGTTGTGAATAAAAGAAGAACAATCCCTCACCGCCTATGGCGGAGACAAGGGAGCCAAACGCTTTGCTGTGTGAGAAACGAGAAATTTATTTCAAGACTCGCTTATATGAGAAAACCGAGACTCCAAAAGAGGCTCGGTTTTTTAAGTTGTGAGTTATGAGGCTCGCGTCGCTCGCCGTTATGAGCTTGCAAGGCAAGCACTATGGTTTTGCAAATGCAAAAGTTATATTCTAAAGGTAATATCTCCGTATGTAGGCATAGGCCAGTATTCTCTTGCGCAGAGGACCTCCATTGAGTCAACAAGGCGTCGAAGCGCTTCCATTTTGGGAATTACGCTGTCCTTAAAGTAGAATGCGGCATCCTCGTCTGACTTTGTGAGGGCGGTTTTTTCAACTCTCTCAAGAGCCGAGTATGCCTCGTAGGTGGAGGCGAGCAGGTCGGAGAGCTTCTCGATAATATCGCGCTCACAGGAAACATTTATAGTCTTTGAAACATTGAGCTTTGCGTTAACCGAGTCGGAGAGAACACCGATATATCTTGACACCGCGGGAATAATATCGCGGATAGTCATCTCAAGCATTGTTCTTGCTTCAATATTCTTTATCTTGCGGTAGCCCTCAAAGAATATCTCACGTCTTGAGCGCATTTCGGTCTCGCTCATAACTCCAAAACGTCCGAAGAGCTTTACATTCTTGTCATCGGTAAAGTGAGCGTATGCCTCGGGGGATGTGCGGTAGTTAGAAAGGCCTCTCGCCTTTGCCTCCTCCTCCCATTCCTTAGAGTAGGAGTTACCTGCAAAGAGTATGCGGGAGTGAGAACGGAATGTGTCGGCAATAAGTCTGTCAAGCTCACCGTTAAAGTCGATAGTCTCCTCTAAGATGTCGGCAAAGTCCGAGAGAGCCTCTGCAACAGCGGTGTTAAGCACAATGTTTGAGAGTGCTATGTTCTGGGACGAGCCAACCATTCTGAACTCGAACTTGTTACCCGTAAAGGCAAAGGGAGATGTGCGGTTGCGGTCGGTGGTATCCTGTCTTATGGTAGGCACGCTCTTTACACCAAGGGACATATATTTTGTATCCTTTTTGGAGTAGCTGGAGCCTTCGATAATCGATTTGATAATAGTGTCAAGCTCCTCACCGAGGAATATTGAAATTATAGAGGGGGGAGCCTCGTGACCGCCGAGACGGCAGTCGTTGCCTGCGGTTGCCGCAGAAATTCTGAGAAGGTCCTGGTAGTCGTCAACAGCCTTTACAACCGCCGCAAGGAAGAGCATAAACTGCTTGTTGTCGGCAGGGTTCTTTCCGGGCTTTAAGAGATTTTTTCCACCGTCGGTAGCAAGAGACCAGTTGTTGTGCTTACCCGAGCCGTTTATACCCTCAAAGGGCTTTTCGGCAAGGAGACACTCCATACCGTGTTTTGGAGCAAGTTTACGCATAAACTCCATAGTGAGTAGGTTCTGGTCAACAGCAATATTGGTGGTAGTAAAGATAGGCGCAAGCTCGTGCTGAGCGGGAGCTGCCTCGTTGTGCTTAGTCTTTGAGCAGATGCCAAGTTTCCAAAGCTCGGTGTCAAGCTCCTTCATAAATGCGCTGACACGGGCTGGCAGAGTACCGAAATAATGGTCCTCAAGCTCCTGACCCTTAATTGCAGGTGCGCCAAAGAGGGTGCGTCCGCAGTAGAAGAGGTCGCGTCTTGCCTTAAAGTCCTCGGTATCAACAAGGAAATATTCCTGCTCGGCTCCAACGGTTGAAAGCACTCGCCTTGTTGTATCGTCGCCAAAGAGACGCAGGATTCTTAAGGATGCTGTGTTTATTGCATCCATAGAGCGTAGGAGAGGTGTCTTTGTGTCAAGAGCCTCACCGCCGTATGAACAAAAGGCTGTGGGTATGTAGAGAGAGCCGTCTTTAATAAAAGCATAAGAAGCAGGGTCCCAGGCGGTATAGCCTCTCGCCTCAAAGGTTGCTCTAAGACCGCCCGAGGGGAATGAGGATGCATCAGGCTCACCCTTAATAAGCTCCTTGCCCGAAAACTCCATTATAGCCTTGCCGTGGTCAACAGGGGAGAGAAAGGCATCGTGCTTCTCTGCAGTAACGCCTGTAAGCGGCTGGAACCAGTGGGTAAAGTGGGTTGCACCGTGCTCGGTAGCCCAGTCCTTCATAGCTCCCGCAACAACGTCGGCAATAGTAGCATCAATCTCCTTGCCGTTGGCAATAGTGTTTAAGAGAGATTTGTAGACGTCTTTCGGCAGTCTTTCTCTCATAATGTCCTCGTTAAACACCTGCGAGGCAAATATATCGGGTATGCGCTCAAATTTTTCCATAAAATGCGCCTTTCCATAAATTTACATAATAAATGTATTATACAACAAAGTGAGAGAAAAGTCAACAATTTTTACTTTTAAACTCCCATAATTAACTACGCACCTGAAAATAATCTTGACATTTCCTTATAGCAATGGTATAATATATCCTGTTGATTTATCGAAAACGAAAAAGGAAATGAAAATATAGATGTATTACATAACCCTGGACCTTGAGTGGAACCAGGCATATGCCGAAAAGGCATTGGCTGTTCAAAAGCGGCTGTCCTGCCGCCTGCGCGGAGAGGTCATACAGATTGGAGCTGTGAAGATGGATAAAAATATGAACATCTGCGGCTCATACCAGATAATAGTTAAGCCAAAGTATTTCAAAAAGCTCCACCGCCATGTTTCAGCCCTGACAGGCATTACCCAGGAGCAGATGGATATGGGAACACCTCTTCCCGAGGCTGCCGAGAGATTTAAAAAATGGTGCGGTAAGGACTTTGCCTTTCTCACCTGGGGACCTGATGATATCCCTATGCTAAAGGAGAATTTCCACGTTCACTCTCTCGAGCACTCCTGGCTTGAAGAAAGGGTTTACGACCTGCAGCATATATTTAATCTGCAGACCGACGGTCTTGCAAAGCAACGCTCCCTTGAATATGCTATGGAGCATTTCGGTATCCGTCAAACACTCCCGGCTCACGATGCTCTGAATGATGCGTATTTTACAGCCCTTGTAGCGCAGAAGCTTGATGTTCCAAAGGGAATTCGGGACTATAATATTAAAAAAGGCGAATTTCTCGAGGAGTCGGTTATCGGTGATGCCGATGCGGGAGACGACGGCTACGTTACAATAAACGAGATGCTTGATGACGATATTGTAAAAAATCCCGCCTGTCCTCTATGTAAGGGTGTCCTCGTCTTAGAGGATAAGCCCCTGCACTCTAAAGGACAAAGATATACCTACCATTATGTGTGCAAGAAGGACGGCGACCTGCTCCTTTCCTTAAAGCTGCACAAGAACTTTAACGAGACCTGGCGAGCAAGAAGAACTGTTAAAAAGGCAGACGAAAGCTCCCTTGCCGAATTCCGTGACGGACTTATGAGAGCCGAGCAGGCAAGAAAAACGGCAAAAAGACGCAGAGTGCGCCACCGCCGCCGCTCAGACAAGACAACTGCCACAGTTGCGGAATAAAAATGAAAAAGAAAAAACCGCTCAACACTCCCGAACCCTTTTCACGGGAAGTAAATACAAGCGGTTTTCTTTTTTTAAGCTCTCTTTTTAGTCTTTGCAAAAAGAACAAGCACTGCGGCAACAGCTACAGCAATTGCGGTAACTATACCAACTGCGAGCCAGTTTACCTCAGCCAGACCCATTATCATAAATTCGCCGCTGTCGTAGTTCTGAAGTTTTGAGAACACGAGAACGGTATCGGTAATAAGAGCGGCTAAAACTGCAAGTCCGGCTCCGCTGAAACAGAGGGCCGAAAGGTTGTCTGTTGTTTCGGAATGGAGTCTTTTTGGCGTTTTTTGTGTAAAATCAAGAGACGATGTCAAATATGCCGCCGTCAAAACAAGAATTATTGTTTCAGGCACCATATAGGTTGCGTTGTAGCTTAATGAATAAACAAGCGCTGCCTCTGTGGGAATAGAGAGTCCTGCCCATATAGTAGCGCCCGAAATAACGTGGCACAGATAACGGAGAGCGCTGGCAAGCGTTACGCCCAGTGTCGCTGCAAGTGACTGGGACTTTATCCACTTTCTAAGAATTCCCACAAGCCCAAAAACTCCAAATGCCAGTATGTAGTCGAATACTCCAAGGGCGATAAGCGACTCGGGAGTTGTGAAATAGGAAAAGTTTTTTAGTCCTAAAAGCAGCTGGATAACCGATGCCACAAGGGCAGAGCCTATTCCGTATTTCATATTGTGTCTGTGAGCGATAACCGCTATGGGGAGCATAGATGCCAGGGTTATCGAGCCTCCGTACGGCATCTCAAAAAGCTTGATGACGCTCAGAACGGTTGAGAGCGCTATCATAATGCTGCATTCGGTAAGCGCTCTTACATTGATTTTTGCCTTACTGTTCATTTTTTCTTCCTTTCGGGTAAACAAAAATACCGCACAGGATACATCCGTGCGGTATAGAATAAAGGCAAAAGCCAATATAATATCTCCCTACGACGGCATTATCCGTATCAGGTTAAAGGGTTTGACGCATATCGTCATCTCAGCATAAAGCACCCCTGACATATATTCTGTTCGGTTCGGTATAGAGTATAGCACCTTTTTTCTCGGTTGTCAAGCGTTTTTTGAAAAAAATCGCCCCGCGCTTCTCCAAGAGTTCAAATTTCCCTCATAATAAGAAGTGTTCCGTTCTCGACCTCGACGGCGCATTCGTCACCAAGAAAGCTGTTGGAAACACCTAAAGGAAATGCGGGAGTAAGTGTTGCATTTTTGGTCTCATATTTTGCGCCCTCGATGGTAACACCGTTTGCCTCACCCTCAAAGGCAAAGACAGAAAAGGTAGTACCACACTTTCCCGAAAGAGTGATTCTTTCATTTTTTATAGCAAAAATTTCATAACCGTCGGCTACAAGAGTTATAACATCTCCCGCCTTTTTTGCGTAGATAAGTAAACTAATGTTTGCGAAAGTATGGTCTATTCGCCCTCCGACACCGCCGTAAAGCCTGAAAACAGAGTAACCTCTTTTTTTGCCCTCGCGGTAGGCTAAGAACATATCCGTCTCGTCCTTTTCTATGGGGAAAAGGATTTTTTCTTTTTCCGAAATGTTACTGCTCACCGAGTCCATATCTCCGAGAAGCAGGTCACAGTCTTTACCTAGCTTCAAGAGTGTGTCGTATCCGCCGTCAGCAGCAATTACAAGGTCGTCCTTTTTAGGATTAAAATCCCCAAAGAAATCCCCCGCGCCAATAATATAACAGGTTTTCATTTTTCACCGCCTTGAAAAATATTAGGCTTCCCCTTGGAGGGGAAGCTGTCAGCCGCTCAGCGACTGACGGATGAGGTGTAATCACTTGGGAGAAAGATCGAGCATCTCGTCAATAGCTCTCATTACTCCGAGCTTTCCGTAGTCATATGTAAGCCCGCCCTGCATATATGCGGTATAAGGGGGCGTTACGGGACCGTCGCAGGAAAGCTCGTTTGTAGCACCTGTAACAAATGTGCCTGCCGCCATTATTTCGGGGTGAGCATAGCCCGGCATATCTCCCGGCTCGGGGATGCAGTATGCCTCGACAGGTGAGCCCATCTGTATTCCTTTGCAGAATTTTATCAGCTTGTCTGCCGAGTGGAGATTTACTGTTTGCACAATGTCTGTGCGTTTTTCGTCATATTTGGGGTCAACCTCTGTGAAGCCGCAAAGCTCCAGCATCCTAGCCGCAAATGCCATAGACTTTAGTGTTGCGGCAGTTGTGGTGGGAGCCATAAAGAAGCCCTTGTAGAGAGAAGCCAGCTGATTAAAGTTTGCACCAAGCTCCTTGCCGATGCAGGGGGCAGAAAATCTTTCGGCAATATCCTCTATAACATCGCGTCTGCCAACGCAATATCCGCCCGAAACCGCAAAGCCTGCGCCCAGATTTTTCATCATAGAGCCAACAAACACGTCAGCACCAACATTGGTAGGCTCTCTGTCCTCGGTAAACTCACCGTAGCAGTTGTCAACCATTATTATAGTGTCGGGGCAGGCAGCCTTAATAACCTTAATAGCCTCTTCAATCTTGTCAATAGTCAGGCTCTTGCGCTGAGAGTAGCCGCGGCTTCGCTGAATTGCCGCAACCTTGATGTCACCCCGTGAAACCCTCTCTCTGATTGCCCCAAGGTCAAAATCGTTGCCAAGGAGGTCTATCTCCTCATATTTAACACCGCACTTAATAAGCGAATTTCTGCTCTCGCCCGATGTGCCTATAACGCTCTTTAATGTTTCATAGGGCGCGCCCGAAACATAAAGGAGAGTCTCACCGTATTTAAGAAGTCCGCCAAGAGTCACCGCAAGGGCATGTGTACCCGACATAAGCTGAGGTCTGACAAGGGCATCCTCCGCACCAAAAACCTTGGCGTAAATTTCTTCTAATTTATCTCTGCCCGAGTCGGTAAAGCCATAGCCCGTAACCTCAATAAAGTCGGCTGTGGAAACCATACATTCCTGAAAGGCAGACAGTACCTTTGCCGAGCAGATAAGCGCGTTTTCGTCAATTTTTTTAAATATCTCGGCGCAGTCTGCCTCCGCCTGTCTTGCAAGGGCTGCTGTATGGTCGCTGATTTTGTATCCGTAGTACATTTTTTATAATTCCTTTAGTAATCCCGGAAGCTCCGAGAGATTTTTTATTTGATAATCGGGTATAATTCCCGTCTTGTTTTCTTTGGATTTTGGGTTATAAAGACAGCTCTTAAGCCCCGCATTTTTAGCTCCCAGAATGTCCGACTGCAGGCTGTCGCCAACCACAATAGCCTCATTCTTATCAAAGCAGGGAAGAGTGGCAAAGGCAGCGTCAAAAAAACGTCTGTCTGGCTTTGAGTAGCCGAGCTTTTCGGAAATAAAATAACCCTTAAAGAATCGGTCAAGCTCCGCATCTTTTATACGTCTTGACTGCACAGAATATAAGCCGTTTGTCACCGCATAAAGCTCGTAATTTTCGCAAAGCTCCGAAAGTACATCCTCCGCACCTTCTATAAAGGGGTGCTGACCGCCAAGGGCATTTTCGTATAGCCTCTGCGCCACATCGGGAGATAAATCTGCCCGTGAAAGCTCACTAAAAAGCATCTCAAAGCGCAAGATTACAAGCCTCTCTCTTGTAAGCTCCCCTCGCTCAAGTCCGTCCCAGCACAGCCTGTTTATTCGACTGTACCTTTCAATATTTTCCTCGGTTGGGTCAATTCCAAGCTCGGTAAAGGTCTCGGTAATTGCCAGCCTCTCGGCTAAGGGAAAGTCAAAGAGCGTTTCGTCAAGGTCAAAAAATATGTATTTAATCATAGATAACCGCCTTTCAGCATATCGAAATAATTTTATCATATTTCGGCAGATAAATCAAGAGAAATTTAAGGATATACCGTAAAAGAAATCAAACATTTTTTCTTCTCTGCCGAAGGCCTATGTATGATGTATTATTATTTAGGTAGTAGTAGTAAACCTAACCTAACCTATCCTTACCTAACCTATACTAACCTATACTATCCTATACTGGGGCAGCGGTGCGGGTGCAAAATGGGTGACATTACGGCAACCAAAACTAGAGGTATTTACGCTTCAAAGTCCGGTTATTTCAGTATGTATTTTCCGCCCAGCACCATAAGCTGCTCAAACTCCTTTTTGTACACCGTTTTTGTGTATCTGTCTTGGCGCACTTTGTTCTGCATCGGCCAGTGGACAATTACCGCAACCTTGTCGCTGAATTTGAGTAAAAGTCCTTGATTTATAAGGGATTCTACGGTCTTTGCGTTAGCTCCGCAGCTCCTTGTTATTGTCTTTAAATTACCTATAAATCCATCGTCATCAGCCTCTAAGATAAGGTAGATGTAAAATGCCTTTGCCTTGTCGCTAAGCTCGAAAAATTCGTCTGAATCTATAACCTTTTTTGATATCATTCTGCGTTCTGCCATTGTCTAAATTTCCTTTCACTTTTAAAAAACTTTTCTTGCATTTTTTCTTTAGGAATTTTTAAGAGCAGTCCGAAACCTTGTTAAGATTGGTACCAAAACCCTAACAAACCCCGAACTTTTACTACAAAAACACCTTGAGAAGCCTTGCATTTAGCCTTGAAAATTTTCCTCAGCCTGTTTAAGCCTGTGGAAAACTTTTTCTTACATCTATATTGTATCACAAAAATATTTTAGTGTAAGTATACTCTTGGGTAAAATAAAGGTCTTTAAAAATAGTGTTTGTTTGTGCAAGATATACAAAAAAACGCCCCTTTTTCGGAGACGGAAATTTGAAAAGTATAGTTAGAACAAAATTCAAGTTCAAAATAAGAAAATGTTGATAACCTTGAGCAAACAAAAAACATTTTGTTTCTGAAAAAAGATATGTCTGTACGGACTGCAACAACAAAATTAAAGTTTTTAAGCGTAGCATACGGTTACCGCCGTTTTGATAGTTTTCGCAACCGTATTCTCCATATCTTCTCCCACCAAAATGTCGTAGAGATAAAGCAAGAGGCCTCCACTTTGCATTTGCTCTGTTTCAGCCTCTTGCTTTATCTTTGTCCCTCATTGAAACTTGGTTAGATTTTTTTAACCCCAACTATTGACAAAGAGTCTTTATTTATTTTTAATGTACTCGTGGATAGAAGCAGCAGCTATCTTACCTGCTCCCATAGCAGAAATAACCGTTGCCGCGCCTGTTACCGCATCACCGCCGGCATACACACCGTCCTTTGTGGTTCTGCCGTTTTCTTCAACTACTATTCCGCCTCTGGAATTTACCTCAAGTCCCTCTGTGGTGGACTTTATCAAGGGATTTGGAGTTGTACCGATAGACATTACAACAGTATCAACATCAATTACAAAATCACTGTCGGGAATTTCAACAGGTCGGCGTCTGCCACGCTCGTCAGGCTCGCCAAGCTCCATTTTTACACATCGCATACCTGTAACAAAGCCGTTTTTCGGGTCTCTTTTATCCTCGGGATTATTGTAACCGAGAATTTCCTTGGGATTGGTCAGGAGTTTAAACTCTATACCCTCCTCCTCAGCGTGCTCCACCTCCTCACGTCTTGCGGGAAGCTCGTCAATAGAGCGACGGTAAACGATATACACCTTTTCTGCGCCAAGTCTGAGAGCCGTTCTTGCCGCATCCATAGCAACATTTCCGCCACCAACAACGACAACCCTGCCGCCCTTCATTATAGGTGTGTCGGGGCTATCGAGATAGGCTTTCATAAGGTTTGAGCGGGTGAGAAATTCGTTTGCGGAATAAACACCCTTAAGCGACTCACCGGGAATTCCCATAAAGCTGGGAAGTCCTGCGCCCGAGCCGATAAACACAGCCTCGAAGCCATCGTCAAACAGCTCATCAACGGTTAAAGTCTTGCCTATGACAACATTTGTTTGCATTTTTACGCCCATAGCCTCAAGATTGCTAACTTCTTTTTTAACAATGCTCTTAGGCAAACGGAACTCCGGAATACCGTAAACAAGCACTCCGCCGGCAGTATGCAAAGCCTCAAAAACGGTTACATCGTAACCAAGCTTAGCAAGGTCTCCGGCGCAGGTAAGACCCGAGGGGCCGGAGCCTACAACAGCAACTCTGTGTCCGTTTTTTGGAGCTGTCTCGGGTGCTTTATCGCTATGAGCATTATGCCAGTCGGCAACAAACCTTTCAAGTCTGCCAATTCCGACAGGCTCACCCTTAATTCCTCTGACACACTTAGCCTCACACTGGGTTTCCTGTGGGCAAACTCTGCCGCAAACGGCAGGAAGGCTCGAAGTTTTTGAAATAACCTCATACGCCCCCTCAAAGTCGCCCTCCTTTACCTTAGAAATAAATTCGGGAATATGAATGTTTACGGGACAGCCCGAAACACAGGGCATATTTTTACAGTTAAGGCATCTTAATGCCTCGTCTATTGCCATCTCCTCGGTGTATCCGAGAGCAACCTCGTCAAAATTGTGCGCTCTGACGGAAGGCTCCTGAGTTGGCATTGGATTTTTCTTAAGTGACATATTAGCCATTTGCGGTTACCTCCCCTTTAAAGAGATTACAGGTCTGTTCATAAGCATGACGCTCAAAATCACGGTACATCATACCTCTTGACATAGCCTCGTCAAAGTCTACCTCGTAGCCGTTAAAGTCGGGACCGTCAACACAGGCAAACTTAGTAACCCTTTTACCGTCTACATTAAGGGTAAGTCGGCAGCCGCCGCACATTCCCGTACCGTCAATCATAATAGGGTTCATAGATACATCGCAGGGAATGCCTGTGGGTCTTGTTGCCTCAACAACAAATTTCATCATAATAAGAGGACCGATAGTGATAACCTTATCAAAGCGTTTGCCCGATAAGAACATTTCGTTAAGGGGAACACACACGTTACCCTGTCTGCCGTATGAGCCGTCGTCTGTCATAACCACCAGCTCGTCCGACACCTCCTTAAATTCATCCTCAAGAATAAGTAAATCCTTGTTTCTGAAGCCTACTATCGAGGTTACACGGCAGCCCGCCTCATGAAGAGCCTTTGCAACAGGGAGAGCTATTGCACATCCAACACCGCCTCCCACAATACACACGTCAGAAAGCCCCTCTATATCTGTGGGCAGACCCAGAGGGCCAACAAAATCCGAAATAAATTCGCCCTCATTTTTATGATTCAGCTTTTCGGTTGTTGCGCCTACTATCTGAAAAATTATTTTAACAGTTCCTGCCTCTCTGTCATAGCCTGCGACAGTAAGGGGAATACGCTCGCCCTCCTCGTCAACACGCAAAATTATAAACTGCCCCGCCTTTGCTTTTTTTGCAACAAGGGGAGCCTCAATATCCATCATTGTAACGGTGGGGTTAAGACTTTTTTTGGTAACTATTCTGTACATAAATTCCTCCGCGAGAAATAGAGAATAGTAATATGATATCACATTTTTCCTAACTATTCAAGACTAAACGTAAAAATATTTAAGTTTACTATTCTTTTCCGTGCCTTTTTTTGTACTGTATGGGACTTATACCCATTTCGGACTTAAATGTTCTTGAAAAATTGCTGGGGTCAATGCCCACGCTCTCGGAAATTTCGGCAATAGAGGCATTTGTTTCTATCATCAGCTTACACGCCTTGTCTATTCTTAGAGATGTGAGGTATTTGTGAGGAGAAACGCCCATAGCCTCCTTGAAAATCAAAGAAAAATAGCATCTGTCAAAGCCCACATCTTCGGCAATGTCGCTAACGCTTATGTCGTCTTGATAACCCGCCTCAAAGAAGCCAAGCGCGCGCTCAAGCCACATATCCCTGTTGTTCACGCTTTTTCCAATCATAAAGGCAGAGAGAATTTCGTAAATGTAGGCTGTGCGCCTCAGCTCTGCTCCGATTCCGTTTTCGCTCTTCATAGCTATAAGCTTTTTGATTATCTTGGTTACAATCTCAAATGTCTCAGGCGGTGCAAAGGGAGTTTTTTCACTTATTCCCGCGCTCTGAAGTATTGCTCCTACCTCGGCACCCCCAAGAATGCAGAAAAAGCCTCGTCTTGGGTAAACAGAGTCTGATGTGAGAACAGTAACCTGTCCCGGGAATGTAGCATAGCACAAGCCGGGCTTCAGCTTAAATTCGTTATCGTTTATCTTCAAGGTTCCATAGCCCTCGGTGTGGCACTCTATTACGTAAACATCTCTGATAACAGGACCGCAAACAGCCCCAGGAGCTATGTCCGTATCCTCCTTGCATTAATAAAGGATAGGCTCGTTGCCTCGGCTTTGCTTTTCGTTTTTCATATATTCGTAGGATATCATAAGAAACACCTCGCAAAACATTTTGAAGAGAAATTCAATGCATTACGTCTACATTATACCACAAAAATACGAAAGATAAAAATGCAAAAACAAAAAAATAAATGAAAAATAGATAAAAAATTACAAAAAAGATCTTTTCGAGAAAGCTACTATATCTGCCGCATTTTAATATAAAAAGCACAATTTTACTTCGGGGCTATCTAATCAGTCATCCCGAGCGGCAGGGATTAGAAACGAAGACGACAACACAATCCGAGGGATCTCCTTTTCCGAACCTCATGCAAGTCTCGGTGCTTGCAAGGGTGCCCCTTTGTTAACCTGACGACCGATGGTCGCCCCTACAAATTA
>JAZOVF010000019.1:0-28040 GCA_045658565.1 Eubacteriales bacterium
GCAGTAAACTCGTAGTCAATGATATCCGGGAAGTATTCACGCATGAAGTTCGTGGTAGCCTCTCCGAGAGGGGTTGCAACCAAGAACTTACCGTCGCGCTTTACGTAATCACGCGATATTATTATAGAGATTATAGGCGCATAGGTGGAAGGTCTTCCTATTCCGTTTTCCTTAAAGAAATCGATAAGAGATGCCTCGGTGTATCTCTGGGGCGGCTCTGTAAAATGCTGCTGAGCCTTAGGTGCATCGGCAGAAAGCCTATCACCATTCTCAAGCCCCGGGAGCTTAGAGAGCTTAAGGTCATCCTCATCAAGCTCGCCCGCATCCTTATCAGCCGAGTCATAAACAGAAAGATAACCGCGGAATTTGATTATATATCCGCCTGTCTTAAATACATAGCCGCTGTTCTCGATATCAACAGATACGGTATCAAGAGCGCAGGACTCCATCTGACTGGCTATAAAACGCTCCCAGATAAGTTTATAAAGCTTGAACTGGTCGTTTGTAAGCTTCTTTTTAAGAAGCGTGGGAGTAATAGAGGGTGTGGATGGTCTTATTGCCTCGTGAGCATCCTGCGCACCGGTATTGGTCTTATATACACGTTTGGATTTAGGGAGATACTCAGCGCCAAAGCTTTTGTTTATATACTCCTTAGCAGCCTCCTCGGCAACCTGAGATATACGGGTAGAGTCGGTTCTCATATAGGTTATAAGACCTTGAACTCCGCCAAGCTCGTGGCCGATATTCAAGCCGTCATAAAGCTCTTGGGCCACCTTCATAGTCTTTTGAGACTGGAAGCCAAGCCTTTTTGATGCCTCTTGGAGAAGAGATGAGGTAGTAAAAGGAGGCGCGGGAGCCTTATGCTTTACCGCATGCTTAACCGACGAAACCTCATAGATGCCATCCTTAAGCTTAGCTAGTATTTTTTCTGCCTCTTCAGCAGAGGATATTTTTACCTTTCCCCTTTTGTTGCCGAAGAACTTGGCGACAACCGTCTCACCCTTGGCATTTGTAAGCTCTGCCTCAATAGTCCAATATTCCTGTGGAACAAAGGCGCGTATTGCCTCCTCGCGCTCGGTGATAATACGGGTTGCAACAGACTGAACACGTCCGCCCGAAAGTCCGCTTTTAAGATTTTTCCAAAGAACCTCGCTGAGATTAAAGCCAACAAGGCGGTCAAAAATCCTTCTTGCCTGCTGGGAATTAACAAGACTCTCGTTAATTTTTCTGGGATTTTTTATAGCCTCTTTAACAGCCCCCTTGGTTATTTCGTTAAAGGTGACTCTGCATTCCTTATCCTTGGGAATACCAAGCTCCTCGGCAATATGCCAAGAAATAGCCTCGCCCTCGCGGTCAGGGTCTGGTGCAAGGAATATCTTTGATGCAGCCTTAGCCTCACGCTTAAGCTCCTTGATAACATCACCCTTGCCTCGGATATTTATATAATGAGGCGCAAAGCCGTTGTTTACATCAATGCCAAGAGTGCTCTTTGGCAGGTCGCGGATATGTCCCTTAGAGGCTATTACCTTATAGTTCTGACCAAGGTAGCCCTTAATTGTATTCGCTTTTGCCGGAGACTCAACTATTACAAGATTTGCCATAAAATACTGTGCAAAACGCACGCCTTTCTTATTTGGATTTTCTTCTTACAAGCTCACCAGGACACATTTCAACAAATCCGCCCATCTCAAGCTTAAGAAGTGACTGCATTACAACTCTCATAGATGTTTCGGAGTCCACAAGCTCCTCAACAAGCACAGAGTCGGATACGGGAATTTTTTTATATACTTTTATTGCGTTTTTATCAAAGCCTTCGGGAGGCTCTTTGGTAACAGCCAAGGCCTCTTGTTCGTCAGCCTTGCTAACCGAGGGACAGCCGCTTGTTTTAATTGTCAGCTGCTGTCTCTTCTCCCTTTTAGGACTTATACCGGGTGTGATAAAAATATCATCACCGGGAGCTACCGCTATTACAGAATATTTTGTCAGCACCCCTTTTATGTCCGCCTTAAACTCAGCGGGTAAATTAAAGGGGTTGAGAACACCTGGGTATACGCTCTCAAAATCCTTGATTATATCCTCGGCAGTGGTAAAAAGCTTTGCTCCGTTTTTGATAAGGAGATTTGTAGCCTCGCTGTTTTTTGCGCCGACATTACCGGGCAGAGCATATACCGCACGCCCCTGCTCTCTTGCATGCCTTGCGGTAATAAGCGAGCCGCTGCGCTCCCTGCCCTCTATAACAAGAGTCGCGGCAGAAAGACCACTGATTATCCTGTTACGCTTTGGAAATGTAAATCTTGAGGGCGGAGTTCCCGGCGCATACTCGGAAATAACACAGCCCTGCTTTACAATAGCGCGAGCCAGAGTTTTGTGGTCCTCGGGGTAACAGATATTGATACCCGAACCGATAACTGCAACAGTAACACCCCCTGCAGACAAGGCTCCCGCATGGGCAACACCGTCAATACCCATAGCCATTCCGGAAACAATTATTCCGCCCGCTAAGGATAATTCATAAGCCGCCCGAAACGCAGACTGCCTTCCATAGTCGGAAAGTGTTCTTGTTCCAACTATAGAAAGCGAAAACATTTTATTAAAATCAGGAAGAGTACCCCTGTAATAAAGAAGTACAGGCGGAGTCTTAATCTCCCTTAATGAAACAGGAAAATTCTCGTCGGAATATGTAATGATTCCTATTTCATATTTTATACAGTAATTATAAATTTCTGTGGCTTCGGTTAAATCCTTTTCGATAAGCCTTGCTCTGTCAGAGCTTCTTGAGCCTATGTGCTTTGAAATTTCATACGCCTCAGCCTCGTAAATCGCCTTAGCGTCGGAAAAAGCATCAATAAGACGTTTAAAGGTGGTTGTGTCGGGGGTTACTGCCAAAGACAGCCATATCCAATATATAAGCTCGTTCATAACCCCTCCATAAAAAATTATTTATTCTGCTCCCACATAAAAATTGCAGCGGCAACAGATGCATTAAGCGACTCTGTCTTCGCAGAAATGGGAATATAAACGCTACCGTCGCAAATTTCGGAAATTTCCTTAGGAATACCGTGGCCCTCGTTGCCGATCATAAAAATATCGGTAGAGAGAAGGTCCAAATCCGACAAGGATTTCGCATTGTCGGTAAGCTCGGCGGCAAACACACGTCTGCCCGACTCTCTTGCGGCATTAACAAAGGAATTAAAGTCAGAAACCACAGTTACCTTAACTGCAAAAAGATTACCCATAGCGGCTCTTATAGTTTTTGGATTATAAATATCCGCAGAGTCGGCAGAGATAACAATATGGTCAACACCAAACGCAACAGCACTCCTGATAACCGAGCCAAGGTTGCCCGGGTCCCTTACCGAACACAGAGCGATAGCCCTTTCGTTATCCAAAACAAAAAACTCTTCCTTATATATTATATCCAAATTAGAGAAAAAGTCAAGATATTTTATTACTGTAATTACACCCTCGGGGGCTTTTTCTGTAGAAATTTTTTCAAAAGCGCTAAAAGAAACCAGAACCACCTCCGGCTCACTTGCAGAAAAGGAAGCAAGCCCCCTTTCAATTCGGGGTAAAATTTTATCCTTCTTGTCCTCGCACACAAGAATATGGGTTATTGGCAGATTGTTTCTGACAGCCTCAAAAAGCAGCTTTTCTCCTTCAACAAAAAAGCTCTGAGAAGCTGCCCTTTCTTTTTTGTCAGAAAGAGAAGCCACCCATTTTACGAAAGAGTTATTACGACTGCTTAGGATTTCCTGCCGAATTTTCATTTTTTTGACAAACGCAAAATCAGATTTGCGTTTTCCTTTCCACGATTTTTACATATTTTTTTGACAAAAATACAAAAAGAAAACCCGATTAACCTAAATCGGAAAATCGGGTAAATCTTCTTACTTTGCAAGTGCAGCCTTTGCGCTATCGCAGATTGCAGCGAAAGCAGCCTTATCGGAAACTGCAAGCTCAGCGAGCATCTTGCGGTTGAGGTCGATGCCTGCAACCTTAAGGCCGTGCATAAGGGTGGAATAGTTCATTCCGCAAACCTTAGCCTGAGCAGAAATTCTGGTAATCCAGAGAGAACGGAAGTCTCTCTTCTTCATCTTACGGCCGGCGAAAGCGTAGTTACCGCTCTTAAGCACAGCCTGCTTAGCCATCTTGAAGTGCTTGGACTTTGAGCCCCAGTAGCCCTTCGCAGCCTTGAGTATGTTCTTTCTTCTCTTGCGCGTCATCATAGCGCCCTTAACTCTTGCCATTTTATATCATCCTCCAAATTTTCGTTGTCTGCCCTATTACTTTTGAATAAGGGTTCTGTAAGTGGGTGCAAAGCATTCGCTGAGAATAGCGCCCTTGCGAAGGCCTCTCTTGCGCTTAGCTGTCTTGATACCAAGGTTGTGACGGTGGTTGTTGTGCGACATCTTTACCTTGCCGCTTCCGGTAAGAGAAAATCTCTTGGCAGATGCCTTATGTGTCTTGATCTTTCCCATTTTAATTCTCCTTTTTCTAGGGTTTCCCCAATTATTAACAATCAGTTATTTTTTGTCGGGCTTGACGGGCGAAAGTATGATAGACATAAAGCGTCCCTCAAGCACAGGCTTTTTCTCGGCTACACCGGCCTCGCGGCAGGCTTCCTCAAACTTTGCTATAACCTCACGGCCAAGCTCCATGTGTGACATCTCTCTGCCCTTAAATCTGACAACAGCCTTAACCTTGTTGCCCTCTGCCAAGAATTTCTTAGCATGGTTAACACGTGTGTCAAAGTCGTGCTGCTCAATACGGCAGGAAAGCTGTACCTCTTTAACCTTAACTATAACCTGCTTTTTCTTCGCTTCCTTTTCCCTCTTATCACGCTCGAAGCAGAACTTGCCGTAATCGATAGCGCGGCAAACAGGGGGTGTCGCGTTTGGAACGATGAGAACAAGGTCTACACCGTTGTTGTAAGCATAGGTACGAGCGTCGTCAATCTTCATAACACCGAGCTGCTCGTTTGCGGGGCCGATAACTCTGACCTCGACAGCCTGAATTTCCTCATTGATAGGTAAATCCTTTTGGTTAGTGGGTTTAATGGTCGTATACCTCCAAAAAAACAAAAAATGCATACAGAGAGAATTTCCGTACGCACATAGCTTCCCTTAAAGTTTATAAAGGAAGAACGTATTAACCATACGCACCCCTTGTGGCATGGTGAGAACGAAAATTCTGCTTCATCTGAAGTTTCTTTCAACTTCCTGTAGATTATAGCACCTATTTCTTTATTTGTCAAGAGGTTTTTTAAGATTTTTTTTAAATCCTCAAGTTTTTTTGATTTTTTTTGCATTTTCTACTTATTTAACAAACTTTTCTATCGAGAATTGTGAAAAATACCATCTTTACAAACAGAATTTTTGGGTGTATAATAATTAAGCAAAGTGCGAGCGGAGTATTTCGCTCATGATTTTGCGCAGTGCGGTTTTTGGTTTCTTTAAGGAGCATCAATCTTATGATGCAACAACTCTGCGAGAGACAGCGCACACATACATAGAGCTTTTTAGCTCACGGGGAGTTGTCAAATGCAGGGACAGCTCCTTTTTGTTTTCCTTAACATATTATATTACCTGAAAGCTATTGACAAATCTTCCAAAATATGATATCATTTTGATATCAAAATACAAAGGAGATTTTTACAAATGAATGAAATTGTTCTTACAAACAAAAAGCACGGCATGCGTAGGCTTATTCTCACCCTTTTAGCCATGGCTATTTGCATCGGAATTATAATTATAGGTGCGATATACGTTGAATCAACAGGCAATCCTGCAATTTTACTTGTTGGAATTCTTCTCTTATGTATAGCATGGATACCGCTTGCAGGTCTTAAAATTCTTAAGCCACAGGAGGCGCTTGTTATTACGCTTTTCGGTAAATATGTCGGAACCCTTAAGGGAGACGGATTTTTTGCCGTAAACCCCTTCTCTACCGCATTCAACCCTGCCGCAAAAACCAAGCTTAACCAGAGCGGCGATGTTTCAACTCAGCCAAGCATTATTCAAGGCGCGCAAAATCAGCAGAGCGTTGATATTTCTACCATATCAAACAAGATTTCTCTTAAAGTTATGACCCTTAACAACAGCCGCCAGAAGATTAACGACTGTCTCGGCAATCCTATTGAAATTGGCATTGCCGTTATATGGCGTGTTGTTGATACTGCAAAGGCTGTATTTAATGTAGATAACTACAAGGAATTTCTCTCTCTTCAGTGTGACAGCGCGCTGAGAAATGTTGTAAGAATTTACCCCTACGATGTAGCTCCCGGTGTTGACACAACAGGCGACGGTGTTGCCGATGAAGGCTCTCTCAGAGGCTCAAGCGAGGTTGTTGCCGCAAGGATACGTGACGAAATTCAGTCAAGAGTTAACGAAGCGGGCATTGAGATTATAGAAGCCAGAATTACATATCTTGCATACGCTCCCGAGATTGCCGCAGTCATGCTTCAGCGTCAACAGGCATCTGCAATTATTGATGCAAGAAGAATGATTGTTGACGGAGCTGTCGGAATGGTTGAAATGGCGCTGGAGAGGCTTGAAGAAAAGGACACAATAAAGCTCGATGAGGAAAAGAAGGCTCAAATGGTATCAAATCTTCTTGTTGTGCTTTGCGGAAACAAGGATGCCCAGCCGGTTGTTAACTCGGGTAGCATTTACTGATGAAGGATAATCAGAAAAAGCAAATCCCCCTTCGTCTTTCCCCGAGGCTTTACGACGCGCTTGTCAAATGGGCTGACGACGAGTTTCGCTCTGTTAACGGACAGATAGAATATCTTTTAACCGAGTGTGTGAAAAAAAGAGGCGTTAAGGGCTTCGATGATAACGAAGAAAACTAACATTTATATTTATTATGGGACTGTTCTTATAGAACGGTCTCATTTTTTTCAAAAAACCTATTGACAAATGATAAAAGCTGTGTTATACTTGTAAAGCAATTTACTTTACACCTTATTTCGGACGGTTAAATTATGTTTGAGAAGAATATGAAAATTGCATATCTTTTCGACTTTTACGGCGATGTTCTAGATGAGCATATCGGCTCGGTTATGCGCGCCTACTATGACGACGACCTGTCGCTTGCGGAAATCGCTTCCGAAATCGGTATATCCCGCCAGGGGGTGCGTCACCTTATTAAAAAGGGCGAGGAGCAGCTTTTCTATTATGAAGAAAAACTCGGTCTTGCAAAAAGAGACGAGGAGCTTGCTTTGGTAAGTAAATCGCTTTCCGATATCGCCAATAGCCTTTCCGCAAAGGCGGGCTGTGAAGCCGAGGCTAAGAAAATTTCGGAAATTGCAGGAATAATTTTGAAAGGAAGCACAGATGTTTCAGAACTTGACTGAAAAACTTGCAAACGCCTTCAAGAAATTCAAAAGCAAGGGAAAACTCACAGAGGCCGACGTTAAGGAGGGTATGCGCGAGGTTAAGCTCGCACTGCTGGAGGCTGACGTTAACTTTAAGGTCGTAAAGGAGTTTGTTAAATCTGTTACAGAGCGCGCTGTTGGCACTGAGGTTCTCGAGAGCCTGCTCCCTGCCCAGCAGATAGTTAAAATAGTTAACGAAGAGCTGATAAAGCTTATGGGCGGTGAAACGCCTAAGATCAACATAAGCCCCAAGCCCCCAACGGTTATTATGATGGTTGGTCTTCAGGGTGCGGGTAAGACTACTCATTCGGGTAAAATCGCAGGAATGTATAAGCAAAAGAGCAAAAATCCCCTGCTTGTTGCCTGCGACGTATACAGACCCGCTGCGGTTGATCAGCTTAAGATTGTCGGTGACTCGCTCGGTATTCCCGTATTTTCTATGGGTACTAAGATTTCCCCTGTTGAAATTGCAAAGGCGGGTGTTGAGCACGCGAAGAAGAACGGCAACGATAT
Organism: Eubacteriales bacterium; assembly: GCA_045658565.1. Lineage (GTDB taxonomy): Bacteria > Bacillota > Clostridia > Oscillospirales > CAG-272 > UBA1740. The sequence continues at coordinate 7,889 of JAZOVF010000019.1, forward strand.
GGTTATTATAGATACCGCCGGCCGTTTGCATATTGACGAGGAACTTATGGATGAGCTTGTCAACATCAAAAACGGTGTTGAGCCTGCCGAGATACTTCTCGTTGTTGATGCTATGACAGGACAGGATGCGGTAAATGTTGCCAAGTCCTTTAATGACCTACTGGATATCACAGGTGTGGTAATGACAAAAATGGACGGTGACACCCGAGGCGGTGCTGCCCTGTCCGTTAAGTATATCACAGGAAAGCCTATTAAGTTTGTGGGTATGGGCGAAAAACTTGACCAGATTGAGCTGTTCCACCCCGACAGAATGGCATCTAGAATTCTCGGCATGGGCGATATTCTCTCCCTTATCGAAAAGGCTGAGGCAGCATTTGACGAGAAGAACGCCAAGGAGCTTGAAAAGAAGATGCGCGAGCAGACCTTCTCCCTTGAAGATTTCCTTGACCAGATGCGTCAGCTTAAAAAAATGGGCAACCTTGACCAAATTCTCGCTATGATGCCCGGCGCAAATACAGGAGCGCTAAAAAATGCTCAGGTTGATGAAAAGCAGATGGACAGAATTGAGGCAATGATTCTCTCAATGACCCCCAAAGAGCGACTTCATCCCGAGATTATAAACGGCTCACGCAGAAAGCGTATAGCTATGGGTAGCGGAACCCAGGTTGAGGACCTTAACCGCCTTCTTCGCCAGTTTGACCAAATGAAGAAGATGATGAAGCAGTTCTCAGGCAAAAATATGAAAAAACTTGCAGGAATGCGATTCCCTATGTAGGCAAGACAAAGTAATCAAAAAAAATAAATATACATTTTTGGAGGAAAAAGAAAATGGCAGTTAAAATCAGACTTACAAGAATGGGTAAAAAGAAGAACCCCTTCTACCGTGTAGTTGTTGCAGACGAGAGAGCTCGCCGCGACGGTGCACCCATCGAGGAGATCGGTTACTACAACCCCATGACTGAGCCTGCTGACATCAAGATCGATGCTGAGAAGGCACAGAAGTGGCTTGCTAACGGCGCACAGCCCACCGATACTGTTAGAGCTCTTCTTAAAAAGAGCGAGATCATTAAGTAATTTCTCGTAGGTATCAAAATGGATTTTGCTAAGATACTTACCGATATTGCACGCGCTATTGTCGATGATCCCGACCAGGTAGTTGTTACCGAGGTTGTAGATGGCGACGATATCGAGCTCACCCTCACAGTTGCTGAGGATGATACCGGTATGGTTATCGGTCGTCACGGCAGAATTGCTAAGGCTATTCGCCAGATCATGAAGGCAGCAGCTAATACCTGCGGCAAGCGTGTTACAGTAGAAATTAAATGATTTCTCAAAAATGCTCTCAGAAATGGGAGCATTTTTTCTTTTACTATTGATTTTTAGGGGGAATTATTGTATAATTGTTTTATCAAAAATTGTGTAGGAAAATTTTATGGAATTCAGAAAAGAACACGACTCAATGGGCGAGGTGCTTGTACCCAAAGAAGCACTTTGGGGCGCGCAAACGCAGAGAAGCAAGGATAACTTCAAGATAGGCGAAAACAAAGAAGTAATGCCTATCGAAATTATCCGCGCCTTCGCTATACTTAAAGAGGCGGCGGCTATGGCGAACCGAGAGCTTTTGCCCGAGAGAATGACCGAGGAAAAGGTTAATGCAATATCAAAGGTCTGTGGCGAAATAAAGTGCGGTGAGCTTGACTCTCACTTCCCTCTTGTTGTATTCCAGACAGGCTCGGGAACGCAGTCGAATATGAATGTCAACGAGGTTATAGCAAACAGAGCAAATTCGCTTGCAGAAAAAAAACTCCTGCACCCAAACGATGACGTAAATATGTCCCAATCCTCTAACGACACCTTCCCGACAGCAATGCACATTTCGGCATATATCGGTATTGTTGACGGCATTCTGCCTGAGATTAAAGCTCTGATTTTGGCTTTTGAAGATATCGAAAACAAAAACAAAGACGTTATAAAATGCGGAAGAACTCACCTGCAGGACGCAACTCCCATAAGTTTTGCCGAAGAGGTTTCGGGCTGGCGCTCATCTCTTGAAAGAGATTACAGGATGATTGAGACCTCGTCAAACGAGCTTTGTACTCTTGCCCTTGGCGGCACTGCGGTTGGTACAGGACTTAATGCACCGAAGGGCTTTGATACCCTTGTTGCCAAGAAGATTTCTCTCCTTACAGGAAAGCCATTTAGGACTGACCCTAATAAATACCATGCCCTAACATCAAAGGACGAGCTTGTATTTGTTCACGGCGCTCTAAAAGCACTTGCCGCCGACCTTATGAAAATTGCAAACGATATAAGACATCTTGCCTCCGGCCCAAGACTCGGTCTTGGAGAAATCAAAATTCCCGAAAACGAGCCTGGCTCATCAATTATGCCCGGTAAGGTCAACCCCACTCAGTGCGAGGCTGTTACAATGGTTGCGGCTCAGGTTATGGGTAACGATGTTACTGTTGGAATTTGTGCTTCTCAGGGCAATTTCCAGCTTAATGTTTATATGCCTGTGCTAATATACAACTTTTTACAGTCGATAAGGCTTCTCTCGGATGCTATGCGCTCGTTCAGGCTTAACTGTGTAATAGGAATTGAGCCGAACAGAGAGAAAATGAAAGAAAATCTAAACAATTCTCTTATGCTTGTAACCGCTCTAAACCCCTATATAGGCTATGAAAATGCGGCAAAGGTTGCAAAACTTGCCTATAACGAGGGATTAACGCTTAAAGAGGCCTGCGTAAGACTCAGCTTCCTTACTGCAGAAAAATTTGACGAAGTATTCCACCCCGAACAAATGATTTAAGGAAAACCAAATGGATATCAGAAAAGAATCTTTAAAAAAGCATTACGAATGGAACGGCAAAATCGAGGTTATCTCCCGCGCTCCTATTGAAACAAGAGAGGACCTTTCTCTTGCCTACACCCCCGGAGTTGCCGAGGCCTGTCTTGAAATTGAAAAGGATGTAAACAAATCCTACGAGTTGACAAGAAGAAACAATCTTGTTGCTGTTATAACCGACGGAACTGCCGTGCTTGGCCTTGGTGACATTGGTCCTGAGGCGGGAATGCCTGTTATGGAGGGTAAGTGTGCCCTCTTCAAGGCCTTTGCCGATGTTGACGCCTTTCCTCTTTGCATACGCTCAAAGGACGTTGACGAGATTGTAAGAACTATCGAGCTTATTTCGGGCAGCTTTGGCGGAATTAACCTTGAGGACATCGCCGCCCCCCGCTGCTTTGAGATTGAAAAAAGGCTTAAAGAGGTTTGCGACATTCCCGTGTTCCACGATGACCAGCACGGAACAGCTATTGTTGTTGCTGCCGCGCTTATCAATGCCCTTAAGGTTGTTAAAAAGGATATTGCAAATGTCAAGGTCGTTATTAACGGTGCGGGAGCTGCAGGATGTGCTATCGGCAGACATCTTCTAAATGTCGGTGTTGAAAATCTTATAATGGTTGACAGATTTGGCATTATTTGTAAGGACGATGAGTCTCTCAGCGATGCACACAAGGCGATTGCCGAGATTACAAATAAGAAAAAAATCACAGGAACACTTGCTGATGCTATGCGCGGTGCTGATGTATTTATCGGTGTTTCTGCTCCCGGAATTGTCTCGGAGGAAATGGTAAAATCAATGGCTGATGATGCTATTGTCTTCCCTATGGCAAACCCTACCCCCGAAATTATGCCCGACCTTGCAAAAAAGGCAGGCGCAAGAGTAGTTGGCACAGGCCGCTCCGACTTCCCCAACCAGATAAACAATGTCCTCGCCTTCCCCGGTATCTTCCGCGGCGCGCTCGACTGCCGTGCAAGCTGTATAAACGAAGAGATGAAGGTTGCAACCTCTTATGCATTAGCCTCACTAATCTCAGAAAACGAACTTAACGAAGAAAATATCATTCCCTCAGCCCTTGACAAGAATGTGGCAACTGTTGTTGCGGCAGCTGTTATCAAGGCGGCAAAGGAAACAGGAGTTTCGAGAATTTAAAATTTAATAATCAAAAAAAGAGCCGAAATGGAAACAAAACTCCAAATCGACTCTTTTATTTTCAACTTAACAAACAGAGAAAGCCTCGTCTTTAAGTGTAAGAACAACCTTACCAACGTTTTCGCCGCGGTAGAGCACCTGCTGAGCTGCATCTGCTTCCTCAATGGGGAATGTCTTATAAATCTTAAGCTTCATATCTCCGTTTTCAAACTTGCACCAGGTATTTTCTACAAGCTCGTTTAATAGCTGACCCTTTTCCTCGGGAGTTTTACTGCGGAGGGTGCTTCCGATAATGCGGATATTCTTTACGAATATATTTCTGAAATCAACCGGCGAAATATCGCCTGCAAGTGTTGCTATCTGTATCCAGCGACAGCCTCTGGCAACATATTTTAAGCATCTGCCAAGAGCCTCGCCCGCAAGGCAATCAATAGCGATATTAACAGGTGTGCCATTTGCTTCCTCTTCACGAAGAACCTCGGCAATATCCTCTTTTGTTGTATCAACAACTCGGTCTGCCTTAAGATAAGCTACCTCTTTTACCTTTTCTTCACCAAGAACGGTAGTAATAACGCGAAGCCCGAATGCCTTTGCCATAGGAATTACAGCACTGGCAAGACCGCTGGCTCCTGCGCTCATAAGAAGTGTTTCGCCTTTTTTTGCGTTACCTACATATAAGAGGTTAAGATATGCGGTCATATAAACCTCGGGAATTGCGGATGCTTCTACAAAGCTAAGTCCCTTTGGAATAGGCATAACCATTTCAGCAGGAACGATTACATACTCGGCATAACCGCCGCCGCCAAGAAGCGCGCAAACCTTGTCGCCCACCCGCCATTTTGTAACATCGGGAGCAATCTCCTTGATTACGCCCGCGACCTCAAGACCGGGCCACTCGGGACATCCGGGAGGGGGCGGATAATTACCCTCTCTCTGCAAGAGGTCGGCACGGTTTATTGCCGCCGCATAAACCTCAATTATTACCTCTCCTGCTTTGATTACGGGATTTTCAACATCGTTATAACTTAGTGTATGGTCATTTTTATTTATTACAATTGCCTTCATCGATTTTCTCCTACATATTTTTTGCATTCTTCAATACATTTAAGAACCGAATCGCTGCCGAATCATAATCAGATGTTTCTGTCCCACATAATGTGTCTGCCGCCGTCGATAAGCACATTTATGCCTGTGTAGAACGAGCCATCCTCGGAAGCGTAGTAAAGTATAGCATTAACAACCTCCTCGGGAGATGCGGCTCTGCCAAGAAGAGTTTTCATATTCGCCATACTTGCTCTTGTCATAACAGGGCCGGGCGAAACACACACGCAACGAATATTATACTTTGCACCAAGCTGAGCCATTGATACAGTAAGTCCGTTCATCGCACCGCTCTTTGAAGCAGAGTAGCCGGGAACGTTAGGGCCGCCCTCGGCACCTGTAACAGAGCCGATGTGAATAAGAACTCCGCTCTTTTGCTCCTTCATAATTCCGAATACAGCATGGTCGAAATAAAGCTGGCTGCGAAGATTTACATCAATGCTCCAATCAAATACCTCGATGGGAATCTTTTCAAAGTTAGGCTCGGTAACACCAAGCATTCTTGTTTCTGCTCCGCCGGCAAAAGGAATTGTAATATCAACTCTGCCAAACTTTTTTGCCGCAAAATCAACAATCGCCTTTACTTCATCATATTTTCTAACATCGCATACCATGCCGTATGCTGCGCCCTCGCGAATAGAATTTACTTCCTCTACCGCCTTGTCGAGAGTCTCCTGGTTTATATCAGACATTACAATAGAGCCGCCCGACTCTACAAATCTTTTTGAAAATACAAGTCCCATTCCCGAAGCTGCGCCCGAAATTACTGCAACCTTACCCGAAAAATCAAATACCATTTTTATTTACCTCACTTTACAATTATCAGATTATCTCTTATAGCCCTGCTTGCCGCAAGCGCGGGCTGAAGTTTATATGTAAGCTCATTATAATGCTCAACACAAAGACAGATGTCAACACCAAAAGCGATTCCTATCTGCCTTACCGTATAGGAATATTTTCCTCCCGAAAGATAAATAAGCGGCTGGGATATTTCTTTTTTTATCTTTTGAATTACAGCAAAGTTAGAAATAAGCTCTTCCTCGGTTTCTGCCTTGGTAACAATTTTTACTACATCTGCTCCTCTCCTCACCTGCTCTCTTGCCTGCCTCAAAATTTCCTCTTCGCCAAGATATGTGAGGTGGTGAACAGAATATAGCACCTCAGCACCCATAGCGTGTATCTTGTCAGCAAGCGCCATTTGTTTTTTCACTACCGTCTCGTCATCAGAGAAGCCTCCGGGCAGCTTACCGAACATATCACACATAATGTCGCAGAGCACAACACCGTATTCAAGGGCGCATTCTGCCGCAAAAAGAAGATATTCGGCGCACTCCTCGTGGGTAAAGCCTGTGCTGTTTACCTCGGGGTAGGAGTAAAGATAAACAGGTCTGCCTGCACACATTTGAAAAATCTCGGAAAGGTCCTCTTTATTTCTGTGCTCCTTTTTTAAGAAACCCAGTCCAAATCCCAAAGCATCAGCACCCCCGTAAAGCGAGTTTGCAATGCAAGCCTGAGCGTTATTCTTTGTCTCTTCGGTAACCATAGATACAAGTGTGGGTTTTTTATTGTCAGTAAATCCCATAAAAATCACCTCTCAGTATTAGTTAATTTGATTATATCCTTTTCTTTTTAATATAGCAATAGTAAAAACAATACATTTTAACATTTATGATACTAATATTTTAAAAAACATCTTGAAATTTCTGTCTCTATGGTTTAAAATATAAGTATGAAGAAAGGAATTACCGATATGCTTCAAAACGACATTACGCTTACTTCAATACTGGGTGTTTTAATAATTCCTGCCAACAAAGACCGATACCTTGAAATTAAAAACCGCCCATTCTACGGTCTTTCGTTCTGTATGGACGATGGCTGCATTGTCTATAATAAGTCGGGTGCTACTGTAAAGTCAACAAAAAACACCGCCGTTATTCTTCCAATGGGTCAAAGCTACTCATTAAGAAACGAAGAGGGCGGCAATTTTCCTATTATAAACTTTCTTTGCGAAGAGCATTTTACCGACGATTTTATTGAAATAAGATTAAACAATCCCGAAATTTACTTAAAGGAATTTGACAAAATCAGAGCCGCCTGGCTTACAGGCGGTGACAAGGCAAGGCTTTATTCCCTGTTTTACGGTATAATCTCACGCCTCGGGGCTGAAAATGAGCCAATGCATCCGGTTCTTTCAAAGTCGGTAAGCTTTATTTATGAGAACTTAAGCAATCCCGATTTAACAAATACGCTCCTTGCTAAAAGAGCAAAAATCAGCGAGGTATACTTCAGGCGGCTCTTTAAGGAGCACTTTGGCATAACACCAAAGCAATACATTTTAAATCTAAGAATAGAAGAGTCAAAAAGACTCCTAAACGAGGGCATAAGCTCTATTTCAAGCATTTCATCAGCCTGCGGTTTTTCAAGCGTTTATCACTTCAGTAGGGCATTTAAGCTGTCAACAGGCCTAACGCCCACCGAATACGAAAGGCAAAGTTGACAACAGCAAAGACTTTTGATATAATTTTAAAAAAAGGAAAAAAATCAATATGAAAAAACATATAATGGCACTTGACCAAGGAACAACAAGCTCAAGATGTATCCTTTTTGAAAAAAACGGTAATATTGCAAGTCTTGTTCAGCGTGAATTCCCGCAAATTTTCCCAAAGGAGGGCTGGGTGGAGCACGACCCTATGACAATATGGTCAACACAGATTGCCGCCCTTACCGAGGCATTCTTAAAACTTGGTACAACATGGGAAGAGATTGCATGCATTGGAATAACAAACCAGCGTGAAACGGTTGTGCTCTGGGACAGAAAGACGGGTATTCCCGTATATAACGCCATAGTTTGGCAATGCAGACGTACTGCCGACTATTGCAAATCGCTTGAAAAGGGCGGCTATGCAAAGCTGATTAAAGAAAAAACGGGACTTCTTCTTGACCCTTATTTCTCGGCATCAAAGGTGGCATGGATTTTAGATAATGTTGAGGGTGTCAGAGAAAGAGCCGAGAGGGGCGAGATTTGCTTCGGTACAATAGACTCCTGGCTTATTTACAACCTTACGGGCGGCAAGGTGCACGCAACCGATTATTCAAACGCATCAAGAACAATGCTCTTTAACATCACTTCCCTGACTTGGGATAATGAGTTACTTAAGCTCTTTAATATTCCCGAAAAAATCCTCCCCGAGGTTTACCCATCATCTCACATTTACGGCTACACAGACCCAAAGGTATTCGGCGCATCGCTTCCCATTGCAGGTGTTTGCGGAGACCAGCAGGCGGCTCTTTTCGGTCAGTGCAGATTTTACGAGGGTGAGTTAAAGAACACCTACGGCACAGGAGCATTCCTGCTTATGAACACAGGAGAAACTCCTAAATTCAGCGAGCTTGGGCTTATAACAACAATCGCATGGGGACTTGACGGCAAGGTAAATTATGCTCTTGAAGGCTCGGTGTTTGCCTGCGGTGCGGCTATACAGTGGCTAAGAGACGGCCTCAGACTTATCGACTCTGCTGCCGACAGTGAGTATTATGCAAGAAAGGTAAAGGACTCGGGCGGAGTTGTTGTTGTACCCGCATTCTCAGGTCTTGGCGCTCCATGGTGGGACCCTTATGCAAGAGGAACAATTATCGGCATTACAAGAGCAACAACAAAAAATCATATAATAAGAGCTACCCTTGAGTCAATGGCATACCAGACGGCGGATGTTATCTACCTTATGGAAACCGAAACCGGAATTAAAGTTAAGGAGCTTGCCGTTGACGGTGGAGCATCTAGCAACAACCTGCTTCTCGATTTTCAGGCAAATATTCTCGGCAAGCCTGTTGAGCGACCCGAGTGTATTGAGTCAACCGCCCTTGGAGCCGCATATCTTGCAGGTCTTGCGACAGGATATTACTCATCTCTTGACGAAATCAAAAAGAATAGAAAAACCGAAAAAATATTTGAGCCGTATGAAAGCGAAGAGTGGCGTAAATCAAACATGCTAAGGTGGCGCAAAGGCGCGCGCAAAAGCCTTGATTGGGAAAAGTTTTGATTTTTAACATAGCTGATATTTATTTTAAAAACCACCGAAAATTTTCAAATCCAAATTCATAAAAAAACTCCCTTTTGCCTAATAAAAGACATAAGGGAGAATTTTTATTAAGTTATTTTAGAGAATAAAGCTTATTTGAAAGCTCTGCAAAATCCGCGGTGGAAAGCCTCTCGCCGCGTATCTTTGGGTCAAAGCCGCACATTTCAATAGCTTTTGCAATAATTTCTTTTGTAAATCCGCCAAGCTTTGCGGAAAGAGCATTTTCAAGAGTTTTTCTCCTCATTTCAAATGCCGCCTTAATACAGTCACGGAAAAGCTTTTCGTCCTTTATGTCAAAGGGACACTCGGGATACAAATCAATTCTGACAACTGCGCTATCAACCTTTGGCGCGGGAACAAAGCAGCCTGCCGAGACCTTAAAGAGCTTTTTAACCGAGCCGTAGTAGCCGAGAACAGCCGTAATAGCACCGTAATCGGCAGACCCCTCCTTTGCAACAAGGCGGGAGGCAACCTCATTCTGCACCATTACGGTTATAGAGGAAAACTTAACCCCTGATTCAAGCAGACGCATAAGAATTGGTGTTGTTATATAGTAAGGAAGATTTGCACAGACCGAAACAGAACCGCCCTCGGAGTACTCATTTACAAGAGCTTCAAGGTCAACCTTCATAATATCGTCATTTATTACAGTTACATTATCATAGTCGGCAAGAGTTTTATCAAGAACGGGAATAAGCCCCTTATCTATCTCAACTGCAACAACCCTGCGATATCTTATAGCCAACTCCTGCGTAAGACAGCCTATACCCGGGCCAATTTCCAGTATAAGGCTCTCTCTATCGTCCGCGCAACTATCGGCAATATCCTCAGGTATCATCCTGTTTGTAAGAAAGTTCTGACCAAACTCCTTGCGGAAGGTTATTCCCGCATCAGCCATTACACTTTTAATAACAGAAAGATTACATAAATCCATAGCCCACTCCTTTCGACTAAAAAAGCACCTCAAAATGAAGTGCTCTTCTGGAGCTGATGACGGGACTTGAACCCGTGACCTGTTGATTACGAATCAACTGCTCTACCAACTGAGCCACATCAGCATTTTTTACCCTGTTATTCTATCATTTTTTTGTACGTTTGTCAATAGTTTCCGGGATTTTTATATTATAAGCCGAGAGAAAATTCTCCCGGCTTAAAAATTATCTGCTCTCATTAAGCTCACTAAAGGTTAATTTAAAGGCTCTGAAAATATACCTTTTAATTATCGGCTGCTTTTTAAACTCGGATTTAAACATCATTAAATCAAAGAGAACAAGAAATATAGCTGTTATCGGTATTGCAACCATAGTGATAGATTGGTAGATAATAATACCTAAAAGCACAAGAAATATAAAATGATATATGGGGGCGGTAAGGATAACACCGCTGACTCTTGTGCGACCCGATTTTTCCTTGACCGAGCCTAAAAAATATGTTCCCTCAAGAAAGCCATTGTCCTTGGTTGGACGCTCAGTCATCTCGCATTTGATTTTGATGCGTTCTGCCTTGCTTTTTATATGCATTTTAGGCTTTCCGTCTGTAAGGTCATATTTTTCAGCCTCCACAACCGCATCATTATCCATAAGCTTTGACATTAAAAGCTCCTTTGGCGCTTCGATATCGTAATTAACAAATAACATATTTTATCCAAGTGTCAAAACAGTAACACCTGCATCTCCCTCCCCGTATTCGCCATGGCGATAGGATTTTATTCTCTTATCAAATTTAAAGTACTTCCAAAGTGCGGCACGAAGAGCGCCTGTGCCCTTGCCGTGAATAATTCTGACCGTCGGCATATTCATAAGAATTGCATCGTCAATATATTTATCCACAACAAACCAAGCATCGTCGCCAATCATTCCTCTTACATCAATCTCGGTTTTAAAGGAAGAAGCAACAGTCTTTTTCACCTTGCCCTCACTGACCTTTGGTGCCTCAGAAATTCCTGTATACTTTACTCCCTCTTCAAGGAGACGTATTTTATCCTCGGTAACCTTGGTTTTAAGAATTCCCGAGGTGACGGAAATCATTCCCTTTTTATCTTTGAGAGCAGTAACAACTCCCTCCTTGGCAATTGTTGTAAGATAGACCTTATCGCCCACCTTAATAGCTCTTGGCAGCTTGTAATCCTCATCAAGAGCCACATCACGAATAGATACACCCTCCATAAGGCTCTCGCTCTCTCTGAAGCGGCGGCGCATTTCCTCTCTTGCCGAGGACATCATCTCGTTACGCTTTTCCTTGTCGTCCTGCTTCTTTAATTCCTCAAGCTGACGGAAGATAAATTCGCTTGATGCTCTTGCACTATCGAGAATCTGCTTAGCTTTAAGTGTTTGTTTTTGAATTTCTTCCTCGCTCTTTTTAATTTTGGCATTAAGCTCAGCCTCAGCGCGGGACTTGTATTCCTCGTACTCACGGCGCAAGGCCTCGGCTCTGTCGCGCTCCTTTTCCATAGCCATACGGTCGCTGTCAAGTCGCTCGATAACCTCTTCAAAACGCTTGTTATCTCGCTCAATAAGTCTGCCGGCTCTGGCTATTATCTCCTCGGATATACCCAGCCTTTCGGATATTGCAAAGGCGTTTGATTTACCCGGTGTACCAACAACAAGCTTATAGGTGGGTCTGAGGGTCTCTACATCAAACTCACACGATGCATTTTGCACCCCCTTTGTTTCAAGAGCATAAACCTTAAGCTCGGAGTAGTGGGTTGTTGCGGCAACAAGCGCTCCGCTTTCTGCCACCCTTTCAAGAATTGCGGTTGCTAAGGCCGCTCCCTCAACAGGGTCTGTACCCGAGCCAAGCTCGTCAAAGAGAACAAGCGAGCCATTACCAACTCTGCCGAGAATATCCGCAACATTAACCATATGAGACGAGAATGTGGAAAGAGATGCCTCAATACTCTGCTCGTCACCAATGTCTGCTAAAATCTCGGAGAAAATACCTACCGTAGACCCTTCAAGCGCGGGAACAAGAAGTCCCGACTGTGTCATAAGAGCAAAAAGCCCCATAGTTTTAAGTGTTACTGTCTTACCGCCTGTATTTGGTCCTGTAATAACAAGAGAATTATACTCTCCGCCAAGACTTACATCAATAGGCACAACTCTTTCTCTGCTTATTAAAGGGTGCCTTGCCCTCTTTAAATCAATATATGGCTTCTTTACAAGGTTTATTTTTTCGGCTCTCATTTCAAGAGCCAAGGATGCCGCCGCAAAATAGAAAGCAATATCGGTTATGTTATGATAATTTAATGTAATCAGAGATGAGCACTCGGCACACTCAGCAGAAAGAGCCGACAAAATACGCTCAATTTCGTGAGACTCGGCTGCCGCAAGACTTTTTAGCTCATTGTTTGCCTCAACAACCGCCATAGGCTCAACAAAGAGGGTTGCGCCCGAGCTTGATGTATCGTGTACAAGTCCCTGCATCTCGTTTCTGTATTCACTCTTTACAGGAACAACATATCTGCCGTTACGCATTGTAACTATGTTTTCCTGGAGGTATTTCAGGCGCACACCGCCCATATAGCTCTGGAGGGTATCCTTGATTTTATTGTTTGTAATACGTATTTTTCGTCTTATTTCGGCAAGCTCACGGCTTGCCTCGTCTGCGATAAAGTCCTCAGAGAGAATAGACTTTGTTATCTTGTCCTCAAGAGGGCGATTGGTCAAAATACGGGAAAACACGCTGTCAAGGCTTGTTTCAAAGGGCTTATCGGTGTTTATATAGTCAACAAGACCTCTTGCACACCTAAAAATTGATGCGATTTCAATAAGCTCTAAGGGAGAAAGCACCGCTCCCTTATATGCTCGCTCTGCGGAGGCTGTGACACGCTCGGGGGCAGAAAATGCAGGAAAGCCCTTTGCATTTATAAGCCTTCTTGCATCATCTGTCTTGGTGAGCCTGTCCGAAACCGTATCAAAGTCATCAGAGGGAGACAAAGCTCTGGCTCTCGCCTTTGCGCCGTCGGTTGATGCATGGTCGACAAGCATATCTATTATTTTATCAAATTCAAGAACTTTTAGTGTTTTTTCAGTACAATGCATTAAAAAACCTTTCTAAGCTAAGAAGCTATCTTGTCATTTCCTTGTAAAAATCAAGGGTCTTAAAGGAATGACCAAGCTGGTTAAGTAAATATTCCTCTGCCGCTCTTACAAAAAGGCGCAGGTCCTCATCTGACAAATTAAATGAAAATATTCTCTCAACAGGTGAATATATCGAATATGCAAAGGCAGCTCTCGCCCCCTCGGAGAGTATGGATATTATATGGCTTTCGTGGGGGTCGGGGTGTTCCCTACGCTCCTCGACGGCTTTCTCACGGCACTTACGGCACTCAATAAATCCGCCCATAATGTCAAAGAAGAAATCCCCCTCGCCCCCGCCACAAGAGTGGCAGGAGGTAATATCGGGCATAAAGCCGAGAACCGAGGCGGCTCTTATCTCAAACACCGCCTTGATTTTATTAAAGTCGTATTTTTTGTTGGCAATAGCATAAAGAGAGTTTAAAGAAAGTCTAAGCAGCTCCCTTTCGGCTTCCTCAACGGTGACATCCGAGAGAACCTCTGCAATATAATTTGCAAGAGAAAGTCCCTCAATAGTCTGTCTTAAATCAAAGAAGCTCTCAATAAGCTCGGCCTCCTTGACCCAGAGCTTGTCCCCCTGCTCATAAAGAACGAAATTTGAGTAGCAAAACTGCATTGTTGCAGCCATTTTGCGGCTCTTTAATGACCTTGCCCCTCTGGCAAGAGCGGTGAGCGCGCCTCTCTCCTCGGTAAAAATTGTAATCAGCCTGTCGGTTTCCTTGATATCAACAGTTCTGATAACAAGACCTCGCACAGTAATATGCATTACTCTTCTTCCTTAAATCCGAAATCGGAAATTACAAAATCGCTGTCGCGCCAGTTTTCCTTAACCCTTACATAAAGGTCAAGGAACACCTTTGTATCAAGCATTTTTTCAATATCCTCTCTTGCAAAGGTGCCTATCTTTTTGATAGTTGCGCCCCCCTTGCCTATGATAATTCCCTTGTGTGTCTGCTTTTCGCAGTATATCTCGGCTCGGATAGATACAGTTCCCTTTTTCTCTTTCCATTCCTCGATAGTTACGGCAACACCGTGTGGAATCTCCTCATCCATCATACGTAAGATTTTTTCTCTTATAATCTCAGATGCAATCTTTCTTTCGGGCTGGTCGGTAACAATATCCTCGGGGAACATCCAATCCGATTCATAGAGATATCTTTCACACTCCGAGATTACAGTCTCAACACCCTTGCCGCTCTTTGCCGAAACGGGCACAACGGCATCAAAATCAAAGGCATCGGCATAAGCCGCTATTGTTTTTGCAATATTCTCGGCACGGAAGCTGTCGGTTTTGTTTATTACAAGAATGGCGCCTATACCGTCCTCTTTAAATCTCTTGATAAACTCAGCCTCAATGTCGCCAACCGCCTCTCTCGGCTCAACAACAAGAATTGCCGACTCAACACCGCCAAGCGTCTTATTTGCGGTCTTTACCATAAAGTCGCCAAGGCGGTTTCTCGGCTTATGCATACCCGGGGTATCAAGAAAAACTATCTGACTATCTCCCTCGGTATATATGCCTGTAATTCTGTTTCTTGTGGTTTGGGGCTTTTTTGAAACTATTGCAACCTTTTCACCGAGAATTGCGTTAAGTAAGGTGGATTTACCCACATTCGGACGTCCGACTATTGCTATAAATGCTGTCTTTTTCATTTGTCTTTAAAATTCCTTTAAGTTAAATTTCGATTTGAGCTATTATTTCACGCTGAGCCTGACATTGCGCCTCATCATCCTCGGGTGAGCGCTCGTGGTCGTAGCCCAAAAGATGAAGAGTTGAATGAATGGCAAGAAAGGCAACCTCCTCAAGGAAAGTGTGGCCTATCTCCTTTGCCTGCTCTTTTGCCCGCTCAAGAGAAATTACAATATCACCGAGAGACACAACCTCCTCTTCGCCATAAAGCTCCTCGGTTGTAAAATCGTATAAGGGGAAGGAGAGGACATCTGTTGCCGAGTCCTTATCTCTGTGCTTATTATTAAGCTTTCTTATATACTCATTATCACAAAGAGTTATTGAAACCTCTGCCGCAAATGGTACTCCCTCATGCTCAAGGGTCGCCAGCACAGCCCTGCGTAAAACTAATTTAAAATAGTAATCGCACTCCTCAAATCTCCCTGTAGCGAGGAAGTTTATATAAAGCTCACGTTTAGTCATTGTTTTTTGTCCTTTTGCTTTCTGCTCTGAATTTTTTAGCCTGTACGTCGGTTTCGTACTTATCATAAGCTGCGATTATGCGCTTAACAAGGTGGTGGCGCACAACATCTCGCTCGGTAAATCTGTGAATTCCGATGCCCTCAATGTTGTCTAAAATTTTTGCAGCAATAGAAAGACCGCTCTTTTTTCCGAAAGGCAAATCTGTCTGCGAAAGGTCGCCTGTTACAACCGCCTTTGAGTTAAAGCCAAGTCTTGTTAAAAACATCTTCATCTGCTCGGGAGTTGTGTTTTGCGCCTCATCAAGAATTATAAAGGAGTCGTCAAGTGTACGTCCCCTCATATAGGCAAGAGGTGCAATCTCAATTGTTCCCTTTTCCATATGCTTTTGATAATTCTCAGCTCCAAGCATTTCAAAAAGCGCATCGTAAAGAGGTCTTAAATAGGGGTCAATCTTGCTTTGCAGGTCTCCCGGAAGAAATCCAAGCCTCTCGCCCGCCTCAACTGCGGGTCGGGTAAGAATTATTCGGTTTACACTCTTGTTTCTAAGTGCCGTGGTAGCCATGGCAACCGCAAGAAAGGTTTTTCCCGTACCGGCAGGACCAAGTCCTAAAATTACGGTGTTTTTCTTTATTGTTTCGATATATTTTTTTTGGCCTATGGTCTTAGCCTTTATTGGCTTTCCTCTGTTTGTAACACAGATAACATCTTTAGAAAGGCTCTCTGCACCCTCGTCCTGATTATCCTTAACAAGCGAGATAACATATTCAAGGCTCGACTCGCTTATAACCTCGCCTGCACCGCTCATATGCTTAAGATATTCAAGAGTCCTTGCTGCCTTGTCGGCATTTTCTGTGTCACCCGAAACA
Source organism: Eubacteriales bacterium (assembly GCA_045658565.1). GTDB lineage: Bacteria > Bacillota > Clostridia > Oscillospirales > CAG-272 > UBA1740. The sequence continues at coordinate 24,155 of JAZOVF010000019.1, forward strand.
ACAATGCAGTCCCCCGAGTCGTGAGAGCCGCCACGGTTAGAAATCCTCACATCAAAGCTATCTTCAATTTTTTTCACGTTAATATCAAAGGCTCCAAAGATAGAGGCGGTTGCCTCCTCGGAATTTGTCATAACGATTTTTTCGGCCATATTGCTCCATCCTTTTTTTAATCTGCAGAAAACCCGATCGCCTCACCCACATCAGAGAGAAAAACCAAATCAGAATACATTTTATATCCCGTATCGGTAAATTCCCCGTTTGTAGTTATCTTTAAAAGGTCAGCTGACTTAAGCCTTATTGCATTTTTGGCTGACATAGCTCCCATCGCAAGCCTTACAAGCTCATCATCGGTATAAAGAGCCTTTTCTTTAATACAATCGAGTGCATATTTTGTGTTTATGCTAAAGGGCAAACTTTTATCACGTTCAAGCGAAAACACCTTTACATCTTCTATTATATCACAACCCTCGGTGTAATTTCTATATTTTTTAAAAATATTTATGGTTAAATTAAAAATTTTCAAATCCAGACGAATAGGATTCATCTCTTTTTTTATAGTTCTTTCATACTCCCTTGAAACAAATACCTCTGTTCTGTCACTAAGACGTCCTATAACAGCCCCCTCGGCATAACAAAATCCACCTCCCGCTTCGTCGGGCAAAACCCCCGAAATAAGAATGTCACCCGCCTTTACCACATCTCCCGGCTTTACCTCTGCCTGCCCTCGCTTTACGGTTATTTCTTCAATAACACATCCTACGCTTGCGACAATGTTTGCGTACCCTGTCTTTTGAGCCTTGTCTTCTTCGCCTGATATTTTATCCTTTTCTGACACAACAACATAAGCCACAGTTCCTCTTCGGTTTATGTTTATCCAGGATATTTCTTTCGTTTTAAATAAAAATTCATTCTCAATCTCAGTCCTGTTAATCATAGGCCAGAAATCCCCGATATTAAACCCCAGCTCTGAAAGTTTTGTTACTATCTCGCTGTCCGATATGCTTCTGTTTCCCTCAACCTTAACATCCCACACAGTATTTGAAAGCAAAATACATAGAATAAGAGATAAAAAAATACCGACACACAGCCCGCGTTTACATTTTGTTCGTCTTATAGCACCACCAAGCCCAAGGCATTCACTTACCGAATATGTATATTTATTTTTTAATAACGCAAGAACAATCCCGATTTGCTGTTCCGAGACTAAATATACCCCCGGCTCGGGTGATGTAAACCGGATTTTTTTATTAAAAAACAGCGGGACTGCATTTTCTGCCCCATCCCCCTCTATTCTTACAACTCTGTAACCAAAAAACCAAAAGCTAACCCTTACCATAAATAAATTCAGTCCCCTCTATTTTGCCTAACACCTCAACAGTATTGTTCTCATAAACACAAATTTTCAGTCTCCTGCCGCTTATACGCAGCCTGCAGGCATGGCTGCGAAGAAGTATTTCCTCTGCCGAATACCCCCCTATTCCTATAACTCCCGAAACAAACATCTTTATCCCCTCTTTACATCTGTCAGCTTCAAGATGAAAGGAGGAAACAGGAGAAACTACGCTTTTTTCTTTTATATCTGTCATTTAACGACCTCTCACATCATAATCCTGAATTACAGGTATATTAAAATGTATGTATGGAGTGAGAAAAAATGACGGCAGAAAAAGAAAAGAACGAGGCAAAAGGTTCGCTTCGTTCAAAAGGTGCATTTATAATTTTTGTTTTATCTGTTGCATTGCTCTTTATCTATAATGATGCGGCAAAGGAGGGCTTTATAAAAGGACTAAGGCTTTCTGCTCTTTCGGTTATTCCCGCGATATTCCCATTTTTTATTCTTTCGGACTTTCTGTTTGCCATTTACGAGCCAAAAGAAGGCATTTTAAGCTCTCTGTTTGAGAGGCTTTTCGGAATTTCTTCATCTGGATTTAAAGCATATTTGATAGGCGCAATTTGCGGTTTTCCGTTAGGAGTAAAATGTGCATCAGAGCTGTATAATCAAAAAAGAATTACAATTTCCGAATGTGAAAGGCTCAGCGCAGTTTCAAGCTCCCCATCACTTGCCTTTGTAATTTCCGGTGTTGGCGCAGGGCTTAGAGGAAGCATAAAAGACGGTGTACTTTTATATTTCTGTGTAATAATTTCATCTGTTTTAACAGGAATAATCTTCAAACACAAAGAACAAAAAAACGAATTTTCAAGCGAAATATCAGAGCAGAGCTTCAACTTAGCCAATTCAATTAAAAAAGCCGCCTATTCCTCAATTTCGGTCAGCGCATATATTTCCTTTTTCTCTATAATAACCGTTTTGCTCAGCTCTTTAGCGAAAAACGAAATATTAACTGTTCTCTTATCTGTCTTTCTGGAGATTGGAAACGCCTCTGTTTTTATCTCAAATTCGGGAGTATTATCCCCCGCTTTGAGCTTCTCACTTACAGCCTTTGCCCTCGGTTTTTCGGGGTTATCTGTATTTATGCAAGGTGCAGAATATCTCCCGGGAGAAGCCTCAAAATTTAAAATACTTTTTATGAAGCTCATTCAGGGTGTTATCTCTTTTTTAATCGCATATATTCTACTTAGTTTGTTTATATAGTAAAAAGAAAGCGTACCCGAAGATACGCTTTCAAAAATTATAAAATTACTTTGCAAGTCTTGCTTCAAGTGCCTCAAGCTCTGCATAAAGCTCTGCTGGAACTCTCTCGCCAACCTGAGCGTAGAACTCACGGATAGCCTTGCAGTCCTCAAGCCAAAGCTCCTTATCAACAGAGAGAAGCTCCTTGATGGTAGCGGTGTCGATATCGAGACCCTCAACATTGATGTCCTCAGCGTTGGGAACATAACCGATAGCAGTCTCAACTGCGTCAACCTTACCCTCGCAACGAGCGAGAATCCACATAAGAACTCTCATATTGTCGCCAAAGCCGGGCCAGATGAAGTGACCCTCGTCATCGGTTCTGAACCAGTTAACGTGGAAGATCTGGGGAGCATTCTTGATTACCTTGCCCATAGCAAGCCAGTGTGCCCAATAGTCACCCATATCGTAACCAACGAAGGGACGCATAGCCATGGGGTCGCGACGAACTACGCCAACAGCGCCTGCTGCAGCTGCAGTGGTCTCGGAAGCCATGATAGAACCAACGAAGGTACCGTGCTGCCAAGAGGTAGACTGATATACAAGGGGCGCGGACTTAGCGCGACGGCCGCCGAATACGATAGCGGAGATCGGAACACCTGCGGGATCGTTGAACTTATCGGAGATGCAGGGGCAGTTAGCTGCAAGAGCTGTGAATCTGGAGTTGGGGTGAGCACCGGAGGTGTTAACCTTATCCTTCTTATCGTAGGTCTTGTAATCCCACTTCTCACCCTTCCAGTTAAGAGCATTAACAGGAGGATTATCGTTAAGGCCTTCCCACCAAACGGTGTTGTTGTCAAGGTCGTGACAAACGTTGGTGAAGATACAATCCTTCATAGCGGTGTGGAGAGCGTTGGGGTTGGAGTGCTCGTTAGTACCGGGAGCAACACCGAAGAAGCCGTTCTCGGGGTTAACTGCCCAAAGTCTGCCGTCCTCGCCGACCTTAAGCCAAGCGATATCGTCACCTACGCACCAAACCTTATATCCCTGCTTTCTGTAAAGCTCCGGGGGAATAAGCATTGCAAGGTTGGTCTTACCGCAAGCGGAGGGGAATGCAGCGGAGATGTACTTGATGTCACCGTCGGGAGACTCAACACCAAGGATGAGCATGTGCTCTGCCATCCAGCCCTCTTTACGTCCGAGGTAGGATGCGATACGAAGAGCGAAGCACTTCTTACCAAGAAGAACGTTTCCGCCGTAACCAGAGTTAACAGACCAAATGGTGTTATCCTCGGGGAAGTGGCAGATGTATCT
>JAZOVF010000020.1:0-36348 GCA_045658565.1 Eubacteriales bacterium
CAATATTGAAAATCGCCATAGGAATGATCCCAACGATCGCATAAATAACATTTACGCTGACGGTCAGTCCCAAGGCAGCAGCAAACAGATAGCAGATAAGGGTCTGTCCCAGGGCAATGGGGAGGATCGGGAGCATATAGCCTATGATAAAATCAAATCCTGTAAGGGGTGTTGTGTATAGTCTTTGTAAGAGGGCACTTTCGCGGTCTTTGGCAATCAGCGTTGCTGAAAAGAGAGTCATAAATGATAGCCCAAATACGGTAATTCCGGGAGTCAGCGCGTCAATTTCAAACAGGCTTACGGGAATGTTTGCCTGCATAGCACTGAGAAGCAACAGTAAAACCAACGGAAATCCCAAGCCGAAGCCTAGGTTGATTGGATCACGCAAGATCTCTTTTGTACATCTTTTGGCAAAGGTCAACATTCTCATACCCGACCCTCCTTTACAATAGAAACAAACGCCGCTTCAAAATTCTCTGTTCCCGCCACCGCGTTCAATTCTTCTACCGTTCCAACCGCAAGAAGTTTTCCGTCTTTCATAATGCCTATTCGGTCGGAAAGAGCCTCGGCTTCTTCCATATAATGTGTTGTTAAAATAATTGTCACATTGCCTTTTAAGGAGCGAATTGCTTCCCAAAGCTCCTGCCTTGCAATAACATCAAGCCCCAGGGTAGGTTCGTCTAAAAACAGAATTTTAGGCTCGCTGATAAGCGCCATTGCAATGCTGACACGTCGTTGTATTCCGCCTGATAGCTTTCCTGCTTTTCTGTTCAAAACGGTATCTAAAGCAAACTGCCCCGAAAAATCTCTGATTTTTGCCTCGGTCTTTTCTTTTGAAAATCCGTGAATACCGCAAATCAGTTCCAGATTTTCCTTTACAGAAAGGTTTGGAGCAACTGCTGTTTCTTGGGGTGATACACCTATCAAACGCTTTACCTGTTTATATTCTTTAGTAATGCTGTAACCGCCCACAACGGCATCTCCCGCAGTAGGCTTTGTCAAGCAGGAAAGCATCTTAATAGTCGTAGTCTTTCCTGCGCCGTTTATACCAAGCAGCGAAAATAATTCGCCCCGATGGATTTCTAAATCAAGCCTATCCACAGCAGTTATATTTTTATACTGCTTGATAAGTCCGACCGCTTTAATCGCTTGCATTTGCTTTATCCTCCAGCATTTATTTTCGATTATAATTATATCAAATAAAAATGGAGAAATGTTGATTTTTGTCTCTTCGGTCGTTTTTTGTGCCTTATCGGTTTTTATCCTTCAGAGTGCTTAATTTATATACGGTAACTCGTGATAATGGTTACTTTGATTTTTCAATATGCCTTTTGCTCCAAGCGAACAAAGACTCGGACATACTGTTAAAATCAACCTCGCCGCCGTTTTTGAGCTTTATGAAGGTGTTAAGAATAGACTTTTCTTCCTCTGAAATAGTGTTTAGCAATTCGCTTTGCAGCTTTACGTATTTACCCGTTTGCTTAAAGGTGAGCGCCTGAACTACGAAAGAAGCCGATTTGTATAATCCTCTCAGAATATCATCGCTCTTTTCGTGTAGCATATTATGTACACAGCCGTGATAGATGTTGCACGCACCGATTTTAATTGCTCTATTAACAGCATCTTCGTCAATTGTAGCCAAGACCGCATCAAGACTTCCCTTAATAGGTGTAGTGTCATGGTAAAATTGAAAAAGGTCGGAAGACTCCCAGTTTAAAATTTCATTTTTACCGGAGATAAAACCGCAAATCAGCTCTCTGTTTGGCAAACTGTCCAGCATTGCGTTATAGGTTTGAATATCTGAGGCAGACAGTTCATCCAAAATGACAACGATGTCAATATCGCTTGTCTCGGTTGCTTCACCACGGCCATAACTTCCTTGCAATCCTACAAACCATACCCGCGCTCCAAAATTTTTATTTAAAGCCTCCAAAAAGCTATTCATCCAAAGACCAATTTCTACCACTTAAGCCACCTCGTCAAAATCATATTTTTTCGGTCTGTTTCATTATATCATAAAATCATATAAAAGTAAATATGACGAAAAAGAATGTGAAATTTAAAACTCAAAATTCGGAATTTGAAATTCCAAATCGAAAATTATTTTCGAGCCGAAATATCAAAAATCCTGTAGGGGAGGGGCTTGCTCCTCCCGTAAATAAATTTCTTTCAAAGCATAATTTGAATATCCCAATTGTAAGGAATTGCACCTCGACGTGCTGAATTGCCTTGAACGCACCCCGTAGGGACAGGCGTCCTCGACGGTCCGAGCCTTGTATAATCAAGCGCTTTTTTAGCGATACTGGTGTAATCATCGTAGGGGAGGGGCTTGCTCCTCCCGTAATAAAACATAAGGAACCGTTGGGTAAATACGTACTATTTTCACTCCTTCCATATCCTGTGCCTTTCAAAAAATCAGCGAAATCTCGCTTGTGCTGTTACTGTAGTAAAAAAGCAAGTGATTATAACAAAAATATCGAATTTCCTTTATAGGAAAAATTTCCGGCGCTGTCGAGGCCGGAATTTTTCTGTTCGTATTTTTGTTATTAAAGCCAGGAAAACAGCATTTACGTATAGTATGTAAAAAGACCCCAATCTGTGTTTGCACGCAGACCGAGGTCTCTTTTTCATTATTGGTTTTCTTCAGTCTCTTTTAATTTTACATATTGCTTTTTCCATGCTCTCGAAGGCTCACGGCAGATACCGTCTTTACTCGCAAAAGCACATATGCCTTCTAAACCATTAGAGCTACATATATTAGGGTTATTTTGCCTACAACCATATGTTTGCATTTCGGTATCTTGTGGGTAAAGCGGATCATTAAATGGGATTTTTTTCATAATTAGTTCTCCTGTTCACCCGAAAACATCTTAACCATATCATTGATTACGCATTTTTCTCTGTTTTTGACATAATTGGAAATCCAATCAAAGTCAATTTTTTCATTATTACATGGTAATTCGATTTTTAAATTCAAGAACGTCTCATCTACATCTCGAACAAGTCCTGATAACAGTTTTTCAGATAATCCATTTAATACCGTTTCAAAGTAGATTGCACTCCATTTGTCCAATTTATATTTACAAGATATTTTTCGCATAAATTGTCCTGCATACCACGCTCTTTCTCGATAATAAAATACCATCGATAGCAATCCTAAACTGAATGTGCCAGCTTCATTAATGCCTTCACTATCTATGTAATCTGTCTTTTCGCAAATACCCCTGTCAGTTGTGGTTCTTGTTATATAATCATACGCTGTTTCAGGATTTTCTGGAGTAATCAAATGCTCTTTGTTGTAACTGGGAATCTTATGAATTTCAAAAACATCCGAAACATCAAAAAACGCTTTTTCCTTTTTATTCAACGTTTCAATACTTGCAGTGGAAGTGAGACCATATTGATTCGCAATCCAATTGCCGATATTCCACGACAGATGATTGTCTATAGTCTGAATAAAACTTATATTTTCTGGAACGCTATTGGTTACTAAATGTTTTTCAAAATTCCAGTCATTTCCTTCCTGAGATATAGTATCCTCGCAGTAAACTTTCTTAATATCCCACAGATTTGAATGAAATTGAGGATTTTTCGTTGCATTAAATCCAAGTTTATATAACAAATAAATATCTTGATATCTTTCTACGGGATTATCAATTTCTTTAATACAACGTTCTGTTCTTTTATATCCATCGTTACGAAAATCAATGAATTTTACAATATCATACTCAAAGCTATGTGGCATGCCAGCTTCAAATATATATATGCTTGTTTGTACATTGGCGTTCGGCATAAACAAATCAGCAGGCATTTTTATACTTGCAATCATTTTATGCTTTTTCAAAATGTTCGCTGTAGTACCAATGGATTTTCCTGCACCAACGGAATCCTGAATGATTATTGCCGCTTTACCACCAATTTCCATATGATCCAATCCGAATTCCAAGAAAGGAAGTCCATTATCAACATAGGAGAAGGGGGGATTGAGCAATAAAATGTTCGCCATGAAATCCGTATATATTTCTGTTGGGGTACTAAATGTATCTGCTTTTCGTATTTTAGTGCTTCCATCACCACGCAAGATCATATTTGATGCGGCTAATGTGTACATTTTTGCATCTATTTCTACACCCAACAGTTTTTCGTGTTTGATTTTTTCAATTGCTTCAAGGGCTTGTTTAGTGCCTTTTCCATATGTTGCGTTTGCATCTTCAATCATTTGATCCATTGCCGCAACGAGAAACGCAGCTGAACCTGCCGCAATATCCATAACTCGTGAATCTTTATTAACATTTAGGATTTTCGCCATCATAGAGGTGATATATGGTGGTGTCAACACCTTTCCTAAAGGAGCTCCATCACTTAAAGCATATTTTAAAAATGTAGAATACATTTCTGCCATTATATCAAGAGCACCGCCAGAAAGATTGATGGCCGTGTATATGTTCTCATAAAGATATACAAAGATTTGTTTTGTTATTGAAGCAGTTCCGTCTATGAGATTTGCGACAACTTTATCCACTTCGGTAGGAACATCTCTCGCAGAATCGAGTGCAATTGACATTTTGAAAGAATCAATCATTATTGATCTCTTATCCGCGGGTATCTTTTTTCTGCTCAAGTATCCTTTAAGGTGAGACATGATAATTATACCGTCTCTCTTTTCTTCGGTTTGTATTCCTTTCAAATCATCAGGAGTCAAGCCAAAATCAACTATAGTATTATTGTCGTCAAGGATATTTTGCATTGACAACAGCATTCCTGACACATATACAACTCTTTGTTCAACGCCTATATTATGATTGTTCATCATTTTGTTCAGATTCTTGGCGTGACGAAGCAATTCTTCTCGAGTTTGTATTAAGATACGATGCTTTTCATCTTCGGTTACGGTAGCGTCTTGATAAAAGGCATCGAAACTATTTTCGCTCTCAAGGAAGTTCAACGATGTATAATTCTTCATATATTTAGGCTCAATATATGAGGAAAATACATAATAAGTAGATATTTTTATACTACTGCTATCATCACCTGAAATACCTATTGCAACAACTTCATCGTATTTTTTTGATGCTATCATGTTTTTAGCATAATAAATTGCTCCGTTGACAGCATAGTTAGCCACAGAGGCATCGTCCATTTTAATTCCCGACTTATTGGCACTAATATGAAATTTGTTTCCCAACTTGTTTTCTATTACAACCGGGATTTTATGAGATTCCATATGAAAATCAGGAATACCAAAATGCTTCTTATCCTTTGTTTTAGCAGACCCCTTTAATGCCTCTTTCATATAATTCGACATTGCGGATTTTTCATTAAAATCGATACCTTTTTTTAAATCTAAAGATGCCAACACTTCTTTTACATAATCATCAACATCAGCCTCAAGAGTATATTTTTTGAAATTCGGTTTAATCATTATTACGCCCTCATTTTTTCTCTAATGTTATCAATTTCGGCTTGATTGTGGGTAAGGTAATCCACAATATCCTTCGGAAGCTCGTTTCTCCCGAAAGCCGCTTTGTTATAAAATTCGTTCTTCTCGATACCCTCTAAATGCAAAAGCTCGACTATACGATCCTGCATATCTGGCGTAGGCGGTTTTACTCGCCCATTAAACACATCAAATAGATATGTTTTGGAAACACCCAGATCGGTAGCAAACTTCGCTTGTGCATAGCCGTGAGCCTTAATGAGTTCCACCAGATACGCACCGAAGCTACCTTCAACGTATTGCTTTTTCGCCACCTTGCCACCTCCAAAAGTATATAAGTAAGCTAACTACTTTACTATTATAACATATATTTCCGAAAAATGCAATAGGGCAGCTTAATTTTTTTGCTCAAACCGCCCTACAAAAGCAAAAAGCCCTGCATAGCAGAGCTTTTATTTCAAAATAACGCCTTTTCTAAATCGAGATTTAATAACCACACCCAAACATTATAGGTTCAATGCTTTCCTTACCATCCATAATAAACGTACGGATGTATTTTTCGATTTTCTTTCCGTGCGGTGGATATTTAACTGTTCCACAAACCTTTTTTATGCTATGGGAACTGTGCCACATGCGAATTTCCCATGAACTTCCGTCACAAACCAATACTTTATAGTCGCTTTCCCATTCTTTAGAGATTTTCTCCAAAAAACTAAAGAAAGTATCGACTTTTTCCTTTTCGAGGTGAATTGTCTTACAGGAACAAATGACACCATATCCATTAAGTTCTTTAATTGCCATATAATTATCTTTACGATAAATGGTTATTTCCTCTTGAACCATATCGTCTGCACAAGATAATCCACAATCATACCAATTCAGTTTGAAGCACGTTATCCTATCTTTCATAGATGCCCCCCATTTTGCAACAAATTCAACTATATTGTATCATAAACCCCATGAAATGTAAATAGGGCGGCTTGAATTTTCACTCAAACCGACTTATCCTCAAGAATTCCTTACAATATCCGAACCTTACAAGGTTCTTGCTCCCCCTTTCGGGGGATGGTACGCTACGCTGAAAAGACTATCTATGTATGTTAGAAAGAAAGGACTAACAACCAAAAACAGCATAACGCACCACCTTTCTGCTTCAAATACGTACCGTTTCTAAAGCAAAGTACTGTATCATAAAACATGTTGAATGCAAATAGGTTGGAAGGTAAGAATGAAATGCTCGGCAAGCCGAGCTTGAAATGACGGCGAAGCCGTCTTTAAATGATGCTTTTAGCATCGTGAAATAAAATAAATCCTAATGCACCGCAGTGCATTTCAATCGCTTTAGCGAATTTCAAGCACGAAGTGCATTTCAAGAATCCCGCAAGGGATTTATTTCATTGTTCTCCAAGAGAAAAAAACAAAAACCCACCAATGAAGGTGGGTTTTGAACTGTGCCATAGGCACAATGTTTTTATCTCTTTGAGAACTGAGGAGCGCGTCTTGCTGCCTTGAGTCCGTACTTCTTTCTTTCCTTCATACGAGGATCTCTGGTGAGGAAGCCTGCCTTCTTGAGGAGAGGCTTGTAGGTCTCATCAGCAGAAAGGAGAGCACGAGCAACGCCGTGACGGATAGCACCTGCCTGGCCGGAGAAGCCGCCGCCGTTAACGTTTGCAACAATGTCAAACTTGCCAACAGTATCGGTAACGCCGAAGGGCTGGTTTACGATAAGCTTCATGGTCTCAAGACCAAAGTAATCAGCAATATCTCTGCCGTTAATGGTGATAGCACCTGTACCGGGGTAGAGACGAACTCTTGCAACAGACTTCTTTCTTCTGCCTGTTCCGTAGAAATAGGGTTTAGCACTTGTGTACATTCTTCGTTACCTCCTATTAGTCAACAACTACGGGCTGCTGTGCAACCTGCTTGTGCTCTGCGCCTGCATATACATGAAGACGTGTGAAAGCCTTGTCGCCGAGAGAGTTGTGGGGGAGCATACCCTTAACAGCAAGCTCCATAGCCATCTCGGGGCGGGTAGCCATAAGAGTCTTATACTGGATCTCCTTGAGGCCGCCGATGTAACCGGAGTGGTGACGGTAGTACTTCTGCTCGAGCTTCTTACCGGAGAGTGTAGCCTTAGCTGCATTCACAATGATAACAAACTCACCGCAGTCAGCATGAGGTGTGAATTCGGGTCTGTGCTTGCCGCGAAGAATTTCCGCAGCCTTAACAGCAGTCTTACCAAGGGGCTTGCCTGCTGCATCAATAACGAACCATCTGCGCTCGATGTTGTTCGCATTTGCCATAAATGTGGACATTTTTGTTTCCTCCTAAAATTTGTCAGCACTTTTCGTGCTTTTCTTTTTTTCAAGCTCGTCTATTATACCATAACTTTCCTTACTTGTCAACAGATTTTTGACATTTTTTTGAGAAAAATTGATTTAGAAAACGAGTGCTCCCGAAATCTCTGTTTTACTCCCAAAATCTCTGTTTTTCTCGATTTGGAAAAATAAAAAAATTGAAAGAAATTTCGTGCAACATTGATAAAAAGACTTATTTCAATTTAAATCCGTCAATCTCACCCTTGCACATAGCATTAAATATCCTGTGCCTAAGCCCCTTGTATTCTCTTTCAAGACCTGCCAGCAGATTTTTCATTTTCTCTCTTTCGGTAGCATGGTCCTCGGGGCAGAGGCTTGTGACTATCGGCAGGCTTCTCTTTGATGTAAAGTATTTAACATCCTTTTCGGTAGCGTAGAGCATAGGGCGAATAAGCCAAAGCTGCCTGTTTGAAAGATATGACTTGGGTGAAAAGCAGCCAAGCCTGCCCTCAAAGAATAAATTCATCATAAAGGTCTCAACAGCATCGTCAAAATGATGCCCGAGAGCAACCTTGTTGCAGCCTGCCTCGACTGCCGCAGAGTGGAGCGAACCGCGCCTCATTTTTGAACAGAGAGAGCAGGGGTTTGACTCCTTGCGAATATCAAAAATAATCTTTGCTATATCGGTTTTTTCTACAATATATTTAATATTAAGCCTGTTGCAGAATTCTCTGACCTCCGAGAAGTCCGAGCCTTCAAAGCCCATATCAACGGTTATAGCAACAAGCTCATACTTTTTAGGGTAAAAAATACGCATTTCCGAGAGGACCTCGAGGAGAGTGAGCGAGTCCTTACCTCCCGAGATGCCAACAGCAATTCTGTCGCCGTCCTCAATCATATTATAATCGTCAACTGCGCGTCTTACGTAGCTTAACATTCTTCTCATTTCACTCATAGGCGAAAAACTCCATTTTGCATAAACTGAATAAAAAACAAACCGAAAGGAAAAAGTATGGCTATAAAAATATATATCGACCAAGGGCATAACCCCTCCGGCTTCAACACCGGTGCTGAGGGCAACGGCTATTACGAGCAGGACTTGACTTACGAAATCGGAAGAAGGCTAAACAATCTTCTTTCATCAAATCCCGAGTTTGAAACAAGGCTCTCGCGTCCAACTCCCGACACAATTCTCGGCACAAACAATTCATCAAGCCTTGTTGAACGTGTAAACCAGGCAAACGAGTGGGGAGCAGATATATTTATTTCTCTTCACAATAATGCTGCCGAAGATCAAAGAGCCACAGGCAACGAGGCGCTGGTGTACGGTCCGGGTTCAACCGTTGCAAGAAATTTAGGTGAAAATATCCTGGAACAACTGACTCTTACAACAGGCCTCAGAAATCGAGGCATAGTCTACCGCCCCGGTCTTTATGTGCTTAAGGAAACCGAAATGCCTGCGGTTCTTGTAGAAATGGGCTTTATCACCAACCCCGACGATGCGGAGCTGTTGGCTAATTCACCATATCTTTTCGCCACAGGCATTTATCGCGGTATCCTTATATATTACGGATTACTTTAGCTTTATTTCGTCAATGTCGAGATATTCCTCGGCGATAGCAGGTGTTGTAGCTCGGAAAAGATAGCTTCCGCCGCAATTTTCGCAATATGCCTCCACACCCTCGTCGGTAAAGCGCAGGTCATAGCTGCCATTTTCGCAAAGGCACTTTACACGTCCCTCGGCCTCAAGGTCCTTAAGCACAAAGCGTAAGGTGTCGTAAACGGCAGGGTCGGGGAGTATCTCATCCTCACGCATTTCCTCGGGCTGAATGTCCGAAAGCTCCTCAGCCTCAAAGCTTGCCATAAGGCGGCCTATCTCCTCTTCGGTGCGTTTTAGCTCTGTGCTGATTTTCTCCTCGTCACCGATAAAGGCAATATCCATACCTGTGTAAGGGCAGTTTAAGAGGAATAATTCTCTGTCAAAGAACACAGGCTCGCTTACAACATAGTTGTGGTTCTGCTTGCAAAAAAGGCAGGGAACAGACAGTCTTATCTTTCCGTCATTTGTGATGTTAATATCCAGAGCCGAGGATTTGTCGCAGGAGCATTTTAATCTCAGCATATTTGCGCTAAGTGCAAATTTTCCCACAAGACCGAGTATTGTGGTGCCGCACTCGGGACATCTGTATGCAATATTTCTCTGTTTAGGCTTAAGTACCATGTTTAACTCCAAATAAATTATTCCATTATAGCTGCCGAAAGCTCGTCAGCCTTATCTTTACCAAGAAGAAGTGCGATAAGCTCCTTTGCAAATTCAAGAGCCGTTCCCATACCTCTTGAGGTAGTGATATTTCCGTCTGTAACAACCTTGTCTGTACAGGCAAGCGCGCCTTTTAGCTCATTTTCAAAGCCGGGGTAGCAAGTAGCTTTCTTTCCTTGAAGCAAGCCGCGTCTGCCAAGGACAAGAGGAGCCGCGCAAATTGCCGCAAGTCTGCCGCCGCTTGCCTGTACGGCATCAATAATTTCATTTGTAAAGGGGTGGGCATCAAGGTTAAGCGAGCCGGGCATTCCGCCGGGAAAAATAACCAGCGAGACCTCTTCCTTTTTAACTTCCTCGGGGGTTAAGTCGCAAATAACGGGAATTTTGTGAGAGCCGCAAACGATTTTTCCGTTCATTCCCACGGTCTTTACATCAAGTCCCCCGCGTCTTAACATATCAACAGGGGTGAGAGCTTCAATTTCCTCAAATCCGTCAGCAAGTAAAACCAAAATCATATAAATTTACTTCCTAAATTATTAAAATTAAAGGCTGAGCCGATGTGACTCAGCCTTTTTTTGTGTATCAGTCGTAGCTTGTCCTTGCAAGCTTTTCGTGCCACTCGTCAGCCGAGAGCAAAACCTCTCTGGGCTTTGAGCCGTTGGCTTCTCCGACAATGCCCATATCCTCCATAACGTCAATAAACTTAGCAGCCTTGCCATAGCCTATTGACAGCTTACGCTGGATAAGAGATGTGGAGATTTTACGGGTATTAACTGCAATCTCAACAGCATCAAGGAATTCCTTGTTGTTAAGGTAGCCCTCACCGTATGAGCCGTCCTCATCGTCATCGTCATCACGGTCACCGCCACCCTTCTTGGCACACTTGTCGGCAGCTCTCTTGATTTCCTCCATAACAGATTCGTCATAGCTTGAGCCGTCGCTGTACTGCTTAAGGTAGTCCATAACCGCCTCAACCTCCTCGTCAGCAACAAATGCACACTGAACTCTCTGAGGCTTTAGTGAATTAGCAAAGGCAATAAGCATATCACCTCTGTCAAGCAGCTTTTCAGCTCCCGCCGCATCAAAGATAAGTATGGAGTCACGGTTTGATGCAACCTTACATGAAAGCTTTGAGGGGATGTTTGACTTGATAAGTCCTGTGATAACCTCTTTTACAGGCTTCTGTGTACCTATGATGAGGTGAATGCCTGCAGCTCTTGCCTTTTGAGCAATACGGATAATAAGGCTTTCAACAGGGTTCTTTGCCTGCATAATAAGCTCGGCAAACTCATCAATTACTATTACAATACGGGACATAGGCTCGCCAAGAGAGGGGTTGGATGCAATCTTTTCGTTATATGCATCAATATTACGAACACATTGCTCCTGAAGAATGCCGTATCTCTTCTCCATTTCCTCAACCGCCCACATAAGCGTTCCCGCAGCCTGCTTAACATCGGTAACAACAGGCACAAGAAGGTGGGGAATACCGTTGTACATAGTAAACTCAACCTGCTTCGGGTCAATCATTATAAACTTGACCTCGTCGGGACGAGCCTTGTAAAGAATACTGAGCATAAGCGAGTTGATACAAACCGATTTACCCATACCTGTTGCACCTGCAATAAGTGCGTGAGGCATCTTTGCCACATCGGCAAAGACAGGCTGACCTGCAACGTCCTTACCCATACAAACGGTGGTCTTGGACTTGTAGCTCTTAAAGTCGTCGGTCTCGATAAGCTCGCGGAGTCTTACAATAGAGGATTTCTTGTTGGGAATCTCAACACCGACAGCGCTCTTTCCGGGAATAGGAGCTTCCATACGAATGCCGTCTGCCGCAAGGTTTAAGGCTATGTCGTCGGCAAGGTTCATAATCTGGCTTACCTTAACTCCCTTTGCGGGAACGACCTCATATCTTGTAATTCGAGGGCCTCTGTCAACACCCTTTATTGATGCCGTAACACCAAATGATGCGAGAGTGTCAATTAGCTTGTCCGCATTGTCCTGAATTTCTTCAGCAACATTTTCGTTAGCCTTTTCGTCTACTGCGTGAAGAAGCTCAATGGGAGGAAAAACAAAGTCGGAGTAGTCTTTTTTCTTGGGCTTTTCCTCTACAGGAACAATAGCGGTAGCGGGCAGGGGGGCAGCCGTTTTTTCCTCTGTGTCAAAGGGAGGCTCATCATCCTCTTCGCTTTCTTCTTTGATAGCTTTTTCTAACTCTTCAGCCTCGGTTGCAGGCTCGTCTTGAACAACAGAATTGTCTTTGATAGGCTCTATGTTGGATTCTGCCTCGTTATTTGCCTCGCATTTTGCAATTTCTTCGGTTGCCGCATTATCCTCACTTTCCTCGTCAAGGAACGGGAACATTGCGCGCTGCTTTATTACATCCGGATTTTGCTCCTCGGGCGGAATAGGCTCTTCGTCAAAGTCGGCATCCGCTTCCTCCTCGGCAGTTCCGAAAATTTCCTCAAGGTCTCCAGATGCCTTTGTTTCAGCTTCTTCATCCGGCTCTTCTTCATTTCCGAAAGTAAATACCGTTTCCTTTTCTTCTTCCTTTTCGGATGCAAGGGGCGCGGCAGGGAATGCTATATCAGACTCTGCCTCGCAGATCTGAGCCTGTGGCTCAGCCTCGGTGACTTGAACCTCGGCATCGGTCTCGGATGCGGTCTCGTCAGCTTCTGAAAATTCGCTGTATCTTTCTATTTCCTTTTGCAGGAAATCATCATCTCCCGAGTCTGATACGGGAGTAACGAGTGTTCTCTCTGTTACGAGGATTTTTTCTTCAGCGGCAACAGTCTCAAAAGCATCGGGTGATGGGGGAGTGTAGGGCATAAACGAGTCCTCTGAAACTGTCGGAGCTTCGGCTGTTTCGGTCTCTGCAATCTGTGTGGGAATGTCACCCTCTGGCACTTCTGCACAAAGCTCGTCTCCTTTAACGGTTGTGGTAAAGGTTGAACGGTTTGCGCTTACTGCATAGGCGGGATTGTTTTTAAGCACCATCTCGGCTATCTGCTCGTAGGCATCTTCAATATTTTTGTCCTCGACTGTGGGGGAGACAGGCTCCTCAGAGCTTGCAAGACTTGTTTTTATGTCGTCGTCAGATAACTCTGCGGGTTCGGGCCGTTCCTCGGAGGCTTCAATGATTTCCTTTGATGAGCCAAACTCCATTGTCACCGAGTCATCCGATTTTACAGCTGCGGCAGCCGCGAATGCCGCAACACCGAATGCATGCTCTTCTTTAGCGCTTTCGGGTGTGAAAGCCTCGGTTGTTGTACCTGCCGGCTCAGTAACCGCCGGAGCTGTCGTGTGCGCTGCGGCTTGTGTACTTTGTATGGGTGCAGATGCAGGGGCAGGGGAATTTGCAGGCCTCATTGCAGCAGCTCTGCTTTCTATAATGCTTCTCTTTCTCTGCTCAAACTCTTCTCTGCGTCTCTCTTCTGCAAGAGACTTTTCGGTTACGTCGGAAAGAGGAGTAACAAATCCGTTTCCGCTATGCTTTACAGGTGCGGGCTGAGACTTTGTTGAAGCCTTAGCCACGAGCTTTTCGCCGGTAGCAAAATCAAAGGGGTCAAAGTCTTTTGTAAATACGCTGTCTGCGTTTTCGTCAATACCGTAGTTTTGGTTTTGTCTTTCTGTAAAGCTCTTGTCGGTTGCACCGAAGAACACCTGACTTGCATCGGTTGATTTCTTTTTATCCTGAGAGGAAATGTTGAAATCAAAGCCCGAAGCCTTTTTTTGGCTTTCTGTATTGGTTGAGCTAAACTGCTCGTTTTGTCTGCGTTCTTTCTCAATCTCTTCTTTAGAAAGAGCACTTCTGTTATGTACCTTTGTTTGAAGAATGGGACGGCTTTCGGAACGCCCCTTTTTCTTTGTTTCGTGAATGCCAAGCTCGCGTATGCTAAGCTCGTCCATATTGCCGTCTGTATCAAAGAAGCTGTCGTTAAGAAATTCCGAATGTCGTCTTTCTGTTTCCAGACGTCTTGATTCTGCCTTGGCTTCCTTTCTGTTCTCGGCATTTTTCTTTATCCTGTTTTCAGCCTTGGCAAGACCGGAGGCAAAGAACTGAAGAAAACCGAGAATTCCGCGCCTTGCGGTGCTTTCCTTTTTGCCAAAGAAAACAATAGTATAAGCAACAACGGCGGTTATATCAAGAATTATTAAACCGATGTAGCCGATAAGCTTTGCAATGCAGAATGAGAAAATACTGCCCACAAAGCCGCCGTGGCTTTGGCTTTCGTAAAAGCTCATGGGGTCAAACACAGGGTCGCTGCCAAATCCTAATATAGCATAGTCAACAGACGAAACTATAAGAACAGCAATAAGAGAGAAAACCAATCTTGAGAAAACATGCTTTTTCTCAAGGTCCTCGGCAAAGAATACCGCGTGTAAAATGAGGAGTAGGGGAACGGCATATGCACCGCTGGCAAAAAGGCCTAAAAGCACAGAGGCAACTCCATTACCAAAGGCGCCGGTTTCGCCGAAAATAAGACATATTGCAATGAAAACGGCAACCCCCGCAAGAATTATGGGAACAGCCCTCTGTATTCCAGAAGGAGTAGAAGTATTTTTCTTTTTGTCGTTTGTGAAAGACATATATAAGCCTCCGAAAGAGTTAACAAATTTTGTTTGAATACAAATATACATATATATCATAACAAATTCGGCCGAAAAATTCAAGGTTTTATTAAAATATTTTTTAGTTTTTATGCGTAATATTTATGTATTTCTTTTTAAAACCTTGACAAATAAATATTTTTTTGTTAAAATGATATCTGAGAAATTATGTGCATTTGGAAAAAAGCCGTGCATTGAAAGAGGTATACTATGCTTTTATACAATTCGCTTACAAGAAAAAGGGAAGAGTTTGTTCCCCGCGAGGCAGGAAAGGTGTCTATGTACACCTGCGGTCCTACGGTTTATCATTACGCCCATATAGGTAATCTTCGTACCTACACAATGGAGGACGTGCTTGAAAAATATCTTCGTTACATTGGCAACGACGTAACCCGTGTTATGAATATTACCGACGTTGGACATCTATCAAGCGACGGTGACACAGGCGAGGACAAAATGCTTAAAGGTGCCCGCCGCGAGAACAAAACCGTGCTTGAGATTGCAAAATATTATACCGATGCATTCTTCGCAGATTGCAAAAAGCTTCACATCAAGAGTCCCGACGTTATCGAACCTGCAACAAACTGCATTCCCGAGTTTATAACGATGATTGAAACCCTTCTTGAAAAGGGATATGCCTATGAGGCGGGCGGAAACATATACTTTGATACCTCAAAGCTTGACAAATACTATGTGTTTAATGACTTTAACGAAGAGGACCTTGCGGTGGGTGTTCGTGACAGCGTTGAGGAGGACGGAAACAAGAAGAATAAGGCAGACTTTGTTCTTTGGTTTACAAAATCAAAGTTTGAGGACCAGGAGCTTAAGTGGGATTCCCCTTGGGGAATAGGATATCCCGGCTGGCATATTGAGTGCTCCTGCATTGCCGCAAAGCACCTTGGCGAGTATCTTGATATCCACTGCGGCGGTATTGACAACGCATTCCCTCACCACACAAACGAGATTGCTCAGTCTGAGGCTACATATGGCCACGAGTGGTGCAACTGGTGGTTCCATGTTCATCACCTTAACACAAATTCCGGAAAAATGTCTAAGTCAAAGGGCGAATTCCTTACCGTTTCTCTTCTTGAGGAAAAGGGATATAACCCCCTTGTTTACCGCTTCTTCTGCATGCAGTCACATTACAGAAAGAACCTTGTGTTCTCTTGGGAAAACCTTGATAACGCAAAGATTGCGTATGAAAAACTTATTGGCAGAATAGCAGACCTTAAGGCTTCCGAGGGCGAAATTGACGAGAATGCGTTTGCAGAGGGTAAAAAGCGTTTTACCGATGCTCTTGATAACGACCTTAACACATCTCTTGCGGTAACTGCCCTTTATGATGTGTTTAAGCTTAAAACAAACGATAAGACAAAGTATGCACTTATCGAGAACTTTGAGACCGTTCTTGACCTTGGTATTCTTGAGGCGGCTAAAAAGCTTAACAGCCGTAAGGCAGAGCAGGCGGCAGAGGAGAATGCAGGTGTTGACCCCGAGCTTTTCGCTTATATAAATGAGAAAATCGAGGCTCGTAAGGCTGCAAAGAAGGATAAGAATTTTGCCTTGGCTGATGCTATCCGCGATGAGCTGCTTTCAAAGGGAATTACTCTTCTTGATACAAGAGAGGGAACTAAGTTTACTATAGCTTAAGTTAGAGGCTTCACTTTATAAAATGAAAGCAAAAGCCATATTACTGATAGTTCTTGCCTGTGTGCTGTGGGGCACATCGGGAATATTTGTTCACTACCTCTCACCCTTAGGGTATACTTCATTAAATATGACGGGTGTCAGGGCTATTGCCTTTCTGTGTATGCTTTGCTACAATCTGATTTTCAACAGAGGTGCATTTAAGATAACAAGGAAGGGGACTTGTGCTCTCCTTTGCTATGGGAGTATCCTTCTTCGGAACTGCTGCCTTTTACTTTACCTCAATGCAGATGACCTCTGTTTCAACAGCGGTGGTGCTGATGTATACGGCTCCGATATACGTTACCATCTATTCGGCGCTCTTCCTTGGCGAGAGGATGACAAAAACAAAGGTCGTCTCGGTTGCCTTGGTTATTGCGGGATGCGTAATGGTTTCCGGGGCGGTTGGCGGAATTGAATTTGACCCTCTTGGAGTTTTTATTGGAATTCTCTCGGGGATTGCTTATGCCGCATACAATATTTTTGCTAAAAATTCAATGCGTGCAGGTACCGACCCAAGCTCGGCACCCCTTTATTGCTTTCTCGCCGCTACGCTGGTGTCTCTTTTTGCGGCAGACCCTGTCGGGATTGTGTCTGTAACCTCAATTGATCCCGCGTTATATATTCCCGCGCTGATAGCTCTCGGAGTTGTTGCCTGTGTAATTCCTTATTTTGCTTATACGGTAGCACTGCGTACACTCCCCGCAGGCACGGCATCATCTCTCGGAATTCTTGAGCCTATGTCTGCAACACTCTTTAGCGTGTTTCTCTTCGGAGAGGAGCTGGGAATTGTTAAAATCGTTGGAATTGCCGTAATACTTACGGCAGTAGTACTTCTCGGAAGAGAAAAGGAATAAATTATAAAGGAGAAAAAGAGTGTACGAAAAGCTTGTTGCCGATGTAAAATTTTTAGACGGCGATTATAAAACTGCCGCACAAATGTACCTTGAGGGTGCAAGAGACGGCGACGCTCTGGCCTCCTTTAATTACGGATATATGCTTTGGCGCGGTCTCGGTGTTGAGAAAAACGCGGCAGAGGCGAAGAGCTTTTTTGCCTTTTCAAGAGAAATGAAGGGCGGAGAGGCGTGCTATAACCTGGCTGTCATGTATCTTACGGGCGACGGAGTTTTAAGAGATTATAAAAAGGCTGTGGAATATATGACCCTCTCGGCAAATCAAGGCTGCATTGAAGCCCAGCTTTATATGGGTGTTGCCAGGACACAGGGCTGTGTTTTTGAGCCGGATATTGTCGGAATATGTATGATTCCGTGTCATAAGCCCGAATACAGGCAGGAGTATTTTGAGCTTAGCGGTGATATTGGCGATATAGATGCCTTTGAGCGTGACGAGGAGCTTCGTTACACTGCGGTAAAGCAGGATGGTAGAGCTGCCTTTGAGTGGTTTCAGATGGCGGCCCGCCATGACCCTACCTATGTTGAGGAGCTTTCCGCAAAGGGGAAGTACCTCTATGCCAGATGCTATGTTGACGGTCTTGGCACAGATTATGACCGTGATAAATCTCTGCGCCTTATGGCCCTTGCGGGAAAGGCAGGCTCGGAGGAGGCTATTCTCTACTTTAAGGAAAACGGTATCACTCCCGAGATGCTATCCGAACTGACAAAAACACAAAGGCTCAGAGGAGGCAGAGGCGGCAGATGAGAAAGGCTTTTGAAAAGGTAAAAAACGCCCCTGTATCTGTGCGGGTTTTGCTCGTAACGATTACCGCTACAATTCTGACGTTTTTTATTCAGTCAGCGCTTCCACCGACACTTTCAACTGCTGAAAGCGATGCGGTATCGGGCTTTCTCAGCATTATTATCCCCGAAAATACCGTCATCGGCGAGTTTATACATGCGAACATACGTAAAATAGGGCATTTTGCTGAATACGGACTTCTTGGGGTACAGCTTGCTATTCTTGTTGTATTATCCAAGGCTGAGAATAAGAAAAAACTTGTTTTTTGCTGTCATATTTGTGCGATTGTTGTTGCTCTTTGTGATGAGACTGTGCAAATTTTCTCTGGCAGAGGTCCTATGATTTCCGATGTCTGGCTTGATTTTCTCGGATTCTCGGTGCTTTTTGCTCTTACATACGGAATAATTTTTCTGAAAAGAAAGTTTTCTAAAAATAATTAAGGAAAAACATAAATGGTAAAAATAACAAGCGTGGAAAGAGGCTCTCGTGCCGCTCGCCACGGTGTACGTGAGGGTGATATACTCATATCTGTTGATAAAAACGAAATACGTGATGTTTTGGATTACAGGTTTTATCTTGCCAGCTCGAAAATAGAGCTTCTTCTCTCAAGAGAGGGGGAAGAGTACTCGGTGGTGATAAAAAAAGGCGAGTATGACGATATAGGCCTTGATTTTGAAACCCCTCTTATGGATAAGAAGCAAACCTGTAAAAACGGTTGCATTTTCTGCTTTATTGACCAAAATCCCGAGGGACTTCGTGAGTCGCTTTACTTTAAGGACGATGACTCCCGTCTTTCGTTTATTCACGGAAATTATATAACTCTAACCAATATGACAGACGAGGACGTAAAGCGTATAATCAAGATGCGCTTTTCTCCCATAAACGTTTCTATTCATACAACAAACCCAGAGCTTCGTGTTAAAATGATGAAGAATAAACGCTCGGGCGAGGTGCTGAAATATCTTGACGATTTTAAGAATGCGGGCATATCGATTTGCGGTCAAATCGTACTCTGCCGAGGAATAAATGACGGAAATGAGCTTTTACGCTCACTGAACGATTTGGCAAAATATTATCCTCAAATGTCAAGCGTTGCCATAGTTCCCGCAGGACTTACCAAATTCAGGGACAAGCTGTATCCGCTTACCGATTTTACCCCCGAGGAGGCGGGTGCGGTAATAGATATGATAGATGCGGCTGGCGAGGAGCATAAAAAAGCACACGGAACACGTCTGTTTTATGCGGCTGACGAGTTTTATCTGAAAGCTAAAAGACCTATTCCGAATGCCGATTATTATGAGGACTATCCCCAGCTCGAAAACGGAGTCGGTATGATTCGCTCATTCTCCGACGAGGCTGAAATGGGTGCTTCCGACCTGGTTGAATTCCTTAGTGGCTTTGAGGGGGAGCGTAGGATAACGGTTGCAACCGGTGTTGCTTCTTATCCGTTTATATCATCTCTTTGTGAAAAGCTTACAGCCATTTGCCCCTCTCTTCGGGTGAATGTGAAAAAAATAATAAACAATTTCTTCGGTGAATCCATAACCGTGTCGGGACTTCTGACAGGCAAGGATATTGCCGACCAGCTCTCGGGAGTTGCGCTTGGTGACGAGCTTCTTATTCCCGAAAATTCTCTGCGTCACGGCGAGGAGCTGTTCCTTTGCGGAATGACAGTAAGCGAATTGTCAGAAAAGCTCGGTGTCCCTGTTCGTCCGTCAGGCTCTGACGGATACGAGTTTGTCGAGGCGGTTCTCGGACGCAGAATTTAAGATTATTGAAAGGACGGAAAATATATGTCTAAACCCATAGTTGCCATAGTCGGCAGACCGAATGTCGGCAAAAGCACACTTTTTAATAAGCTGATAGGTGAGCGTCGCTCGATAGTTGAGGATACTCCCGGTGTAACCCGCGACCGTATATATGCGGAGGCTGAGTGGAACAGCCGTAAGTTTATACTCATCGACACAGGCGGTATAGAGCCTAAGAGTGATGAAACTATACTTAAGCAGATGCGTACCCAGGCTGAGATAGCAATAGCTACCGCTGATGTAATAGTCTTTATGTGCGATATTCACGCAGGACTTGTTGCCGATGACAGAGATATTGCCATAATGCTTAAAAAGTCGGGTAAGCCTATTGTTGTTGCGGTGAACAAGGTTGATAAGGTAGGCGATTTGCCTTACGAATTCTATGAGTTCTATGAGCTTGGCTTTGACCGTGATCCTATCGCAATATCTTCTCTCCATGGTTCAGGCTCGGGCGATTTGCTTGATGCAATAATCGAAGAGTGCAGCTTTGATGATACAGACGCAGATGACGAAAATGTAATAAATGTTGCGGTTATCGGAAAGCCCAATGCAGGAAAATCCTCTATAATCAATCGTATGTGCGGTGAGGAGCGAGTTATTGTTTCGGATATTGCGGGAACAACCCGTGATGCGGTTGATACCAGGGTAGAGAATGCTCACGGTATATATAACTTTATCGATACCGCAGGTATACGCCGTCATTCAAAGGTTGAGGACAGAATTGAAAAGTTCAGCGTTATAAGAGCCAATATGGCAATAGAGCGCGCAGACGTTTGTCTTATTATGATAGATGCAAACGACGGTGTAACCGACCAGGATGAAAAAATTGCCGGCCTTGCTCACGAGGCAGGAAAGGCATGTATCATAGTTATTAACAAGTGGGACTCCATAGAAAAGGAGAATAATACCGTTAATAATTATACAAAGGATATACGTACAGCTCTCGCTTATATGCCTTATGCTCCGATAGTGTATGTCTCGGCTCTTACAGGTCAGAGAGTTGCTAATATCTACGAGCTTATTAACAACGTCTATGCTGAGTCTCAAAGAAGAGTTACAACAGGAATGCTTAACGACCTTCTTAATGATGCAACCACCCGTGTTCAGCCCCCCTCAGATAAGGGCAGACGCCTTAAGGTTTACTATATGACACAGGCATCTGTTGCGCCTCCTACATTTGTAATCTTCTGTAACTCTGAGGAGCTGTTCCACTATTCGTACAAGAGATATATAGAGAACTGTATACGAGATACCTTCGGCTTCTCGGGAACTCCCATAAAAATTATAATCAGACAGCGCGGTGACGATTCAACCCGCGCCTGACGGAAAGTAAAAAGTATGTTTATAGATAATATTAAAATTTATGTAAAAGCAGGTGACGGAGGTAACGGAGCCGTTTCCTTCCACCGTGAAAAATATGTAGCTGCAGGCGGTCACGACGGTGGTGACGGCGGCAGAGGCGGTAATATAATTTTTAAGGTTGACACAGGCGCAAACACCCTACTTGCATTTCGCTATAAGCGTAAATTTGTTGCCGAAAACGGCGGTAACGGTATGGGCGACAAAATGCATGGCAAAAGCGGTGCCGATATTATAGTAAAAGTCCCCGAGGGAACTCTTATCAAGGACCCTGCCTCGGGCAAGGTTATATTCGATATGGCTAACGCCAACGAGTTCGTGCTCTGCAAGGGAGGCAGAGGAGGCTGGGGTAACAGACATTTTGCAACCCCCACTCGCCAGATTCCCAGATTTGCAAAAAGCGGTACAAAGGGCGAGGAGAGGGAGGTTCTCCTTGAACTTAAAATGCTTGCCGAGGTTGGACTTATAGGCTTCCCCAATGTTGGTAAGTCCTCAATTCTTTCGAGAATTTCTGCCGCAAAGCCTAAAATTGCAAACTACCATTTCACAACACTCTCGCCGAACCTTGGAGTTGTAAGCATAGCCGAGGGCAGGGGCTTCCTTGCCGCAGATATACCCGGACTTATTGAGGGTGCATCTGAGGGGCTTGGACTGGGTCATGCCTTTCTTCGCCATGTTGACAGATGCAGACTTCTTTTGCATGTTGTTGATATAGCGGGAACAGACGGCAGAGACCCCTCCGATGATGTTGATAAAATAAATACCGAGCTTCTTAAATATTCCCCCGAGCTTGCGGTAAGACCCCAGATAATTGTTGCAAACAAAATAGACAGCGCCGATATGGAGTCTGATGGCGTTAAGGCGTTTATCAGCCATTGCGAAGAGCTTGGATACCCTATTATGTATGTTTCTGCCGTTACCGGCGAGGGACTCAAGGAGCTTGTTAATACAACTGTCGAAAAGCTCAAGGAGCTTCCTCCGCTAACTGTTTACGAAACCGAATATTCGGCAGAAGAAGAGGCGATTGAAAGCTCTGTCGGTGTTAAGGAAACAACCGTTACAGTTGACGAGGACGGAAAATATATTGTTGAGGGCGAATGGCTCTATAACTTTATGGGTCAAATTAACTTTGACGACTATGAGTCGCTTAACTTCTTCCAGCGTGTGCTCATTAAGAACGGAGTTATCGATAAGCTGCGTAAAGCAGGCATAGAAGAGGGCGATACTGTAAGCATATACGATTTTGAGTTTGATTTCGTATATTAAGGAGTATTTATGATACTTGATTTATTAAAGAAAAATCGGTCGTACAGACGCTTTGATTCTACCCGCGAGATTTCTCGAGAGTTGCTTGTATCTTTTGTTGAAAGTGTAAGATATACAGCCTCGGGAGCAAATCTTCAAAGACTGAGATTTACAGTTGTCAATGAGAAAAATGCCTGTGATGAAATATTTTCTTCACTAAAATTTGCAGGCTATCTTAAAGAATGGAAAGGACCCTCGGAGTCCGAGCGTCCCGTGGCTTATATTATTGTAAGCTCCGAAACCGAGCTTGACACTCTTCTCGCAATAGACCTTGGCATTGCCGCTGAGGCAGTTCTTCTCACCGCCGCTGAGGCAGGTGTCGGGGGCTGTATGTTCAGGTCTTATAACGCCGATAAAATCAAAGAGCATATACCTGTTAAGGAGCAAAAGCCCTGTCTTGTTTTGGCTTTCGGATACCCTGCAGAAAAGGTGTATATCACCGATGCGAAAAACGGTGATATAAAGTATTATAGAGACGAGCAGGATAATCACGCAGTTCCAAAGCTGCCGCTTGACGAAATTATTCTTAACTAACCGTAAAGCCCGAATGCTATCGAAATTCCGCCGCTTATAATTTTAGCTGCTGCATCAACTATTTCACCAACCTCTTTCTGGCAAACCAGCATATCTGTGATATGTGACGATTTTTGTTTTTCTCTGTTTTCGCCACTTTTACCAGGGCAGAGTGAGCTTGAATTGATAACTGTCGGAACTCCTATGGCGATAACCGGGACACCTGTGGCTTCTTCGCTGATTGCTGCTTTGCGTTTACCAACGCCGCTTCCCGCAGCTATGCCTGTAGAGGATATCTGTATCGTTGAGCCAAGTCGTTCTTTGTCCCCTGCAACCAAAGAGTCTATTGCTATTACCGCATTGGGATGTATTTTTTCGCAAAGGCCCTTTACCGTAACAATAGAGTCAAGTCCTGTTGTTGCAGGCACACCGGGGGTAATAACGGCAATCTCCGAGCATTCAAGCGTTGCAAAAAAACTTTCGTCCATAGCCTTAATGTGCATTGTCGGCTTTATCATGGCAGCTGCTCTGCACCCTACCGAGTCGTGGGTAAGCCCTCTGTTGCCAAGTCCTACCACAAGAATGCGTCTTGGTGATATATCCTCTTTAGTGAAGAGATATCTTAGCTCCTTTGCAATTTCTTTTTTTGCATCGTGGATAAAATCCTTGTCCAAAAGATCCATTCTTTGCGTGTGCAGTGTGTCATATGTGCCGATAGGACGGCCGATGCTTTTTGCTCCGTCGCACGAGGTTATCTTTATTCTTTCCCATATACCGCCGGCTGTTGCTTCTTTTTTGTACGAAACTCCCGGAATATCCGGATTGGCTCTGTATCTTTCACAGGCGAGGTCGGTGTATACGATATTTTCGCAGACGGACTCATTTTCGCTCTTATACATTACATTCTCCTTCGCTTTTTACAAAATTATTGCAGCGTTTTTCTTCTTTTATTCAATAGCGAAGGCAATATTTAATATCAAGGAACAATATAATGAAAAAATCCAAGGAATTTAAACTTAATACAAAAACCGACCTAAAAATATTTGTACTCTTTCTTTTAGATAACATACGTTATCCTGTTGACAAAACAACGGTAATGTCGATTGTTGAAGAGAATACAAATGAAATAATTATAGATAATGAAGAAATTCTTATAGAGCTTGTTGACTCCGAGCATCTTCTTTACGACGAGATTGACGGTGAAAAGTATTATATGATTTCTGAAAAGGGCAGGGCTGTTGCTGCCGAGCTTTACGACAGTCTTGATAAAGAGTTCAGAGAAAAGAGCTTACGCTCGGCAATAAAGCATATATCTCTTTCAAAAAACGAAACGGTAATTAAGACCTCGGTAGAAGAAACTGCAGCAAAAAGATACAGGGTAACCCTTGAGGCAAAAGACAACCAGGGCGAGATTTTTAAGCTTTCTTTAACTGTAAACTCGTATGTTGAAGCAGAGCAGATAAAGAAAAATTTTGAATCAAAGCCCGACGGAGTATACAGAGGCGTACTGTTTTCAGCGACAGGAAGAATAGAATATTTGGCATAAAACAACTTGATTTGTTGCATTTGTACAAAAAACAGTTTGTTGTTATGGTGATAATTGTCGTATTGATGAAGAATTTTTAAAAAAAATGTGACAAAATCTTGACAATTTGTAAATAAAAATATATAATTTGAATGTGGAAGAATTTACTAATGATATTTAACGAAAACACAGGGTTAAAGGAAATAATTCTCGGCTGCAGAGCGCGCGATGACAGCGCATTTGCCGAGCTTGTTCGCCGCTATACACCTCTTGTTAAGAAAATGATTTTCGAGTTTGGCAGTGAGCCGGATGAGGATGAGCTTTTCTCAGAGGCCTGTGTTGCCCTTCACCGAGCTGCTATGAGCTTTGACCTTGGGCAGGGAGATGTAAGCTTCGGTCTTTATGCCAGAGTTTGCGTTTATCATCATTTTGTGGATTTAAAACGATGCAGAAGCAAGATTTTTGTTCTTGGTGATTATAATATCGACAGTGCAGCTTGTGATGATGGACCTGATATACGTCTGTTTGAGCGAGAGCATCTTGAGGGGGTTATCCGCTATGCTAAGGAGGTCCTTTCCGATTACGAGTATTCGGTTCTCCTTTATCATATGCATGGCTACAAGACCGCCCGGATTGCTGAAAGGCTTGGGCGAACATCTAAGTCTGTTGATAATGCAAAGGCGCGTGTTTTTCGCCGCTTGAGAGAGGCATCCAAGGATATTCCATAATTTTTATTTGTCATTATGCCCGTGGTAGCTTAATGGAGAGCGTTGGCAACAAAGGCGTTGGTTGAAATCCGACTCGGGGCAAATATAAAAACCTATATAGGGAGAAACAGAAACATGTACCAGGACGAGACATTGAAGTGCAGAGATTGTGGCAATGAGTTCGTGTTCACCGCAGGTGAGCAGGAGTTCTATGCATCAAGAGGCTTTGAGAACAAGCCCTCAAGATGCAAGGAGTGCCGTGCCGCTAAGAAGAATGCGCAGAAGGGTGCAAGAGAGATGTTCGATGCAGTCTGCGTAGAGTGCGGTAAGGATTGCCAGGTGCCCTTCAAGCCCACAGAAGGCAAGGCAGTTTACTGCAGCGAGTGCTTCGCGGCAAAAAGAGCAGCAGCAGAGGAATAATCTCTCGCTATGCTGACTTGCCTTGTTGGGTAAAGTCGGCCTTGAATCATAAAAAAGGATTTGGTTTTGCCAAATCCTTTTTTATTTGTGAATGTTATTTGATTTTTGCAATAGCGGTGACTTCGGTATTAGAAAGAAGTTTTTTCTTTTTTCTCCACTCAACCGCCAGTGCGATACCAAGGGCTATAATGCAGAACACCCAAGTTATTGGGTAACTTAAGTAAAGTCCCGTAAGGTTATGGAACATATCCATAGGGAAGAATACGAATATCCAAACCATTCTGAGTCCGCAGATGCCTAACACACCTATTATCATAGGTAAAAATGAATTGCCAAGGCCCCTTAGCATTCCCGCAAGGGAATCCATAATTCCGCACATAAAATATATGTTGAGAATAAGAGTCATTACCTCAAGAGTGTAGTCCAGCAGCATTTGTCTGTTAGAAGCATTTTGGTCAATATAAATTCCGGCAATATCACGTCCAAACAGAAGAATAAGCTGACCGAGAATTATACCGACAAGACACACCTGTATAACCGTATAAAGTGATATCTTTTTAATCCTATCAAACCTTTTCGCACCGTAGTTCTGAGCGACAAAGGTCATAGCCGTGTGGGAACAGCTGTTTACTGCCGTATATACCAGATTGTCTATGTTTCCCGCAATGGTTTTTGCAGAAACCTGTTCTGCCAAAAGCTGATTTGAGCCAATTTGTATAAATATGTTGGAGATAGCAAAAAGCGAGCTTTGCAGACTTGTGGGGAGTGCAATTTTTAAAATTCTTATCAAACTGTTTCTGTTTATACATATTTCTTTGAGCTTTAGACGACAATTCTCGTCATCCTGCTTTAAAAGGAAATAAACAACAGCGATAGCGGACAAATACTGAGCGGTTACGGTTGCAATGGCAACCCCCTCAACCGTCATATGAAATCCGATGACAAAAACAAGATTGAGAATAACGTTTATAAGACCTGTTGTTCCCAGAATATAAAGAGGCTTTTTTGAATCACCGAGAGAACGCAGAGCGGCAGCACCGAAATTATACACGGTAGAAGCAGGAATACCAACGCAGATTATGCGAAAATAGGTAACAGCATAATCCTTGAATTCATTCTTGGTTTCCATAAGCACAAGCAGGTTTTCGGAAAAAATAAAAGCGATAGTTGCGAAAGATATACCACCGATAAGCGCGATTGCTGCGGCAGTATGCATAGCGCTTTTCAAACTCTGTTTATCTTTTGCTCCATAGCTTTGGGCAATTATTACACCCGAGCCTGTTGCAAAACCCATAAGGAAATTGACAATAAGGGTTGTGAGAGCAGCCGTGCTTCCTATAGCTCCAACAGCATTTTCATTACCCGAAAAGCTACCTACAACAATGTTGTCGGCCATGTTGTACATGACCTGCAAAAGCCCTGAGGCCATAATGGGCAGGGTAAAAAGGAAAAGCCTTGAAAAAATAGGCCCTTCGGTCAAACTTTTTGTTTTTACCATATCAAAGTCCTCGCATATATAGTAGCTATAGCCATTATACGCTTATTATTTTTATTAGTCAATATAAGGGTAACGAAAAGTTTTTTGAAATTATCTGTTAAAAAATAAACAGCGCTCTGACAATAAAGCCAAAGCGCCGCGATTTTATTTTTCGGTTTCAACAAACCTTGATTTTACTTTAGGCCAGATGATAAGAATGGTTATGGCAAGCATAAGCGCTGTTGCCGTCCAGGTGATAGGGTAGCAGAGATAAAGCCCACCGATGTTGTGTAAAGGCTCAAGCTGAAAGGCGGTGAGTATCCACAAAATGCGAATTCCGCAAATACCGCCCACACTCATAATCATAGGTGCCATGGAATATCCGAGACCACGCAAAACGCCCGAGAGCGTTTCCATAACTCCGCACATGAAATAAAAAGGAACAGTAACTTTAAGCATATCAAGAACAGCGGTTATTACGGCATCTTTATTAAGCGCATTATTATCTACAAAAAGAGAACCGAACTCACGGCTAAAGGTAAGAATTATCGCAGAGAGAGAAATTCCGACTATCAAAACCTGCAAAAGCGCTGAACCGAGAGCCTTTTTTATTCTCGCGGGCTTTCCGGCACCGTAGTTCTGAGCCGTAAAGGTCATAGCTGCGTGGAGATAGCTGTTGAGAGAGGTGTAGAGAATTCCGTCAATGTTTCCTGCAATGGTCTTGCCTGCAACAGTAGCTGTGTCAAAGCCGTTGACCGCAGTGGTAATTGCAACATTGGATATAGAGAACAGAGAGCTTTGAATTCCCGCGGGAATACCGAATCTGAGAATTTGAAGCAGAAGCTGTTTGTCGATTTTTAGCTTTCTAAAATTAAGTGCATATACGGTGGTGGTGCGTTTGCATAGTATGATTACAACAACCAAAGCCGAGATATACTGAGAAATAATGGTTGCAAGGGCAACACCCTCAACTGTCATGTGGCATGCAATAACAAAGAAGAGGTTTAGTCCAACATTGACAAGCCCTGAGGAAGCTAATATGTATAACGGTGTTTTTGAGTCGCCAACCGAGCGCAGTATTGTTGCTCCGAAGTTGTAGACGGCTGTTGCTGGAACACCGAGACAAATTATTTGCATATATAATGCCGCATTGTCAATTATATCGTGGTTTGTTCCCATAAGGTCGAGGGCAGGGTAGGAGACAACAATTCCGATTACAGAAAAAACAATTCCTCCAATAAGAGCGAAAAGCATAGAGGTATGCACCGCCCTTGAAAGCCTGTCATAATTCTTTGCGCCAAAGCTGCGTGCAACAACTACTCCCGAGCCAGCCGTAATACCCATAAAAAGGTTGACAATTAGGTTGGTCAGAGAAGCGGTAGAGCCAACAGCCGCCAAAGCTGTCTCATCACCGGAAAACTGTCCGACTACAACGTGGTCAGCCATATTATAAAGAAGCTGAAGTATTCCCGTCAGCATAATAGGCAGCACGTAAAGAATCATTTTACTGAATATAGGTCCCTCGGTGAGGGAAGATTTTGTTTTTGAAAATGCCATTTTTGAGAGTCTCCTGCCAAAATGCAATCTGCGTAAGTTCATTTTAGCCCTTTTTTTGCGGTTTGTCAATAGATTTTGCCTTGAAAGTTATAAAAAAACAAACAAGCAGATTGTCCTGATGCAAAAAAAGTTTTATAAGGAAGAAATATTTTGAAATTTGTACTGTACAAATTAAAATATTTATGTTATAATAAGCATAATAGCGGAAGTGTGTGCTTATCGCAAAGCAAAACAATTTATCGTTTGAACGGATTATATATTATGGATTATAAAAACAAAAAAAGAGAGGGGAATACCTTCGGTCGTGACAGGCATGATTACAGACCGCCTCGCGAGGTTGACGAGAATGTTGTCAGCGGACGAAATGCCGTAAAGGAGCTTTTGTCAGGCGGGCGTGATATTGAAAAAATATATGTCCAGTCGGGAGAGCGAGAGGGGTCTCTTAATCTCTTGCTCGGAATAGCCTCCGAGCGCAAAATTCCTATTGCATTAGTCGAGCGCTCAAAGCTTGATCAGCTTTCCGGCGGTCAGCGCCACCAGGGCGTTGTTGCAATAGCCTCCGAGCGCAATTATTACACTATCGATGATATTTTGGATTATGCGGCGCAGACGGGTGAGCCTCCGCTCATAATAGTTGCCGACGGTATTGAGGACCCCCATAATCTTGGAGCAATAATACGCTCTGCCGAGTGCCTTGGTGCACACGGTGTTATCATACCAAAGCGCAGGTCTGTTGGTCTTACATCAACGGTTGCCAAGGCATCTGCCGGTGCAGTTGAGCATATGAGGGTTGCTAAGGTTACTAATATTGCGTCGGTAATTGATGAGCTTAAAGAGCGCGGGCTTTGGATATATGCCGCAGATATGGGTGAATCGCTGTATTACGATACGGATATGACAGGTCCTGTGGCTCTTGTTCTTGGAAGCGAGGGCTTTGGAATTTCCCGATTGGTAAAGGAAAAGTGCGACTTTACAGTTTCTATTCCTCTTTTGGGGCAGGTAAATTCTATGAATGTTTCCTGTGCCGCAGCGGTAATTCTTTCTGAAATAAGAAGACAAAGAAATCTTAAAGGGAGGTAGTTTGAGCTATGGAAAACAAAAATCTTGACGGACAGCTCAGCTTTGACGGTGAGCTTGGTCTTGGTAAAGCAGAGACCGAAAAAACTACAGAAATTCCCGTGGTTGAATTTGAAATCGGCACCCCCGTAAAGGAAGACAATTTTATTTTCGAGGTGTCAAAGGATACAAACAAAGATGATGATACGGTTGAAAAGATAGTAGAGCCTATAACAGAAGAATTTGTTATCGGCACACCCCCTGCGGCAAAAAGCAATGAGGCTACTGTGTCTCAGCCCGCTGAAGAGAATTCGACTCCCGAAGCTGTTACAAGCTTTACCCGCAGGTCGGTTTATGTACCTCGCTTTACCGAGGCTAGTGAAAAGTACAGAAAAACCGTAGATACACGCTCTAAAGCTTCTATGTACGATCTTCGTAGATCGGCAAGAGTAGAGGTCAGCGAGACTGTTGATTTGTCCGAAACAAAGATTTTCGATAATATTGACCCTACGGCAGAAATTGATTCTACTCCCGCAGAGCAGGTGGTTGTAAATGTATCAAACGCCGAGCCTGAGCCTGAAATGCTTAATGTGTTTAAATTCCGTGAGGAAGAGGTGAAGGAAGAGCCTGCCGAAGCAGAGCCTACTCTTGAATCCGAAATTGAGGAGATAGAGAAGCTGATTGCTAAAGCGCCCGAGGATGATGTGGTATCCCAGGAGGAAAACCTTGTTTCTGTGACCGAGGAGGCGGAAGAGCTTTCCGAAAGCCCTGCCGCCGAGGAGGGTGAATCTGTTACTACTGCTCTTGAAAATTATGAATTACCCGACCCTGACGGAAATGTTAAGATTCAGGAGTATTCCGACGGGGAAGAGAAAAAAACAGACGAAAAGCTTCCCGCATTTGTTATGACCGAGGTGCCCCAGGATTCTAAAGCAAAGCGCACCGAGTTTACACATCAATCTCAGCGTGATAGCTTTAAGGATATGTTTATCGACAGCGGTGTAGCTCATAAAATACGTATGGGAATGATTGGGATATTCTCGGTTATTCTGCTTGTTTTCGAGCTTTTTGTTTCAACAGGAAGCATTCCCGCAAAAATGCTCCCAACCTCAACCTTCTTCGGAGCATCGGCAACTCTTGATTTGTTGCTTGTTGGTTGTGTGTTTATGCTCTCGCTGCCCGAAACCATCAAAGCGGTAAAAAGACTTATCGAAAAGAACTTCTCCTATGAGCTTGCTTTGCCCCTTGGATTTGTAATAGTCCTCTTGTACTCGGTACTTTTGATTGCGATTTCGGCAAGAAAATATCCGCTTTACGGCTTTATCTTCTCGCTGTATGCCCTTGTGGCGGTTGTTGCATCCTATTATCGCAACAAGGCTGATTTTATAGCCTTCAAGCAGATATCCAAGAATTCCGAAAAGAAAATACTTGATATAACAATGACCAGAGAGCTTCCCGAAGAAAATGTTGCTCTTGACGGTCTTGTTGATGAATTTAATTCAAAGACATCTCGCATATTCCGCGCAGCCTTTGTTGCCGATTTCTTTGAAAGAACATCAAAAAATACAGATAAGAAAAAGCAGGTTGCTACTCTGTTTGCTATTCCTCTCGGAGCTGCGCTTCTCAGCGCTCTTATAGCCCTGTTTATTCCGGGCGGAGTAGTTGCGGCAGTATCCGCTTTTACACTTGTGTTCCTTGTTTCATGTCCTGCTTTTGTTATGCTTTCTGGCAAAATTTCATACTTTGATGCTCAGACAGTAGCCCTGGCAGAGGAGAGTACCGTTGTTGGTGAAAAATCCTATGATGATTTTTCACGGGTGGATGTTATAGCCTTTGAGGATTCTGAAATTTTCGGAATAGAGGATGTTAACCTTAAGCGCTTTATCCTTTACGGAGATAGAGATAATATTGAGCGTGCTATGCGCCAGATGTATTCGCTGTTTTCTGTTGTCGGCGGCCCGCTTTATAAAATATTTGCAAAGGCACTTGATAACAGAGTACGCCATGCTCCAGCGTCAGATGTACAGATTGAGGCCGACGGTGTGTCAGGTGATATTTCGGGAACACGTATCTGTGCGGGAACAGAGTCGTATATGAAGCGCCACGGTATTGCTGTTCCTCAGAGCGGCTCGGCTGAGGTTGGTGCCGATACTACAAAAATTATGTATGCGTCAGAGAACGGAGAGGTGTATGCTAAGTTCTACATACGCTATTCCTTCTCAGAAGAGTTTACTATGCTTCTTCCGTCTCTTAGAGAAGAAAACATCGTTCCTCTTATCTATACAAATGACCCCAATCTTTCAAACGAGCTTTTGCAGATGCTGTCTGCAGGAGCGGATTGTATGAGGGTTGTTAAAAAGCTTACGCCCCGTGCAGAAAACGAAAGAATTTATCGTAGAGTTGGCACAGGACTTGTGACCTATGGTGATAAGATAAATGCCATAAATACAATTCTTTTAACCAGAAAGTACAAGCTGTTTGCTGACAGAATTTCAGTTTCAGCTCTTTATTCCTTGAGTATTGCAGCTGCGATAGCACTTGTAATTTCAACTCTTGGTATATCAATTCCGTCCTTTGTATACGGCCTTTGGCATCTGGGATGGTGCGTTGCTTTGAGATATGTCAGCCGCAAAACCTTTGAGGATGATAAGAAAGAAACCAAATAAATTCTTCGGCGCCGCCTTTTTTCAGGCGGCGCAAAGTTTAGCGAAAGAACATGAAAGGATATGTAATGCATAACAGTAAAATTCCTTCTTCCGTCTTAAAATCTGTGCAAAAGCCCGGAAGATACATAGGTGGAGAGTACAACAGCGTAATAAAGGATAAGGATAAGGTTAAGTGCCGTTTTGCCTTTGCCTTTCCCGACACTTATGAGATTGGAATGTCAAATCTCGGTGTGCGTATTTTGTATGATACTATAAACGCAGATGAAAACATCTGGTGCGAGAGAGTGTATGCTCCTTGGACAGATATGCAGGAAAAAATGAGGCAGTATGATATTCCGCTTACCGCGCAGGAGAGCGGTGACCCTCTTTCTGCCTTTGATATGGTAGCTTTTTCACTTCAGTATGAGCTTTGCTACACCACAGCATTGGCTATGATAAAAATGGCAGGCTTCCCCCTCCTGGCAAAGGACAGAGGTGAGGACACGCCTATAATTGTAGGTGGCGGCCCTTGTGTATATAACCCCGAGCCTATTGCCGATTTCTTTGACCTTATCAATATAGGCGAGGGCGAAGAGGTGCTTCTTGAGATATGTAATCTTTATATAAAGATGAAAGAGGAGGGAAGCTACACAAGAGCGGACTTTCTCAGAGAGGCAGCACATATTGAGGGAGTATATATTCCCTCGCTTTATGATGTTTCGTATAATGATGACGGAACTATAAAGGAATACAGACCTCTTTATGACGAT
Organism: Eubacteriales bacterium; assembly: GCA_045658565.1. Classification (GTDB taxonomy): domain Bacteria; phylum Bacillota; class Clostridia; order Oscillospirales; family CAG-272; genus UBA1740. Next base: position 33,153 of record JAZOVF010000020.1, read on the forward strand.
ATTCCGACAAAAATCCGCAAGAGAATAGTTGCAGATATGGATAAGGCACCCTATCCCGAAAAGCTTGTAATGCCTTATATCGAAACAGTTCACGACCGTATTGTTCTTGAGGTCTACCGAGGATGCATAAGAGGCTGTCGCTTCTGTCAGGCGGGTATGGTATACAGACCCATAAGAGAAAAATCTACCGAAACTCTATGCAAGCAAGCAAAGTGCCTCTTCGATAACACGGGATATGATGAGATTTCGCTTATCTCGCTTTCAATAAGCGATTATTCAGAGCTTCCAAAGCTTACAGACGACCTGCTTGCTTGGACCGACGATGCTCATGTAAGCCTGTCTCTGCCATCGCTTAGAATAGACAGCTTTTCCGAGGAGCTTATGCAAAAGGTATCCTCTGTAAGAACAGGCGGTATAACCTTTGCCCCCGAGGCGGGAACTCAAAGACTTCGTGACGTTATTAACAAAAATGTTACCGAAGAGGACCTTATGCGCTCTGTCGGAATAGCATTCCGAGGCGGAAAAAGCAATATTAAGCTCTACTTTATGAACGGTCTGCCTACCGAAACCTTTGATGATATTGCAGGTATTGCAGCACTTGCAACAAAGGTTGTTGGCGAGTATTTCAAGCTCCCGAAGCCCGAGCGTCCTAAGGGTATAGGTGTTACCATAAGCGTCTCTTGCTTTGTTCCTAAGCCCTTTACTCCGTTCCAGTGGGAAAAACAGGATTCCTACGAGCTTCTTATGGAAAAACAGGCGCACCTTCGCGACTGTATAACAGACAGACGTGTAAGATACACCTACCATGAGGCAAAGGTATCCTTTATAGAAGCGGTGTTTGCCAGAGGCGACAGACGCCTGGCTCCCGCTATTGCATATGCAGTTGAAAATGGGGCTATATTCGATGCCTGGGATGAATATTTTGATTATGACAGGTGGATTTCTGCCTTCGAGGCATGCGGTATTGACCCCGACTTTTATACCACACGCGGATTTGGCCTAGATGAAGTTTTGCCGTGGGATATTATCGACATCGGTGTAACTAAGGAATTCCTGCGCCGTGAGCGTGACAAGGCGTATAAGGGCGAAACAACACCCTCCTGTGCCGAAAAGTGCAGCGGATGCGGAGCAAATAAGCTGGGAGGTAAAAACAGATGGTGCAAGTAGACAATAATTCTAAAATCACCCTCAGAATAAGGTTTAAAAAGACCGGAAAGCTTCAGTATATCTCCCACCTTGACCTTGTTCGCACAATGCATAAAATCATAATAAGAGCAAAGTTGCCTATATGGTATACCGAGGGCTTTAACCCGAAGCCTAAAATGGTGTTTGCAGCTCCCTTGTCCATAGGCACGGAGAGTTTTTCTGAATTTATGGACGTAAGGCTCACAGAGCGCATGAATACAGACGATGCTTTGCGTGTACTTAATGAGAATATGACCGATGAAATGCAGGTGTTGGAGGCATATTACCCCGAAACCAAATTTACAGAAATGCGTTGGCTTTCCTATACTTTGTTGGTAAAAACAGATAACGCAGACAAGACTCTTGCCCAGGCCTGTGATAAAGCACTTAACGAAGAAAAAATCGGAGTGTTCAAGAATACAAAAAGCGGGGAAGCTGTTGTCGATATAAAACCCCTGATAAGGTCTGCTTCAGCAGTCCTTGACGGTGAAAATATCCGCATTTCAGCAGTTCTTTCGTCAGACCCATCAACATTTTTAAACCCCGAATATGTTATAAAGGCCCTTCGTGAAAAGACCGGAATTCTGTCTAACCCCGACTGTACCAAAGAGGGGTACTCAATAGTGCGTGAGCGCGCATACTTTGAGGATATGACAGAATTCAGATAATCGAATCAATATTAAAACCTGACAACCGCCCGAGATGCTCGAGAGAGTTTATCAGGCGGTTTTTTATTACCTTGGCCCCCTCTGTGTCATCAACTGTTAAATAACCAACAAGCTCGGCAAAGATATCCTCAATGTTTGTTAGGTCGTCGTGGCTTACAGTAATACTGATATAGGCTTCCGCATGCTTAAATCTTTCAAAGATTTCGGTAGATGTATCAAGTGCATTATTATCATCTAAATCAAGTGCCGTAACTTCACTTAATAATTCTGATATTTCTTTATCAAGATAAAATGTATTGAATGAAACGGCTGTGATTATAACTATTATTGTAATATAGGCAAACAACTTTGTTTTCATTTTAGAAGCTACCGTCCTTTTTTATTACGGATATCTCTCCGCTATCGTTTACCGTCATTAAAAGAATATCGGAAACCGAAAGATTTAATGATTTCAATGCTTTGTTAAGCCACTCTTCGTTATATCCAAGCTTTTTGAGCGTTGACTCTATAATTTCACAGTCGATAATAACAGGGTGAAAAAGTGGAGATGCATCTTTTTTTATAACAGAAAGCTGTCCGCCTTGTTCGATTATTCCGTACTCAACTTCCGAGATGTCGCCAATGCCTTGGGTGCGAAGCTCCGCCAGAAGCTCGTTTATCGATATTCTGTTTTCTAGCAGAGATTTTTGCAAAAGCTTTCCTTTATATATTATATAAGAGGGAACACCCTCTATGGTGTTTTTTAGCTTTTCTGATTTGTTTTTTAATGTGGAAATAATAATCTCAATAGATATGATAAAAAGAGTGGGTATAATTGCGTTAAGCAGGGGAATATCCGGGTCGTCGATAGGTATTGCGACTATTTCAGAAATAAGAAGAGTAGAGACAAGCTCTCCTACATCAAGCTCGCCAAGCTGCCGTTTTCCCATAATTCTTAAGGAAAACACAAGCAGAACATAAATTATTAGTGTTCGCACTACAATAGATGTCAAAAAATCACCCCCATATCTAAATTATTCTATAAATTTTGCACAATAATTCAAAAAAATGATTTTTTTCAATAAAAAGTATTGACAAGCTTCAAGTTTTGTAGTATAATAGACAAGCTGACTCGCGAGGGACAGCAAATTGATCATTGAAAATTGAACAACACAAGCAAAGATTTAAGCACTAATTGTGCAATCTTGTCAAACACAATGAGTATAACTCAAAAGTAAGAAAAAGCTAGATTTAAATAGCTCTGAAAAAGAATTTAGGTTCTCTTAGGAGAATTTAGATAAACATTTTTTAGAGAGTTTGATCCTGGCTCAGGATTAACGCTGGCGGCGTGCATAACACATTCA
>JAZOVF010000021.1:0-13157 GCA_045658565.1 Eubacteriales bacterium
ATAACTATGGGTGTATCGGGGTGCTTTTCTCTTACGGTCTTATACACATTCTCGTGGGTAGCCCTCAGGTGCTCGGGTGTGGGGGCATTATAGTCATAATCCAGGACAAAGAGGCTCATATCAAGACCGGCGATGTATTCCGCCATTGCTTTTTCGCCCTTGCATAGACCGCCAAAGCCGAGATTTTTATAATTTGCATCAAGCGCCCTCGCAACCCTTGAGGTATAGGCAAGTCCCGGGCGGGATGCACAGGCTCCGTTGGTTATAGACGAGCCGTAAAAGACTATCGGAGCTTCGTATTTATACTCGGGCGCGGGCTTTAAGACTGCATTTTCGTCAAGTCCTATAACCATATTCTTTACACCTGTGTAAAGAGGCATATTTATTTCAACAATATGCTCCCCCGCCTCGCACATATTAACAATCTCGGAAATATGAACGCTTGGCTCATCAATATTCGGGCGAACAATGCCGAGAAATCTACCGTCTGCATAAACGTCCATACCGCAGGTAGCCTCAATACTCATAATCGATATCTGATAAATGTGGGTAAGCTCGGCTGATACGGCAATATAGGGGCTGTCTGTAACAAAGCGAATTCTTCCGCCTGCATTTGTTATATAGTCCTGAGCAATTCCTGCGCTTACAGTCTCAGCGACCGCCTTTGGCATTCTTACAAAAGCGCCCTCCTCGTAAAGGACACCGTAAACCTTAAATTCAGGCTCGTCTATTTCGTGATACTTTATTCCCGGGCGGCTTACACCCTTTTGTATCAACATATTGCTATCAAAATTCTGTCTCATGATAGGATCCATAAAAGTTTTTGTATAAATCAATTATACTCTATATTTCTTTAAAAGTCAATATATAGCGGTTGATTTATTAGTAAAAGTGTGTTATAATTATCTAAAAGAAATTTACAGGAGGCAGACAGTATGCCCATAGAAATAAACGAGCAGGAATTTAAGTCTTATCTTACAAAGACCTTTTCCCAAAACGGACTTTCATCACATCTTAACCTTGAAAAGGTGGATAAATTTCTCCTTTTAACAAAGCGAATGCTCGAGGAGAACGAAAAGTACAATCTTACGGCTATAACCGAGCCGAAAAAGATAATTTTAAACCATTATGCCGACTGTGTTGCTCTTGCCTCTAAGATAAAAAAAGGAGCATCTGTTATTGACGTTGGCTGCGGTGCGGGCTTTCCTACCCTGCCCTTGGCTCTTGTGCGTGATGACATAAAAATTCTTGCTATGGACTCTACCGAAAAGCGGGTTAATTATGTAAGAGAAACGGCAGAGCTTCTCGGGCTTAAAAATGTTACTGCGGTTACAATGCGCGCTGAGGACGGTGCGAAGCTCCCCGAATACCGCGAAAAGTTTGACTATGCAACAGCAAGAGCCGTTGCGGAGCTTAAGATTCTCTCCGAGCTGTGCCTGCCTTATGTTAAGGTTGGCGGAAAGCTTCTCAGTATGAAAGGCAAGAATGCAGAATTTGAGCTGAGTGGAGCAAAGCGCGCCTTTGCAATTCTTGGCGGCAAAAATCCAACAGCTGATATTATAACCCTTAAGGCTGAGGGACAGGAGCCTATCACCCACCCAATAATCTCGGTAGAAAAGGGTACAAAAACTCCCCCCGCATACCCACGCCCCTACGCACAGATTTCAAAAAAGCCCCTTTAATAGGCTTTCCCTCCGAGGGGAAGGCTAGCCGTAAGAGAGTCGAACTCATTAGGTTTTGAAATATAGATTTTTCCATAATCATCGCTAATTTTTTCTTAAATATCCGCATATTCCTCAAAAAAATCAGCTCGACTCTGAAACAATCTATTATTTCAAAACTGCTACGCATCTTACGGCGAATAAATTTTTGATGGATTTTGTTGTAACGAGCTGCAGTTAAGTACGACTTTACAAGGCTCGGTGCGACGAAAGACGCTAAAATTTATCGTCGCAAGACTTATTAGTTCGACTCTCTTACGGCTAGGCAAGAGAGAATAATCCGAACCCGTTTGAAGGATACTGATTTCGTGTAATACTTCGGTAAAAATCCTTATAATATCCGCATATTATCTCGAATTTTCACCTTGCCTTACGCAAAATCAGCTATCTTTCAAATTCGCAGAACTCTAAAGCCTTAATTTTAAGATGATTTTGGTGCTTGGCGCTCGCAGCCAAGTGTAGACTTTGCAAGAGTGATAAGTGCCGAAAGCACTGAAAATTCAGGCTTTAGAGCGAGTTCGGATTATTCTCTCTTGCCTAAAGATTAGACCCACCTCGCTGAGGTGGGTCATTTTGCTTTTTAGCTTTGTATTATAACAGAAGTTTCTTGGAGTTACCCTCCCTCGCGGAGAGGGGAAACTATAGCAAATTAAGGAGTGGGAAGCACCTGTTCGCCATCTACATTGATTGTGTAGTGATCAGTAAGCGAAACCGAAGCATTCTTTACTCTGTAAAGTCCATTGAATCCGCTGTTACCCTCGCCGTCAGCAGCAGTACCGGTAAAGTTTACGGTATTGGTGCCTTCAAAGTTTACAGTAAAGATTCTACCTTCCTCGTCTGCCTCGCTTGCATCTACTTCAACAGCAGCTACGTACTGATTGTCCCAAGTATAAGCTGCTTTTGTTGCATTAAAGGTACAATCCTTGACAGTTACAGAGGAAGAACTGCTGCCCTCGTTATAAACAAGAATTGCCTTGCCCTGTGTATTAAATACGCAATTATTAAACTCTACTATCTGTCCATCATAAGTCCAGATATACTGGCTTGTCAAATTGAACACACAGTTGTTAAACACAACCTTTTTTCCGTAAAGATTCATACCGCCATCAAAAGTAACATCGGTATAAGTAACGGTGTCAACATGCTGAACGCCCTGATAGTTAGCATTACTGGTTTTTACCGTAACACCCTCAAACGACACTTTGCTTCCGCTCAAATTAGGAGTAGTTACATTAATTACAGTATCTTCAGTTCCTATAATTGTAATATCCTTAGATGAAGCAGAGGGCATGGAATAATTGCCCTCGCCAAGATTGACAGTTACGTTATCACCGCTTGCAACTGCTGAAGAGAAGCCTGTTTGCTCGGAAGCAGACGTAACAACAACCTCTGCGCCATCAATTGTCATGCTGGTGTTGTTGGAATTTGCACCATTCAAGTAAGCAACAGGAGTTGCGTAACTCAAATCACAGTTTGTAAAGGTTGCAGAGCTTGCCGTACCTCTAAAGAATACGAGAGGCGCTTTGTCGCGAATGGTAATAGAAGAATCTTCAACCGATATATTCATACCCGAATTAGTTCTGAAGCCATATTCGCCCGCTTTAAGAGTGCTCTTTACAACACTTATATAACCGGCCTTCTGGGCATTTACAATACCCTTATTTCCCATATCTCCGTTACAGTTATCAAGAGTAAGAGTAGATTGGCTAGAGCCGGGCCAATATCCGGAAATAACACCGCCATTATCAAAGGTGCAATTTACGAAAGCTGTATTAAATACAGAGCCTGTGCCGGATTCACCAACGTTGATATGAGTAGCATTCTTGAAGGTACAACCGTCAAATATAACATTGTCAGTACCGTACTTAAGAAGTACATTTCTTCTTGTTGTTTCGCTTACATAAGAATTTGCAGCGTCAAAGGTGAAGTTATTAAAGGTAGTGCCGATATGATTGGTTGCATATCCGCCACCGTTACCGTTACCTATAACCGTAAGATGTCCAGTAAAGAGAACACCGTCTTTAGCATCCATGGTAAGGTCTATATAATCAGTAGTCGAATTTACATCAACATATGCGCCTCCTGCGTTATATCCGGGGTACTGCTTAACAGTATGTTCTCCGGAGTACTCACCGGCCACCAGTACAATAGTAACAGGTTTATTCCAGTAGGTGCTGTCAGTATTTATAGTATCGATAGCGGCTGCAAGCTCAGCGTCGTTCTTAACGAAGATAACACCGTCTTTAACCTGTACTGTGTAGATGCCGGTTGCTGTGTCAAGTGCTGCCTCGTAGTACTTACCAATAGTTATCTGGTTGCTAGTAATGGTACTATCATTGAATGTACCGCCATTAACTCTGATAGGAGCGCCGTAGCCCATATAGAGCTGGAATACACCGTTTTGACCGCCTGCGGTTCCTGCAAATTTGAAATCACCGCCGTTAATCTCAATGGTAGCGCCTCTGGGAGCAACAACCGCACTGCCATTTACAACAGTAGTGTTGTTCTCAAATGTACCGCCATTGATAACAACGTTTGTTCCGTAATTTTCGCAATTTATGGTGTAGCGACTTACATTATATTCATCTGCCGAGTTATCTATTGTAAACGTACCGCCGTTTATTTCTGCGTTACCGCCTTCAATAGAAACAGCACCGCGCTGACCGGATACAGAGCCGCCGTTAATAATCAACTCACCACCTATAGAAAGCACAGGATACTTGGGGTAAGAACCCTCTCCTAAAGGAGCGCCAACGATATTACCGCTTTCAATAGTGAGGCTTCCATTATTTTCAATGATTGCACCACCATTTACTGCGCTGTTAGTAAGTGTACCGGTAGTACCTACGATGTTAAGTGTACCGTTGTTAACTATAACAGCTCCGTCGTTTCTCGAATTATTACCTGTAAGGGTATATCCGCCAAGGTCGATGGTTGCAACAGCACCTGCAGGAATAGCGATTGCGGAAGCTGCGTCAAGCTCCACATCAGCGCCAAGAGTTGCGGTACGGCCCATCATAAGAGTCGACTTAAGCTGGTCTGCGGTAGTAACCTCTTCTACAATGGCGTTACCCTGAACTGCCTCTACAACAAATGCAACCTCGGCTGTCTTTTCCTGGTATTCGTCACCGGCATCAACAGGAAGCTCAACGGAAAGCTGGAGGGTCTTGGTCTTATCCTCAGCGGTGGTCCAAAGCGCCCAGTCTGATGTGGTAGTAGTCAAGGCAACATCATCAACGGTTGCAACAAGAGCATCCATAAGCTCTCCGTTAACAGTCCATTTAACTCTATACTGAATATTGATATTGCTGTTATTAGTAATGTTTATAGGGAACTCGACTCTATCACCGGGAGCAATATTTGTAAGAGTGAATATACCTGTTTCTGCGTTGTATACTGCAGTACCGCCATTTTCAAATTTGCCGGCGGGCTGGAGTACATCCATAGAGTAGGTTTCAAAATCACCAACCTCTGCTACAACATTAACCTTTGCTGCGTTTACTGCTACGTTAATAGCATCTTCAGAAGTAAAGAGCGCAAAGGTAGAGCCTGCGATAAGGCTAACGCAAAGAGCGATAGTAAGTATCGAGGAAATTAATGCATTCTTTTTCATTTTTTTGCCTTTCTTTTACTGTGGACTTTGTTTAATTACGAGCCTCGCAAAGTCCGTCTGCGAAGCCGGTGTAAGCCTTGCTTACGTGTTAAGGTCTGTTTGTTTTCTGAGTTGCAACGACAATCAGATCAAATGCTGCTTTCTCTGTCTGAGCTTTGTTGTTTACGTCATTTGCAAGATTTTGGAACTCAAGCCTAACTGTAAAGCTCTGAGCATCATCATCTGCCGCCATTTCGCCAAAGGCGTATGGAGTGTCACCGATAAAGTTACTAAGGGGTGCACAGGTTTTTTCCTCTGCCTCAATGGTGCCGTTTCCGTTACGGTCCTGGGTAATGGTTACGAGGAGTTGCTCCTCTAGGTGGTGGTCATTTGTTGCATCCTTTGACATTACAATCTTAACGCCGTATGTAAATGCAACATTACCGTTGTTTTCAAGCTCAAGCTCTGCCTCAAAGTAGCTTCCGGGAGCAATTTTTGCATCTTGGGTATCAATGCCGAAAATGTTCTCTTCGGTAGAATCGGTAAATTCAACCCTTGAATTATCTGCAATTTCATTGAAATAACCGTCTTCTGTATCAAGAACATTATATTTAAGATTGGTTCTATACAGGTCTACATCGAGAGTTCCCGCTTGAAGGTGGTTCTGTACAGACACCGAATCGGTGAACAGCGCATAAGAAACACCCACCACAATAGCTAAGCAAAGCAGAATAATCGAACAGGATATCAGAATATCTCTTCTTCTCGCTTTCACAAGTATTCCTCCTTTCTTTGAAGATTTTTATTGAAAGCTGCATTTTAACACAGCCAATCAAGTCTTTTTTAGGTCATAAGTTAGGAAAGTCTGCCACCGCCTCACGGTCACTAATCTATCTCCTCTTCTTTCTTTGATGTCACAAGACTTACAAGGGCGCAGGCTATAAACTCCACCGCAAAGAGGAACAGAAGCACCATAACAGTAATTATTAAAGCCTTCATATCTTGGTTTCCTCCTCACTTTCTGTAAGAGATTCTTCGGTGGTTGCATTCAGAGCTTCGCTTTCCTTGTCGGCTGAACAGCTTTCTTGACTTTTGGAATTTTTACCCTCTAAAGCTGCGAGTCTCTTCTTTAATTCCTCAAGCTCTTCATCCTTCTTTTTGGCTTCTTCTTTACTATGCTTCTGCTTTACGGCATTATATGCGCCAAGTATCTTTAAAATCTCAAGAAGAATAATTATAAAGCAAGGAATAATTACAATAAATATAAGTCCGATAGGTGTTTTAAGCAGACTTACTATAAATCCAAGCACAGAAAATACAGCCGTAACCTTGCCAAGCACGTAACTTGGGCTTGTCTCGTCTGAGGTATCTATTGTCTGGTAGAGCTGGCTTGTATCAGAGCTTTTGTTATCTCCCGCAAGCTCGATTATGTAACCGCCGCTTTCCTTTTCTGTTATTGAGGTTATGCGGTGGGTTATGGTTATTTGCGTTACATAAACATAGCGGAATGTAAGAACATCGCCTACTCTTAGCTCGGAATACCATTTGTCAGCCTCGGCTTTATCCTCAGGTACAGACTGAACAAGTATCATTGAATCTTTCGGTATGCTTTTTATTCCAAAGCCCGAAACATCGGTTTCGTCACATTTTTCCATTGACGGAGTAAGAACCGTTCTTAACTGATAACCAAATATTTCAGCTGCACCGTCGTCACTTCTTTTTGCCGTTATTGTAAGTACAAGAGCAATAGCGCATACAGCTAGGAAAAAGTACATTATTACGTTATAAGCAATTTTTCCGATTTTTTTAAAATCTATATTTTTTAGCTCTGTTATTTTTAAATTCATATAATTTAATCCTCTGTAAGACCGGCTGTTATGTGCAAATCAAAGGTTGTATAAGCCCCCTGCGCCTCGTTGCCAACCTCTTCGGGTATGTAGTAGATTATTTCAATATTTTCAGGCAGGCCTGAGTTCATAGTATAGCTTATGCCTTGACAGTCCGCCGACAAAAACTCAAATAGAGGTGTGTCGCAAAGAGTTCTTCCGCCAACCAATATTTTTACATTTACATATTTTTCAAGATTATGACTGCTTACTCTCTCAAAATCAAGCTGCAGCTTGTAATCACCTGCAGTCTTCATATTTAATCTGAGGACATAAGAGCAGGACTCGCCGGGCAGAATATGAAAACTTTTAAACTCTACCTTTTCAGATACGCCATCCTCAATATCAACATCGATTATATTACCGTAATTTGATTCCGAGAATACATAGACCAAAAAACAGCTGCAAAGAAGCACCAAAATTCCAAACAATAATAAAAAAATTCTCCACGCTTCCTTCTTAACCACCGTAAGATCTCCTTTCTAACAATCTATAGAAGGCATACAATAATAATACATATAACATAATGAGAATTATGTTGTATTAAGTAGAATGACATTTTTTATATTTTTCTCAAATAAAAAAATAAACGTAACAAAAGAGGCCTTTTGACTCTTTTCTTAAAAAAATGTTGTAAAGAGGCCTTTTTTGTTGCGCTATCGATATTTAAATTAATGAATTCCTATTGATTTTTATTTATCCTTGTGCTATAATTTAAATCCCTTGGTTATGTAATTTAAAATTAATCCCTAATGCTTGATACATAATTCTCATTATGTTGTTTTACCTATAAAACACATAGTGAGTTTTTTATATTATCAGGTGCATTTGCTCCATTTTACGTCTGTGCTCATAACCGCTGCTTACAATATATATGCGTGTGGTGTTTATACTTGCGTGTCCGAGAATGTCGGCAAGCTTCGCAATATCCTTTTCAATGCTGTAAAATGTTCTGGCAAACAGGTGCCTTAGATTGTGCGGAAAAACCTTTGAGGCAGGAACACAGGCATCAGCGCACAGGCTCTTCATCTCACGCCATATATTACTGCGGCTCATTGGTTTTCCGCCCGAGGTAATAAATACAGCTCCGTTTTTTATCCCTTTCGACCTAATATATTTTGTCAGCTTTTTCCTCAGCTCAGGAAGAATAAAAACCCGTCGGCTCTTGCCCTTGCATCTGACAACGGCTTCACCTGCATTTACCGCCTCTGCTGTGATAAATTCAAGCTCGCTTACTCTGATTCCAGTGGCACACACCGTTTGTATCAACAGGTCAAGCCTCTCGTTTTTCTTTCTTCTGGCGGCAGCCAGCAAACGAGAGTACTCTGCCCTGCTTAGCTCCTTTTCCTCAGAGCAAAAGGCTTCTCTTTGAACTTTAAATTGTTTTACGCAAAGCTCTCCCCTACCGCAAAATTTCAAAAAGCTGTTGAATGCTGCAATCATAGAATTTGCGCTGGCAACCGCATACCTTTTTGACAGCTCGGCCTTATAATCTAAAACCGATTGCTTTGTAAGCTCTTTATCCGACATATATGCTATAAAGCATTTTACATCGTGTATATACTTTTTTACGGTAGCTATACTTTTTTCTTCTTCTGCCAAAAAGCCTTCAAACACGTCTAACTCCTTAAGCCAATTATCTTTGTTTTCCATAAATACCTCCGGGTTCTCATAGTGCTTTTCTTCTAAAACAAAAAGCAACCTTTCCCGTTTTTTATGTCCGGGCGGTTGCTTTTTTATTCATTTATTCTTTTTTCTTCTGAATTTTCCGAAGAGAGTGTGGCTTGCGTCGGATATTTTCTCTTTACGCTTAGCTTTCTTTATCTTTTTGTTCAGGTTGTCAATAGGAAGGTTTTCTGTATCAAGCTCTTTGCCTCGCTTTTTCCTTTTTTCATACTGCTCAAAGGAATAAAGACCAACATTGGCTACAAAGTCATATACCTCTTTGCTTTCAAAGTCGGAGCTGTCGTGCCTGTACCAGCCCATAGCCTCAGCCTTGCCTGTATGAAGCATATTCCAGAAGTCCCGCTTTGCCTCACCTGTAAGCAGGTTAAATATTTTATAACAACGGCTTGCGGAAAGGTTAAGATAAGAGAGGCTTAACGGAATATACATTCCGTTATGCATAAGGAATTCCTTAATTTTAAGATAAACCTCGGGAACATTGTTATAATACTTGCGGAAGAGCTTTGCCCTTGCCTGGTCGGAGTATACACGGTGATGTATAAGAACATCATCAATCCGCGCGACCCTGTCGGCAAAGGACAGCGCAGCGCAAACAAAGTAAACGTCCTCAAATATATAAAGCTCGGGAGCAAAGCTAAGCTCCTTTTCTTTTATCATAGCCGTTTTGAAAAGCTTGTTCCAAACATAGCCTGTCGTGCTCTCAAAAATATGGTCAGGGTACTCGTTTTTGGAAACAACTGCACCTCTTAAGTAAATATCGCCGTGGGTTTCGTCGATAGCAGGTACAAATCTTCCTGTCTTGGCATTGTAGATATCGTATTTTGCAATAGCAATATCAAGATTACCCTCGGTTGCAGTATTATAAAGGCGCTCAAGAAGGTTAGGCTCGTAAAAATCGTCGGCATCAAGGAAGATTGTATACTCACCGCGAACTCTGGCAATTCCCTTGTTTCTTGCAGTTGAAACGCCTGCATTGTTCTCGGTTACTACCCTTATTCTCTTATCCTTATCGTGATATTTTTTGATTATCTCGATAGAGCGGTCGGTTGAGCCGTCATCAATGCATATAACCTCAATGTCACGAAGTGTTTGGTCAAGAATAGAATCAAGAGCTGTCTGAAGATAGTCATAGGCATTGTAGATAGGAACTATAACCGAAACAAGAATTTTCGCCTCAGCTTCAGCCTCGGGCTGATTAGCCTCTGAAACCTTGACGTTGTTATCTATACTGTTCATAAAAGCTGTCCTTAATTTAATGAATACGGAAAGATACACCGTAACTATATTTTAACACGAACTAACAAAAAAGTCAATAGCGTACACAAAGCATCAAACCGCTTTATTTGTCTGTGCATAAATAATGGCGACTCCCCCGGATTTTAGAGAAAATCGCCATTATATGTTAATATTTGTTGTCAAAAACCCGGGTTATAGGAGATTTTTTGAAATTTCTACCTTCTAACCTAAAGTCTTTATGCGATTATATCGTTGCCGAAGGGATCGTCAAGCTCTGCCTCGGGGAGAGCCTCGGGAGAACAAGCTGCATCGTTATCAGCGCTGACAGACTGAGCATCTGTTACATAAGCGTCAGCTTCCTCGATTTTGTTCTCGTCAACAACCTCTACCGCACGGTACTTGCCAATACCTGTACCTGCGGGAATAAGCTTACCGATGATAACATTTTCCTTAAGGCCGAGAAGTTTATCCTGCTTGCCGTTGATAGCAGCCTCGGTAAGAACTCTTGTGGTCTCCTGGAAGGAAGCCGCAGAAAGGAAGGAGTCTGTCATAAGAGCAGCCTTTGTGATACCGAGAAGGAGGGGCGCGCCCTCTGCCTTGCGAAGTCCAACCTCGCCGTTTGCAATTCTCTCCTCAATTGCATCATTTGCCTCTCTGAATTCGCCAACCTCAACCTTGGTTCCAACGAGGAAGTCAGTATCACCCGCGTCCTCTATCTCAACCTTACGGGTCATCTGTCTTGCGATACACTCGATGTGCTTGTCGTTAATTTCAACGTCCTCACCGCGGTACACCTTCTGTACCTCACGGATAATGTAGTCATAAACCGCATCAATACCGCTCATATGAAGAACGTCTGCAGGGTTAAGGAAGCCCTCTGTCATCTGCTGACCGCGAGTAAGCTCCTGACCGTCCTCGATAGAAAGACGCATACCGAAGGGAATCTCATAAATTATCTCCTCCGCTGCGGGAATTCCGTTCTGGTCGGTTGCACCCTGGATAATAACCTTAGAGAGCTTCTTGTCGGAAACAATACGTGCAGTACCGTTATACTCGGTAACAACAGCAGTCTTCTTAGGACGTCTTGCCTCGAACAGCTCCTCAACTCTGGGAAGACCCTGAGTAATATCCGAACCTGCGACACCACCTGTGTGGAAGGTTCTCATGGTAAGCTGTGTACCAGGCTCACCGATAGACTGAGCTGCGATAACACCTACTGCCTCGCCGATAGAAACCGTTTCGCCATGGGCAAGGTCTGCACCGTAGCAGTGAGCGCATACACCGCGCTTTGCAAGACAGCGAAGAATTGTTCTTACCTCAACCTGAGTAATACCCGCATTAAGGATATCGTTTGCGAGAACCTCGTCTATCATTGTGTTTGCGGGAACAATAAGCTCACCTGTTTCCTCATTTACAACATCGTTTACGGTATATCTGCCGAGGATACGCTCATAGAACTTCTCTACAACAACCTGACCCGAAACAATGTCGGAAACTATGATACCAGACTTAGCTCCGCAGTCCTCCTCGCGAACGATAACGTCCTGAGAAACGTCAACAAGACGACGGGTAAGATAACCCGAGTCTGCAGTACGAAGCGCTGTATCCGAAAGGGATTTACGTGAACCCTTAGCACCCATGAAGTACTCAAGCATTGTAAGTCCTTCACGGAAGTTTGACTTAATGGGAATTTCGATTGTCTTACCGTTGGTGGCAAACATAAGTCCACGCATACCGGCAAGCTGTCTCATCTGCTTGATAGAACCACGGGCTCCCGAGGTAGCTATCATGTTAAGAGAGTTGTATTTATCAAGGTTTGCTATAAGAGCATCGGTAACAGCGTTTGTGGTCTTATCCCAAACGTCGATAACCTGCTTGTAACGCTCGTCGTCAGAAAGCTCACCCCAAGCAAACAGCTCGTTGATCTCGTCAACCTGCTTTGCAGCTTCCTCAAGCAGTCCCTTCTTCTCAGCGGGGATAGTCATATCGTAAACCGAGATAGAAAGAGACCCGCGGGTTGAGTACTTATAACCCATAGACTTGATTTCGACAAGAACCTTTGCCGCCTCAGCGAAGCCGTGGAACTTGATAGTAAGGTCTACTATCTCCTTAAGCTTCTTTGATGTGGTAGCAAAGTTTATTTCAAGGCCGAAGGGGTCCTTAGATCTGTCAACATAGCCAAGGTCCTGAGGAATTCTCTGGTTAAAGATAAGTCTACCGTAGGTTGCATCGATAAGCGCAGACTTCTCCTCGCCGTCGATAACCTTAGTAACTCTTACCTTAATTGCCGCGTGCATACCCAACTGCTTATTTTCATAAGCCATTTCAACCTCGTTGAAATCACGGAACACCTTGCCCTCACCCTTCTCACCGGGATGATCGATAGTAAGGTAGTATGAACCAAGAACCATATCCTGTGAGGGAACGGTTACAGCCTTACCGGAAACCGGTTTAAGAAGGTTGTTTGCAGAAAGCATAAGGAATCTGGCCTCTGCCTGAGCCTCTGAAGAAAGAGGAACGTGAACGGGCATCTGGTCACCGTCGAAGTCGGCGTTGAACGCAGGACATACAAGGGGATGAAGTTTAATTGCTCTACCCTCAACAAGTATAGGCTCGAATGCCTGGATAGAAAGTCTATGAAGTGTAGGAGCACGGTTAAGAAGAACGGGATGCTCCTTGATTACATATTCAAGTGCGTCCCAAACCTCGGGAGCTGCCTTATCAGCCTTCTTCTTAGCATCTCTTATGGAATTAGCCTTCTGGGTCTCGATAAGTCTCTTCATAACGAAGGGCTTAAATAGCTCGAGAGCCATTTCCTTAGGCAGACCGCACTGATAGATCTTAAGCTCGGGACCTACTACGATAACCGAACGACCGGAGTAGTCAACACGCTTACCGAGAAGGTTCTGACGGAAGCGTCCCTGCTTACCTCTGAGAATCTCGGAAAGAGACTTAAGAGGACGGTTAGAGGCGCCTGTTACAGCCTTTCCTCTCTTACCGTTATCAATAAGCGCGTCAACGAATTCCTGAAGCATT
>JAZOVF010000022.1:0-63250 GCA_045658565.1 Eubacteriales bacterium
AAATTTTATCCTTAGTATTATAATCGTCGTACTTTGTCCAGCCTGGCTCGAGAATGACCGTTCCCTTCATCGAGAACTCCTCGTAGTCACCGACCTTGATCTTGATCTCGCTCTTCTCGGCAACGCAATCCTCAGCGCAGAACACGGCAACAAAGCGGCGGAACACCGTTGAATAGACCTTAGACTCGTCTGGAGATAGCTTTTCCTTCGGGGGAATTTTATAGGTGGGGGTAAGGGCTGAGTGAGCCTCTATTTTTGAGTCATCAAATATATGCTTTGAGTCCTTGAACCTGACAGGATAACCGAGCTTTGATATATTTGAGATTATAGACTTCATTTTGTCCTTCTCGGCAGTAGCGAGATACTCGGAGTTGGTTCTCGGGTATGTGAGATATCCCTCTTCATACAGCTTCTGAATTATTTTCAAGCTGTCGGTCATTGACATCTTATATTTTTCGCCAAGGACGTTCTGGAGAGTGGAGAGCGAATAGAGCTTTCCGGGGAAGATATTTTCCTTTTTACTTGATACATTTGTTACAACTGCGCCTGTATCATTATAGAGCTTCGAGGACTCTAAAGCCTTGTTTTCTTCGTCTTTTGTAAACTTTAATTTGCTTGTAAGCTCAACTTTCTCGCCGTTTGTCTCTTCTGAGGACTGAATTACATAATATTTTTCGGGCTTGAAGTTGCGTATTTCCATATCCCTGTCATATATGGCTCTGACTATGGGGGCTATAACTCTGCCGACTCTTAGAAGCTTTCCTGTTTTTATAGATGCGTATCTTGTAAGGTTTACACCGTAGAGCCAGTCAATATATGTGCGGGCATATCCCTCGCCTGCAAGGTTGTCGTATTCCGACTCGTCCTTCATTTCAAGAAGAGCCTTTGAAACAGTTTCGGGGGTTTGGTCGGGGAGCCAGAGGCGCTTTTGGCTCTTTTCGCCCTTTAGGGCATTTTCAACACAGAGGCGAACAATAATTTCTCCCTCTCTGTCTGCGTCTCCTGCGTTTACTATTGTATCAACGTCGGGGCGGTTGCAAAGCTCTGATAAAATTCCGAACTGCTTTTTCACACCCGCATCGGGGCCTTTTTTATTATCCGCCTTACGAAGCTCAAACTTAAACTTCTCGGGGAAGCACGGCAGGTTGTCGAGAGTCCACCTACCAGACTCGGTAGGCTTGTAATACTCTATATCAGCAAGAGAGAAGAGATGACCGAATGCCCAAGAAACTATATACTGCTCACCGATATAGTAGCCGTCTTTTTTATTCATTTTTTCCGAAATTCCAGCAACAATATTGCGGGCAAGGCTTGGCTTCTCGGCAATTATCAGTACCATTTGGGCTTTTCTCCTCTCTTTCAAAATTCGTTACCATTATATTTTAGCATATTTAAAAGGAAATTTCCACAGATTTTGAAAATTTTAATATTCAAATATAAAATGTGATATTTTTTAGTAAAATCACTTCACTTTTTTGTATATGCGTGGTAAAATATAAATATAAAGGTCGATATGCTTGCCTGAGGCAAGCTCGATATATTCGTTTGAAAAAACGAATTCGATATATGGCGGCGAAGCCCGCCATTCGATATATTTGCGCAAAGGCGCAAATAAGGGAGAAAGGAAGACGAAAAATGGACATAAAGGAAATACTTAAAAGGTGCGACCACACGCTTCTGACACAGGGAGCTACGAGAGAGGATATTTTTGCCCTTGTTGACGATGCTGTGAAATACGGCACTGCATCTGTGTGCATTGCGCCCTCTATGGTAAAGGCGGCTTCGGTTTATGCTGAGGGAAAGGTTAAGATTTGTACGGTTATCGGCTTCCCTAACGGATATTCCACCACGGCGGCAAAAATTTTCGAGGCAAGGTGCGCTGTTACCGACGGGGCTGACGAGATAGACATGGTTATCAACATCGGTATGCTGAAAGAAAAAAGATATGATGACATTCTTTCGGAGATAAACGGAATTAAAGGAATTATCGGAGACAGAATATTAAAGGTAATTATCGAGACCTGTCTCTTAACCGAGGAAGAAAAGATAAAGATGTGCGAGATTGTTTCGGAGTCGAATGCAGACTACATCAAGACCTCGACAGGCTTTTCTGCCGGAGGTGCAACCCCGGAGGACATTGCCCTATTTGCTAAATATACAAAGAACGGCAAAAAAATCAAGGCGGCAGGCGGTATTTCGTCGATAGAGGATGCCGAGAGATTTATTGAGCTTGGGGCTGAGAGGCTTGGCACAAGCAGAATTGTAAAGATAGTTAAGGCTGAGGAAAACATTTCGGGATATTGATATCCTGCGAAAAGTTCTTGGATTTCTTTCTCCAAATGAATATTTAAAAAAATGTTACACTTGGCTTGACAATCTGACCTGCTTAGAAAGGAGTAAACTTATGGAAAGAGAAAAATATTACACACCACACATAAAGGCGGTGCCGGGTGATTTTGCTAAGACGGTGCTTATGCCCGGAGACCCCAAGAGAGCTGAATTTATTGCAAAGAATTTTCTTGAAAAGGCGGCGCTTATCAACGATGTGAGAGGCATTAAGGGCTTCACAGGCGAATACAAGGGAACGCCTGTCAGCGTTATGGCAAGCGGTATGGGTATGCCGTCTATAGGAATTTATTCATATGAACTATATAACTTTTTCGGAGTTGAGAATATAATAAGAGTTGGCTCTGCAGGCTCACTGCAGGAGTGGGTAAAGGTAAGAGATGTTATTATCGGTATGGGCGCATCAACTCCATCAAGCTACGGTGAGCAGTTCGGGCTTAGCGGCAGCTTTGCTCCTATTGCCTCTTGGGAGCTTTTATCCTCGGCTGTCAAGGAAGCCGATGCGATTGGTGCAAGATACCATGTTGGAAATCTGCTTTCAAGCGATGTTTTTTATAATGCGGACCCTGATTTTAATAAAAAATGGGCTAAAATGGGTATTCTCGGCATTGAAATGGAGGCGGCGGCACTCTATATGAATGCGGCACACGCAGGAAAAAAGGCTCTTGCTATCTGCACAGTTTCCGACGAGATTTTCACAGGCATTGCAACTACGGCAGATGAGAGAGAAAGCTCCTTTACCGAAATGATGGAGATTGCGCTTAATGTTGCAATTAAGCAATGAAAAATTAGAAATGAGAAATGAGAAATTGAAGAAAAAGCGAGTGTTTTTATTCGTTTTGGACTCTCTCGGGATAGGCGAGGCACCCGATGCCAAGGATTTTGGAGACGAGGGAGCTAACACCTTAAAGAGAATTTCTGAGGGCGGGATAAATATACCAAATCTTTTATCTCTCGGGCTTTCACACATTGACGGAATTGACTATCTTCCGAAAGAAGGTGAGCCGCGGGCTACTGTTGCAAGGCTTAGGGAATTAAGCAAAGGAAAGGATACAACCATAGGCCACTTTGAAATAGCGGGACTAATATCCGAAAGTCCTATGCCAACCTACCCCGAGGGCTTCCCTAAAGATATTATAGAAAAATTTGAGAATGCGACCGGCAGGCGGGCTATTGTTAACAGACCCTATTCGGGAACAAAGGTTATAGAGGACTACGGTGATGCTCACGTAAATAGCGGCGACCTTATAGTTTACACCTCTGCTGTCAGCGTTTTTCAGATTGCGGCACATGAGGATATTGTTCCACTCTCAGAGCTTTATGAAATTTGTAAAAAGGCTAGAGAAATTCTTGTAGGTGAGCATGCTGTGGGCAGGGTTATAGCCCGCCCGTTTATCGGTGAGTCGGGGAATTACAAGAGAACGGCAAACCGCCGCGATTTTTCGCTAAATCCGCCGAGACCCACGCTTCTTGATGCTCTGTATGACGGTGGAATGGATGTTATCTCTGTTGGTAAAATCTCGGATATTTTTGCAGCCCGGGGAATTACCGAGAGTTACCCTACTCACTCAAATAGTGAAGGTATGAAAAAGACGGCAGAGCTTCTGAAGAAAGATTTTTCGGGTTTATGCTTTATCAACCTTGTTGACTTTGATATGCTTTACGGTCACAGGCAGGATATTTCAGGTTACAGGGAGGCTACCGAGGAGTTTGACAGATTTTTACCTTCCTTTATTTATAATATGAGAGATGAGGACCTACTCATTATAACCGCAGACCACGGCTGCGACCCCGGAGACGAAAGCACCGACCACACACGGGAATATGTTCCTCTTATTGTTTACGGAAGCGGTGTAAAGGGGCAAAATCTCGGTACTCTTGACTCCTTTGCAACTATTGCTATGACTGTATCGGCTCTTCTGGGTGTTGACTACACCGCCGAAGCAGGAATTTCACTTCAGGAGATTTTATGAATAACAGAAAAATATCTAAAAGAGAGCTTCTCTCTATGGCTGAGGAGGCAAGAAAAAACTCATATTCACCTTATTCGGGCATTACTGTTGGCGCGGCTCTTCTCGCCAAAAGCGGAAGAGCTTATCTCGGCACTAATGTTGAAAATGTTGCCTATTCCCCAAGCCTTTGCGCTGAGAGATGCGCTTTCGGCACGGCTGTTTGCTCGGGGGAGCGTGAATTTTCTGCAATTGCGATTTTGGGCGGCAAAAGGGGTGAGCCTCCTGAGAGGCTGTTTTCGCCCTGTGGGGTTTGCCGTCAGGTTATGGCGGAGATGTGCGACGGCGACTTTGAAATAATTCTTTCGGAGGACGATAGCTTCAAACTTGGGGAACTTTTACCCCTAGGGTTTGACTATGGAAAAACGAAAAATGAAGATGTATGATATTATAACAAAGGTAAAGAGGGGCGAGGCTCTCACTCGCGATGAAATAAGAGAAAGCGTATTTAATTACACAAGAGGTAACATTCCCGACTATCAGGTGTCCGCTCTTCTTATGGCGGTTTGTCTGAAAGGTCTTTCTGACCCTGAAACTGCATATCTCACAGAGGCTATTGCCGACTCGGGAGACAGGCTTGACCTTTCTATGTTCGGAAATCTTACAGTTGACAAGCATTCAAGCGGCGGTGTTGGCGATAAAACTACGCTTATTGTAGCTCCCGTTGCGGCATCTCTCGGCTGCAAGGTTGCGAAGATGTCGGGCAGAGGCCTTGGGCACACAGGTGGTACTGTTGATAAATTAGAAAGCATACCGGGCTATCGCACCTCCCTTTCGTCAGAGGAATTTATTTCTCAGGTGGATAGGTGCGGTATTGCGGTTATCGGTCAAAGCGAGGGGCTTGCTCCTGCTGACAAAAAGCTATATGCCTTAAGAGACGTTACGGCAACGGTTGACTCGGTGCCTCTTATCACCTCATCGATTATGGGCAAAAAGCTTGCCTCGGGGACAAAAAATATTGTTCTTGATGTAAAGTTTGGCAGCGGTGCTTTTATGAAAACCCCTGAGGATGCGGTGGCTCTTGCCAGAAGTATGGTTAATATCGGCAAGGCCTGCGGCAGAAGAGTCAGCGCAATGATAACCGATATGGACACTCCCTTAGGCCTTGCAGTAGGAAATTCCTTAGAGGTAAAAGAGGCGATAGATGTTTTGCGAGGAGGAGGGCCAAGTGACTTACGAGAAATTTGTATTGTCACCTCGGCACAAATGCTATCCTTGGCAAAAGACATTCCTACTTCCGAGGCGCTCAACTTAGTAAAAGAGACGCTTGACTCGGGAAAGGCGTATGAGAAATTTGTCGAATGGATTACTGCTCAGGGCGGTAATGCGGAAGCTGTGAAAAATCCCGAGCTTTTGGGTAAGGCGAAAATTCGACGCGAGATTTATGCAAGGACAGAGGGCTATGTTTATTCCACCAATGCCGAAATGATAGGCCTCTCTTCTCTTGCGCTGGGCGCAGGTAGAGCTAAAAAGACCGATATTATTGACCCATCGGCAGGAATTCTTCTTGATAAAAAGCGTGGTGACAAGGTGAATAGAGGCGACAGGATTGCAACCCTTTTCACAAATGATGAAAGCAGACTCTCCGAGGCTGAAAACCTACTTCTCGACGCGTTCAAATTCTCGGACACAGAACCCGAAAAACACCCTCTCGTAAGAGATGTAATTCGATGACAATTTTTACCAATTTATACCTATGGCGTGAAGCGCTTTTGCTTCACGCCGTTTTTTTGTGCAGTTTGTATATTATTTCAGAATTTTGCGGCAAATTCTTCTACCCAAGAGTATACTTACAAGAAAAAAACGATGTTGTATAATAGAATTGCCCGAGGGGAACGGTACCGTTTTACATCCTCTTGGGAAGATTGGCAAAAGACGTTTTGTCAACCGAAAAACAAAAACGAGGAGCGCCTCGGGAAAGGATGAAATGAAGAAAAACAAAGGCTACTACCGCGGTATAGAAAAGGACATGTACCTTTTCTTCGTCGGCTACGACGAAATGGGCGCGCCCAGCTTTTCAAAATTTGCAAGACGGGTAGGTATTACACTTGCTGAGCTTGAAAGCTTCAGAAAAAAGAAGCTTTTTAACAAGGCTTATGCCGAATGCTCAGAAATACGGAGAGATTATCTCAAGGATACCGCCTTAACAAAGAGGCACGACCCCTCCTTTGTAAAATATCTTCTTGATACCGAGGAGTCCTCCGGGAATGATGGAGACGTAAAATTCACCCTGGAGGTAGTCTGAGTGTGGAAAGAAAATTTACAGTTACAAAAAAACAGATGGAGTTTTTGAGGGCTGAGTGCTTCGAGGTTCTTTTCGGCGGGGCGGCGGGAGGCGGAAAGTCTCACGGACAGCTTATTGACGCTTTGGTTTTTGCTCTTAAGTACCCAAAGTCGAAGCAGCTTGTACTCAGACGTACCTACTCGGAGCTTGAAAAATCACTTATTCGAGCTGCGCTGTCGCTATATCCCAGAGATATATTTACTCTTAATTCCTCCACTCATACAGGGAAATTCAAAAACGGCTCGGTAATAGATTTTGGTTACTGTGCGGCTGAGTTTGACGTTTATCAATATCAGAGCGCAGAATACGACGTTATCAGATTTGACGAGCTGACCCACTTTACGGAAAGTCAGTACATATACCTTATATCCCGAGTGAGAGGTGCAAACGGCTATCCAAAGCAGGTGAAATCCACCACAAACCCGGGCGGCATTGGCCACGTATGGGTAAAGAGACGCTTTGTGGACCCGTCACCCTCATCTCATGTATTTGCGGGAGATGACGGACTCAGCCGTATATTTATTCCATCCATGCTTGATGACAACCGTTTTCTCTCCGAGGGAGACCCGGGCTATCGCAGGCGACTTTTAGCAATGCCCGAAAGAGAGAAAAAGGCGCTTCTGTACGGAGACTGGAACATTTTTGAGGGTCAGTATTTTTCGGAATTTGATGCAAGGATACATATTATCGACCCATTTGAAATTCCGCGAGACTGGAGAAAATACCGCACTATTGACTACGGGCTTGACCGCCTTGCCTGCCTGTGGATAGCGGTGTCACCCGACGGACGGTCCTATGTTTACAGAGAATATTGCGAATCAAATCTGCCGATAAGCGCTGCGGCAACCGCAATAACCGAAAGGACTCCGAAAAACGAGGATATTTACGCAACACTGGCTCCGCCCGACCTTTTTTCGCGAAGCCAGGAGACAGGAAAAACAAAGGCTATGATATTCTCGGAGCACGGTGTGAATTTTACAAAAACATCTAACGACAGAGAATGCGGCTGGCTTGCCGTAAAGGAGCTTCTTTGCGACAGAGGTGACGGCCCGGGGCTGAAGATATTTTCAACAGCGAGAGAACTCTCTCGCACACTTCCGGCACTCCTCGTTGACAAAAACCGCCCAACCGACTGCTCAACCGAGCCTCACGACATAACTCATGCTCCCGATGCCCTCCGAGGCTTTGCAATCTTTCACTCAAGGCCCACCGAGCCGAAAGTTAAAATTGCAAACTGGAGCTTCGATATGTACGAGGACTATATGAAGGCTGACGGTGAAGGCAAAAATTACCTGATTAAAAAATATGGAGAACCAAACAAAGTTGAATAACAAAAACACAAAACAAACAGCGGCTCTTGAAATTTTCAAGGAGCTTTATCAGGCGGCAGACCTTTACCACTCCGCAGAACTTGAAAAAATGGAGAGAAATATGCGCCAATATCTCGGCTCTCCCGAAATCGACGGCTCTGACGAGTCTGCCGCTACCGTAAGAAACATTACTTTTGAAATAGTGGAGAGCGAAATCTCGGCAAACATTCCAATACCGAGAGTTGAAGCCTTTTCGTACACCGAAAAGCACGACAAGTGTTCAAAGGCCATAGAACGACTCTGTCTGGCTATACGAAACAAGCTCCCCTTTGAGGCCATGAACGACAAAGACGAGCGTTACACCTACATTATGGGTGGAAGCGTGTGGTATGTTGAGTGGGACAGCACCATTCCCGGCGGAGGTAGTGTAAGAGTTCACTCTCTTTCTCCCGAGGTCTTTATTCCACAGCCCGGTGTTTCAGAAATTTCGGATATGGAATACTGCTTTCTCCGCTTTACTACCACAAAGGCAGAGCTTTTGCGCCGTTATGATATAAAGGCCGAGGATTTAAGTCTTGCTGACTGTGAATATGAATACGACTCGGAGGCTTCTCTTACCGACACGGTAAGGCTGATTATCACCTTTTATCGAGGGGATAGCGGAGAGATAGGAAAATTTGTATTTTCAGGCGACCTTGTGCTTGAGGACTCACCCACTTACTATATGCGAAAGGGACAGGTTTGTCCTTCTTGCGGCTCTCCGGAGGCACAATGCGATTGCGGCAGGGGTACTGTTTTTGGAAACATCAGGACAGAAAAGGTTTCTGAAGGAGACGAAAGCTTCACCCTTTCATATTACACTCCAAGAGATTTTCCGATAGTTATACGCAAAAACACCCTTGACCCGACCGCTCTTTTAGGCTCGTCCGACTGCGAGAGAATAAGACCCCAGCAGCAGGCTATAAACAAAGTTGAGTCAAGAATTCTTGCTAAGCTTCTGCGTGCCGGCATTACTCCTGTTATGCCTGAGGATGCATCTATTTCTATAACCAATGCTGTATTTGACAAGGTTATAAAACTGAGACCCGGTGAAACAGCAGACAGCTACGGAAAGATTGATACGACTCCCGATGTTATGCAGGATATTGCTGAGGCCGACAGGCTTTATGACCAGGCTAAGAGAATTATAGGCATTTCAGATGCTCTTCAGGGCACAGACACCACAAATGCGGAGTCAGGCTTTGCAAGACAGCTGAAAATCTCTCAGGCATCAAGCCGCTTAGAATCCAAGAAGAGACTAAAAAACCTTTGCTACTCGGAGCTTTACCGCTTGATTTTCCTCCACTATCTTGCCTTCGCCGACGAGGACAGACCATTACGGTACAGGGATGCTTCAGGAAAGCTTCACCGCTCCTCTTTCCGCCGTCATGACTTTATTGAAAAAGATGCAGACGGTACCTACTTCTACTGCGACGACTATGTTTTCTCGGTAGACCTCAGCGGCGACGGAGAATATCAGCGCGAGGCCATTTGGGAGCGCAATCTTTCCGACCTCGAGGCGGGAACTCTCGGTGACAAGAGCAATGCAAAAACGCTTCTGCGATACTGGCAGGCTCAAGCAAAAGCGCATTATCCTTATGCAGGAGAAAACGTTGAATACTTTAAAGAAATTATCAAAAACCAAGAAAAAGAAAGTGAATAAAAAATGAAAAATACTGTTAAGAAATCCCCTTACCAGACCTTTTCGACAGAACCGATAAAGGCTCCTAATCCAAGCAAAAACGGCCCTAAAGCTTCTGCTTCCAAGGGCGGCGATATGAGAGTTAAGGGAGGAAAGTAATTTATGGACGAGGTCATTCGTACAGACCCCGAGACCGAGGCTGACCTTATAGAAGAAGCCGCAGAAGATAATGTGACCGATACCGTTGTATGCGACGAAGACTTTGAGGAAGAGTCGGTAGCAGTTCTTCTTGAAGAAGACATATCCGAGCTTAAGGAGGAGTTCTCGGAGCTTCAGGGTATAAACGACATTTCTCAGCTTCCAAATCCGACAAGATATGCGGCTCTTCGCGATCTTGGGCTGACACCGAGGGAGGCATATCTGGCAACCTCTCCGGTTAAAAAAACCGACACCCGCTCACACCTGCGAACAGGTGTACCTCATATTTCAAGATCACCGGTATCCTCAATGACTCGCAGAGAATGGCAGATTGCCAGAGCACTCTTTGAGGACATGACCGACAGCGATATAGAAAAGCTATACAGAAAAGTTACAAAATAAGAAAGGAAAAAATATGTTTATTCTAAAGAAAATTCTCAACTCAGACACCACCTATCCCGACACAACCCTTATGCTTGCTTCAAACGAGGGTTTCACTTACGGAAGCTTTGTCAAAGCAGGAAGTGACGGTATTCTCTACAACATTAGTAACGGTGAGCTTCCCACTCATGTATGCTGCGAAAATCTTCCTAAGGGAATCTCTAAAAGAATACAGTGCTTCCCTATTACAGAGGATATGATATTCTCTGCTCCCTCGGCAAGTATTATGACCGACATTATCCCCGGAACAAAGGTCGCTCTTGTAAAGATGGATTCAGAGCATATCAATATGGTTATGGAAGACAGTATTGAGGGTAACTTGTACGTTTATGATACCTGCGGCGCTAAGAATTTTGGCGACAGAATACTTATAAGATTTGCACAGTAAAAAGAAAGGAAACAAAAAATGATTATTTATTCTAAAAACTCAGGATTTACCAATGCAGCTATCGGAAAGCTCGAAACTCCCATAAAGATGATAATCGAGCACGAGAGCGATATTCTCACCAAAAAGGGAGGTATTGCAAGCCAGCTCTTTAATATTGAAAAAAGTTCGAGATTCGGTGAAACCATAGTAGGCGAAAACGAGTTCGACGTGTTCCAGGCAACATTTGAGGGCTCGGGTGCATTCAGCGACTCTGTTGCTGAGACATACAAAAAGTTTATTGAGCATATTCAGTTTATGAAAGAGTTCACAATCTCTGCAGAGATGATGGAGGATGCCCAATATGGTGTTGCCACAGATGCAAAGCGCAGGGCCGAGAACTTTACCCGTGCATACTACAAAACCATAAACAAGATCTGTGAAGCGGCGCTTATAGGTGCAACAAGAGCAAGCGCGCTGTTTTCCGGAGCAGTGCTTGATCTTACTGCGCCCGACTCGCTTCCTCTGTTTAACGCAAACCACAAGTACGGTATTGACGAGCACACTCAGTCGAACTATTTCTGGGGCGATATTTTCTCCTCTACCGTATCAGGCTCCCGCACTCCCTCTCTCCGTATGTTTGAGGAGGCTCTTGCAGAGCTTTCTATCAAACTTCGCAACATGAAGGACGAAAACGGCGACCCCCTCGGATACAATGCCGACACAATTGTACTTCCCGGAAACAGACCTGTTGCTGAATCTATCGCGAAGAAGGTTTGCGGCACTTATGCAGGTCTTATGGGCGGCGGTGAAATCAATCTTAATTACGGTAACTGGAACATCGTTATTCTACCCAACTGGACTGCTGAAACCGACAGTGTAATGATAATGTCCAGCGAGGCTAACAAGAATCTCTCGGGCAATATGTTCTTCAACCGCGTGCCTCTCACCATTTCAAACTGGGTTGACAACCACACCGGAAACTATATCTGGAACGGAAGATGCCGCTTTGGCGTGGGCTTTGGCGCATACAAGCATATCCTGCTTGCCGTTGACTCGGATTCCGAAGTATCCGGCGCAACAAAGCTCTGATATAAATAAAAAGCGAGGTGCTTTTTCAGCATGAAATTAAAAGATTTGAAAAAAGAGGTTTGCTCTCTCTGCTTCATAACACCCGAGGAGGTCGGAGTTGACTTTATAAATGCTGTCAGACGAGCTTTATCAATTATTTTTTGTGAACTTAAAATCACAGGCAAAAAAACTCTGACAATAGCTAACCAAATCGTCTGCAAAAGCGAAGAAGGCATATCTCACACCGGTAAAAAGGACCTCACCCTCCCCCTTGCGGGGAGGGCATACTCGGTAAAGCTCTCCGGCAAAGGCAGCTTTACTGTGCATGATGGCCCTATTGTAAGAACCGAGGAATTTGACGCAGATGAGATTTGCTTTAAGGGGTTTTTAAAATACGGAGGCGAAATAGAGTTTAACGGTGATTATGCCTACACCATAATGAGCCTTATAACCTTTTCGGATATAGCATCCGACAGGCTTGAGGATATTCCGGATGATGACATTTTCACTATTGATATGAGCAAATATCCCGACTTCTTTTCTTTCTGTGCACCTCCCTCAGATGTAATGAAAAACGACATAAGAGGCGCTATCACAGATGGGTCAAAAATTATTCTGCCAAAGGGATATTCGGGAAAGGTGAATATTCATTACCGAAAGCGCCCTCTTCCTCTTATAGATGACGATGAGGAATATATCAACCTGCCTGAGGGATATCTACCTCTTCTCGGCCCTCTTACCGCAGCTATGCTTCTTGTTGACGATGATAAGAATCTCTCGGACTGCTACATGGAGCTTTACAGCAGAATGGCAGAGGGTATGAAAACAACGGTAGCGGAATCAAGCCAAGTTAGGACCAATGGGTGGGCATAATGGCAAATCACAGAAACATAATAAAATCAACAGCCGAATACACCCGAAGCTATAAAAATCTCAGGGGCGTTGACCTATCTGAGCTTTCATGCGATGCCGAAAGCCGTTTTTCATACCTTGAAAATATGTATGTTGACTACGACGGTGACGGCGGTGTCGAGAGCATACCGGGATTTCGCAAATTATTTACTCTTGACGGTAAAATAAATCGAATTTTTTCCAGGCGTTGCGACGGATATGAATATCTTGCGGTACATGCGGAAAATAAACTTTATTACTTCAGGGCAGACGACCGCGACACCCTTGAAGGACCTCCCTGTATATACAGTAATCTCCGTGACGGTAGAAGTTGCTCGGTTACATACGGCGAGAACCTTTATATTTTTGACGGTGAAAAGATAATAAAGGTTGACAAAAACGGAGCTGTCACCGAAATTACAAGCGAAAGCTCTGAGGTATATGTGCCCACAACTCATATAGACGGAGAAAATAACGAGCCGAGAAATCTCCTTACAAACTGCTTTTACCAGAAATATACAATCAGGTCGACAGATGAGCTGTCCTTTGAAACAGAAGGACTTACCTACGCAATACTCGACTATGACAAGGGGATTTGCGCCGTAAGCGGTTCCTCGGTACGGATAAGCGGAGCGCTTCATATTCCGTCATATACCTCAATAGGAGGAAGGCGCTACAAGGTTGTGGAAATTCTTGACTATGCCTTTGACGGTCAAGGCGATATAACGGCTCTTATCACCAACGGAAACCTTGAAAAAATAGGTTACAGAGCCTTTGCACAATGTACTAACCTCAACATGGTTTATCTCTCAAAAACAGTTAAATCCATAGGCGCGTATTCCTTTGATCATTGCACGGCTCTTTCCTTTTTCTATGTAGGTGAGGGATTTGAGGTCTTTGGCTCAACCCCCTTTAACGTGTGCACCTCTCTAAATGATATTCATTATGCTAAAGGCTCTGACGATTTTGAAAAAATAGAAAACCGCCTCGCCTTTGAGGACAGAATGGTTTACTATAATGTTCCATACAAGCAGATAATGCTGTCTGTTGAG
Source organism: Eubacteriales bacterium (assembly GCA_045658565.1). Taxonomy (GTDB): domain Bacteria; phylum Bacillota; class Clostridia; order Oscillospirales; family CAG-272; genus UBA1740. Next base: position 13,648 of record JAZOVF010000022.1, read on the forward strand.
CTGAAGGGCGGTGTTTCCGAAATAAGCGGGGTTAAGGTTGACGGTGAGGATATTCAATACGAATTCTCGGAATCAAGGCAGATGATTTTAATTTACTGCTCTGACGGAGAGCTTGTTCAAGGACGCTCTCTCACCATAAGCGGAACATTTTCCAACGCAGGAGACGGTTTTCTCTCAACCGAGCTTGGAAAAAGACTTGAGCCAAAAGAGGATATTCTCGGATGCAGCATGGCATGCTCCTTTGACGGAAGAATATTCCTTTCCGGAAATCCTGCTCTTCCCGGTGTTGTATTTTATTCCGAGGCGGGCTTTGGCACAGGGTCTGCGCTGTACTTTAGCACCGATAATTATATTATCGACGGTACAGGCGATTATCCTGTATCCTCTATACTCCCCGTCGGTGAAAAGCTTCTTGTATTCAAATCGGGCGATGACGGTGCCGGTAGCATCTTTTATCACACAGCCACAGGACAGGAAAAGAGCCGAAGTTATCCCACAAGCTTTATCAGAAACGGCACTACTCTCTCCGCCGACTCCTGCGTATTTATGGGAGACGGAATATTTGTCTCCTCAGAGGGGGTATGCTCGGCAATAGAAGGCTCCTCCGACACTCCTTATATCAGGTGCTTGTCGAATAATATATCAAGGCTTTTGTCATCCGAGCCAATTTCCGACATAAGACTTGCTGAGTGGTGCGGATATCTTGTAGTATCCTCGGGCGGAAGAATGTATCTTGCCGATTCAAGGGGTAAATACACCGACTCAGGCTCAAGATTTTACGAATGGTATTATCTTAACGGCATAGGAACATACAGAAACGATACACGTATCTACCGCTATCTTTCAAAATCCAAGTCGGGTCGAAAGGTTCATCCAAAGCCTGATACTATCGTTGAAGCAACAGTTTACAGTGCGAAAACCTCAAACGATACTTATGAGTACTATACCAAAGAGCCTGAGGGAGATTTTTCTGTTTACCCAACAGAGGAATACAGGGGCGGAGGCTTTTATCCGGCTACAGAAATATTCAGCCTTGGCAATCTTCTGTTCTTTGGAACAGACAGCGGAGACCTATGCATTTTCAACAACGACAAGCGTGGCGAGCCACCGCCCTACATAGTAGGGGATGCAGGCTACGATTCCGAAGAATACAAGAGGAAAATGGGTAATATAATACACCCTTATTATTATTCATTCGGAAATCACGCCGTAAGCTATACTCTGGCAACAGCTCCTGACGATTGCGATATATCCTATCTTGAAAAAAGCACTGTCAGAGCCTCGCTTGCGGTAAAACTTAAATGTATGTCGGATTGCGAAATATCAATATTTGTAAAGACCGACAGAGGCGGTATTAAAGAGCTTTGTAAGATTCATCCGGGTGTAGTTGATTTTTACGGACTTGACTTCTCCCGACTTGCTCTTGACGGTGCGGAATATACTACCCTGTCAATAAACGAGCAGGAAAAGGGCTGGATAGAAAAGCAATATATCTTTACCGCGCAGAGCTTTAGAGCTCCTATGGGCATACATTCCCTGGCCTATCGCTACAAAATCAAGGGGAAAATCAGAAATAAGTAAATATATATTTACAGAAAGGAATTGAATGTATACCAAAAAAATTACAAAAGAGGATATTTCCGATATCTCTGTATCATCTCTTCCCTCAAGACCCACCTCTGACTATGTATACGGAGGCGAGGGATACTCCTCAGCTCAGCTAAAAGAGGCATTTGACCGTCTTCCGCTTTATATAATTGAGGCATTTAACACTTTGCTTGAGGACATAAGCCGCGAGGGAGATGACTCTCTTTCGGGAGCTATGCCCACAGGACTTGCCGACGGTCACACCCTGGCAGACCTTTTTGATGAAATCAAAAACGGCAGCTTTGCCTCCCGTATTATTGTTGGCGGCGAGCCTCTGCCTCTGGTTTTATCAAGAATTGAAGAGAGGATTGGCCTATGAGTACTATAAAATACGAGCTTTTCGGCTCTGAGGCATGTGTGGCTTCTCATGAGCTTGGTACAGGTGAGCTTTTGCTTATCTTCCCTGAGGGGACAGAAGGCTTTATACGCATCGGTGCAAGGATTTATAAGCTAAGTGCATCAAAAGCAAAAATTGACCCCTCGGAGCTTGATGACGGACCTCACACTCCGCATCTTTTCACATCCCTTGGGGAATGCTATATTCCGGGAATAATAAAGAACGGAAAAACACTGACCCTGGCTCCGCAGGCCGACGAGGATCTGCGTATGAATGTGCTCCGCACAAGGAGGTTGGAAAATGCCATCTCCTCACTTGAAAAGCAGCTTCTCGCAATACAGGACAAAATTGAAAAAACCACAATATTTTAGAAAGGAAACAAAATGAAACCGAAGTTTAAAATAATAATCCCGACGCTTATCTTTTGCTTTATGATGACCTTTGCTTTTGGTGTATCGGCTAATGCAGACACCGAAACCGCAGTCAACCAAACCGACCTGACAGAAGAGGTCGCAGATAATGATGTGAACACAGAAGATAACACATCTGAAAATCCATTTATTCTGATATACGAGAGTGCTGTAATGTACGCATCTGAGATATTATCTTTAATGTCATTTATCGGCACTGTAATAATAAGCTACTTTTACAGGCGGGGCTTACTCCCCTCAGTTAAGGGCGTTCTCGGTAATGTCAGCTCCTCGGTAATAAAGCTTAAGGAAACAAGCGACAAGGAAATAGAGTGCCGAAAAGAGGAAAACACAAAGATTGAAAGCCGCCTTGATAACTTTGACACCACGCTGAAAAAGCAAAGCGAGCTTATTACATCTCTTGAATCAAGACTGATATCCGAGGAGGACATATACAGGCAGAGAGAAAGGTCAAATCTTATACTTTCTTCTCAGATAGATATGCTCTACGATATATTTATGTCATCCTCTCTCCCGCAGTATCAAAAGGAAGCTATGGGTGAGCGAATCAACAAAATGAGAAAAGAGCTTTGCTGTTATGAAAACGAACAAAACCCGTAAATTTGCAAACATTATTTTACATATAGTCGGATTTGCTCTCTGCACAATGCCGCCTATTGTTTGTACTCTGTTTTATTTTCCTTTATGGAAGGAGAGTGCCAAGGCGCTCTCCGGAGGAGTGCTTTTGCTTATTCTGATTTCGGCAATACCTGTTTTTAAGCTCATAAAAAAGCATTTTGAGTCCCCCGCTTCATATACGGTTTGGCTGACGATCTTTATTATCTTTTTTGCTTTGTCAAAGATAGCAACCGAAATGACTGTTATATCCTTTGTTGGATTTATCAGTAATGCTCTTGGAACACTTATGTTCCGTATAGCAAGGAGAAAACCGGAAAATGAATGACAGCAATTTTGACAAGGAGCTGCTTGAAATTTCGTCTATGGTAAAGGGCGGATACAGCTTTTTTATCAACAACGCTGGCAAGGCTATTGCGCTTATAACACTTGCTGTATCGGCTCTTATTATATTTGCCGACATAGGACTTGCCGATTTTGGAAGCTCTGCCTTTACCACCACTCTTGCGGCTATGCTCTGCGCCTCTTACATAATATATTTCTCTCTTGAGGACTCGGGTGAGAGGCTCGGGGAGAGGTGTGATGAATACAAGGAAGCACTTTCAAAATACAAGGCTGCAAGGGCGGATATCGGCACAGGGCGTATAAAGGAGCTTAGAAACTTTTGCCTAAGGTATTCACGCGATGAACTGAACTTCAGGCGTTCAAACTATATTGCAGAGGCAGGCTACACCGAAGAGGAATATGCCGCCTATTGCAGAGGCGAAAAAGTAAGGCTTAGAGAAAGGTATTACTTCTCTCGGGCTAGGCGGATGCGTGCAGTAAAGCTGACCCCGGCTATGCTTCTTTCGGGAAGCTCCTTTTCGGCCTCGTCGGAGCTTGAGGACCCGGGTAGAAAAAAGTATCTCAGAGCCTTTATCAATCTGCTTCCCTCAACGCTCTGTATGATATTCACCGTTTCGGTAATTCTGAATGTAAGGGGCGACCTTACTCCATCGGTGGTGCTTGACGGACTTATTAAGCTGTCGGCACTCCCCGTAATAGGCTTTAGAGGCTATACGGCAGGCTATTCTTTTGTTAAGGATAAAAAGTCCTGCTGGCTTGAAACCAAGACGAGGCTGCTATCTATATTCAACGAAGAATTAGCAAAAGGTTAAATAACACTTTGGGCAGAGTCAATATTGACTTTGCCCTTTTTATATGTTAAAATATTTTTATCTAGTAAAAAGGAGGTAAGAGCGATGAAATATGATGCTGAACGCGGCAAAATCCAGATAGAGCTTAAGGAATTTGTTACCCTTGCGCGCAGGTCGCTCTCTACCTTTAACACAAGAGACGAGGACGAGCCAAAACTCGCCGAGCTTACAGCGAGAAGGCTTACTAAAATTATCGGTCAACATACTCCCGAGAGGCTTTATTTTGAATTTTTGGCAGGTGGATTTGACTTTGAGATGATGCCATCTGTGAACGCTCTGTCGAAAAACGAAATAACCCTTGCCCGAGTGGTGGAATCACCATCCGCAAAGCCTAACAAGCACGAGACGGCACAAATGAGGGGCGAGGCATTTATTCTCGGGCATATTCTCTGTCAGTCTATGGGGTATAAAGAAACTTCGATACGGCTGATTTGTCTTAGCGAGACCTCGGATATATATACCGAGACACGAGAATTTCCCTCTTCCGATAAGCTATCTTCCTTCTTCGATAAATGCGTAAGCACACTTGCAGTATATGCAAGACCTGAAATAGAAAGAGTTACAGAGAGACTTCCTACTCTGAAGAGCCTTAAGTTCCCGTACAGTAACATAAGAGAGGGACAGAGTATTTTTGTACGCTCTGCCTATCGCACTCTTTCAAGAGGCGGCGTGCTTTATGCATCGGCACCCACAGGAACGGGAAAGACTGTATCTGCGCTCTTCCCTGCTCTAAGGACCTTGGGCGATGGTCGGTGCGACAAGGTCTTTTACCTTACACCTAAGACAACTACCGCAGAAGCGGCAAGAGAATGCCTTGAGCTGTTTGCTGAAAATGGAGCAAAAATTAGGGCGGTTATTTTGTCGGCAAAGGACCGCTGCTGCATTGGAGGTCATGCCTGCCGCGATTCACGCACCGCCTGCAAAAACTCTGACTGCAAGAGGCTGACAGAGGCAACGCTTGCTCTCTATTCTAGAGGTCTTACGGTTCTGTCGGCTAAGGAGCTTGTGCCTGTTGCTGAGACTTTCGAGGTTTGCCCATACGAATTAGAGCTTGCATATTCCGAGCTTTGTGACGTTATAATTTGCGATTTTAACTATCTCTTTGACCCTCGTGTATATATTCGACGTTACTTTACAAATGGCGGCAGGTTTGCAATTCTTGTTGACGAGGCACATAACCTTGGCGAGCGAGCAAGAGAGATGTTTTCTGCTGAGATTTCAGCAGATTTTCTACTTGAGATTTCGGCAAATGAGCTTCTCGGCCCTCTTTCGGCTACAAAAAAGGTTGCCATAACCGCATCAACCGTTTTTAGAGAGACCCTATATCCATTTGTTAAGGACGAGCTTAGAAAAACCAAAGACGAAGAGACCGTAGGCGCTGCCGCCCTCTCCGATATTCCCTCAAGACTTTATCGACTGTTTGACGAGCTGGTTTCGGTTATCGATGAAGAGATAAAACTAAATCTTACTGCAAGGGATGAGGAGCGTGATATGCGCCTTAAGGCCCTGCGAAGCTACTACCACGAAATAAAGCGCTTTGCCGACACTCTTGCAAGTTTTGACTCGGCATATAAGCTGCTAATTTTTTATGATGACGGCAACATTCGCGCAAGGCTCTTCTGTCTTGACACAGGCCCCGGCATAAAGAAAAGGCTTGCCCTAGGTCATGGGGCGGTGCTTTTCTCAGCAACGCTATCGCCTCTGGGATATTACAGAGAGACTCTTGGCGGTGAACGCTCCGACGAGACCTTAGAGGTAAATTCCCCATTTGCACCCGAGCAGCTGTCGGTTAGCATTATGGACAAGATAAGCACCCGTTACTCCGAGAGAGAGGACACACTCCTTGCCATTGTACGCACGGTGGCAGCAACCGTCTCGGCAAAGAGGGGTAACTATATGGTATTTACTCCCTCGTTTGAGTATAATGAGGCACTCTCCGAGGCATTTAAGGCAAAGTACCCAAAGCTAAATATTTTGACGCAAAAAAGAAACATGACGCAGGCAGAAAAGTCGGAATTTCTCGATAAATTCAAGTCAGAGGACAAGTCATATCTTATAGGATTTTGCGTTATGGGCGGAATTTACTCCGAGGGTATTGACCTTTCTGGCGACTCGCTTATCGGTGCTATTATTGTGGGTATCGGTATGCCCTCGCTTTCATACGAGAGGGAGGCTATTGCCGAATACTACCAGGAAAAATACGAGGAGGGCAAACAATACGCATACATTTACCCCGGAATGAACAGAGTTTTTCAGGCGGCGGGAAGAGTTATTCGCCGAGAGGACGACCGAGGGGTTATTGTGCTTATTGATGACCGATTTGACGACCCGATATATAAAGAAAGTCTGCCAAAGCTGTGGAAAGGGGTAAAATTTATAGATACTCCCGCAAGACTCAAGGAGGTTATTACAGACTTCTGGGAAAAAAATAAGGAAGACTGACATTTTGCCGGTCTTCCTTTTTAATATTGTATGTTACATTGCGCTTGACGTAATGTTTGCAGTGTAAAGGTTGAGATATGTGCTTTCTCCCTCGGTTTTGTACTTGAGTATATTTTCTTCAAGCTCAGGGATTGAGCCGAGACTGCCCTTGCAGTAATCGACAAGGCGCTTTTTGCAGGAGCCGATACGGTAAAGAAGACCGCCAAGGCGTGCATCCTGCACCTCAAAGCCATAGGGCTTATTCTCCTTCATCCACTGTTTTTCAAAAGCCTTGATAAATATACGGAGATTCTTTTCTACCCTTGTGTATTCCTCGTTAGCAAGGCGGAGAAGCTCGATTTTGTCACCTGCCTTGTATGCGGCTCTTGTCTTAACGCCAAGCTCGTACTTATCTGCAAGCACGTCACAAAGCTTTGCCATAGAGTCAAAGAGGTAGCCGTACTTTCTCGACTTCTTTGCGACAGCGTAAAGTGATGCCGCATACTCGGGGTATTTCGCTCCCTCGCCGAGCTTAACGGTAGAATCGGCAAAGCCTACAAACGGGTCGGAATAAAGCATATATTTACATGGGCAAACAGGCACGGATTTATCCTCTGGAAGCGCTACATTATTAGGAGTGTCAAGAAGAAGGAACTCATCAAAGCCTATACCAAAGAGCTTCTCAAACTTCTTCTTTATAAGCTCTTCGTCGGTATTGCCTCTTACGTGCTCGGCAATAAGGAAGAGGGTGGGAAGAACCGAATACTTAGAGCACTCGGCGCCGTTATCGCCCCACATAGTAACAAAGATATTGTTTATATCATACTTCTTGCAAGCCTCGATAGCAGGGGGAGAGCACTTTATCGAGCAGCCGTTATGGGGAGCAAAGCCGCCCCATGTCCAAGCACCGCCCGCAAACCAGGTCTTGTCGGAAAGCTGGGTGTGGTTATAAAGCATATCATCGTAACGTTGGGGGTTCTTTGAATAATAGTCCCAATAAACAGGGATAACATTTGAAGGAAGAGCCTTGATATATTCCTCGGGCATCTCGGCTTTGCCTATATAATATTCACCGTTATTCCAGGGGCGGAAGTACATATCTGACCATATCATAAGCTCGTAATCGTACTTCTTGGCAATCTCGCAAACTCTGTCAAGGTGGCGGGTCATAAGGACGTCAACTGTCTCGTAGCCATATTTATCAAGATGCTTACCTCTTCCAAGCATGTGAGCCTCGTCCATACCAACATGAATTCTCTTGGTAGTAAAGCACTCGGAAAGTGTCTTAAACATTCTGTCGATAAACTCGTATGTAGACTCATCGTCAACCATAAGTATATCGGGGGTATCCATCTCGTACTGATTCCACTTGCTGATGCGGGTAAGATGGGCAAGAGTCTGAATGCAGGGGATAACCTCAATGCCAACACTGCGGCCGTATTCATCCATCTCGCGCATTTCTTCCTTGGAATATCTTCCGCGCATATAGCCGAAGTACGGGTCGCCCTCTACCTCGTATGTATCCTCTGCGTAAAGAAACACGCAGTTATATCCCATCTTAGCGAGAACATCAAAATATCTCTTAATATTATCCATATTCATTACGGCATTTCTCGAAACGTCGAGCATGACTCCAAGTGCTGTCTCTTTTTTCATAAAAAGGTCTCCTTTTTTAAATTCAAACTAATCATATCACAAGAAATAAGTGTATTCAAGACTTTTTGCTAGATATTTTTTGCAATTCACTATACTCGTTTAACAATGATATGTATAGCAAATTATCTATATAGAGGCTGTCTCGATTTGCCCGAGACAGCCTCTGTTTTCCGACTGAGTCGGATTATTTAATTTTCAACCCAGCCCGGCTTGTCGATATTATCTCCTGTCATCGTGCCGTTTTCGGTATCGGAGTCCTCAGAGTTGGGACTGCCAATTCCTAAAACGCAGGTATTATCAAGATAGATGCTTCCCTCAGCAAAGCCTGTCTTTCCGTTATAGGTAGATTGTGTATAAAGCTCAATGCCCTTTATATTTTTAACAGAGCTTGTAAATGCACCTGTTGTTACCTTTTCGCCATTGATGTAGAAATCAAAGCTGTCTCCTGAATCTACCCCTGTAGCCTCATATCTAATATTCACCCAAGTATTTTCGGGAATAATGCCGATATATGACGAGCCTGCCAACGTAAGCATATAGCCACCGATCTCGGTGTCGGGATTTGCACATATCATGATGTTTATTCCCCACATATTTGAATCGGAGGTTACGTTTGTCGAACCGGTAAAGCGGACTTCTCTGCCTTCTTCGGTTTTAACACCTTCAAGCTTAATATCGGTTTCAAACACAAATCCTGCAGTTGCCTTGCCGTCCATAACAAAATTCAACGCATGATTTCCACTGCCCAAAGCCTTGTATACAAATGCCTTGTTTTCGTCAATATCCACAAGGGAAACAGTTCTCTTTCCTGCATCTAAACCGTCAGTACGAGTAGAGTTCATAGCCATCTTACCACCCGAAAGAAGTTCGTCATAGGTAATTCCGTCATAGGTGATAGCCTTGTCAGCATTTACGCCCTCGCCGCGCTGAGTGGTGGTTATAATATGAGGCTCGCCTGTTCCGGTAGCATACAGGTTATCAATATATACCGAGCCCTGCTCCCAGCCGTGACCGTTATAAGTAGAGGGAGTAAATAGCTCAACACCTCTGATTCCCTCAATAGATGTAGTGAGCTTTGCGGTGATTAAAAGCTCATTGTTTACATAAAGCTCAAGAGCATCGCCCTCTTTTAATCCCTTGGCAACAAGGCGAACATTTACCCAGGTATCCTCCTTGATAACAACCTTCTGGCTGTCGGATACTTCTTTGGTGCTGTGATTGGTCTGCTCATTACCGTTTATGGTAATAATATAACCGCCAACGCTATCCTTAGGATTCTTATGGAATTTAAGATTAAAGCCATAAAGTTCAGAGTCTGCCACACCGTTTGATGTAGTACCGGTAAAGCGAATGTCTCTGCCATCCTCGGTATCAACATCTTTAAGCTTGATGTCGGTCTCGAATACGAAGCCTTCATATGCATATTTCTCGGCAATAAAGTTCAGTGCGTGGTTTCCGCTGCCAAGCGACTTGTAAACAAGCGCTCCGTTGTCACCTATCGTAGCAAATGACAGTTCTCTTACACCGTCAGCTATACCGTCGCCTCTGGCAATGTTATTTGCCATTTTGCCGCTCTCCACAAGAGACTCAAAGGTAACAGCCTCAAACTTTTCGGCCTTACTGAACTCGCTTCCCTCACCTCTTGAGGTTGAGTCTACATATATCTTGCTATCCTCGCCCTCGGGAATAACTATCTCGCCCTCGACAGGCTTTGCAGTATAGTCATACTCAAGCGCTGTTCTCGAAACAGAAACATTATCTATATACTGAGAGCCTCTTATATCATAGCTTAAGAAGCTGAAGCCCACGCGCTCTATCTTATCAAGTTTTGCAGAAAGAGTTGTGTTGGCAAGGCAGGCATAGCCGTCTGTTGTCTTAACGTAAATAAGAAGCTTTGACTCTGCGGGTTCTTCCTCGTTAAAGTGATAAACCAGCTTGAAGGAATACCATGTAGCATCAGCAAGAGCAAAGTTTGTAAGCCTTGTACCATCGCTGAGCTTTATTCCGAGATGCTCTGTTTTATGGCTATCCTCCCAGCCAAGTCCCTCAAAGGTTATGCCCGCAATGGATGAACCGTTGATATTCTGGAAGTTTACTGAGAAGAAGTTAGAAGAGTATATCCATGGCAGTTTATCAAAGAAGTAGTCAAACTCAACCTCCCATGTCTTACCGCCCTCTGCTGTAAGAACATCATCAACATACATTGTAGCAGTATATGAGTTAGACTTGGTGTTAAATGAATATGCCTTTATAACCTTATTAGCAGAATTCTGCGGGTCTGCTACCGAGTATATCTTTGCTCCGGGAGACTTTGAACCGCCGTAAATTTCATCATCCTCCTCGGTCCATTTATCTGCGTAAATAGAGGTGATGCCGTTTATCTCGTGCTTATAGAATATTTCGGTAAAGTTTGTATCAACTGATGGTATTCCGTTCTCAAAGTCCCAAACATATTTGTCCTTAACTTCTGAGGAAGTGTCGGAAACATCAATTTTTTCAGCCTCATAGTTCTTTGAGCTCTTTGCAACATAAACATTGTTAAGGTAGAATGCAGATGCTGCCTGTCTGTAATAAGCAAGTTTTACTGCATTTACAAGGAAGTCCTTGTATGCTCCGTCTGCATAATGACCTGAGTCACTGGTTCCCGCATATTCGCCGTTAACAAAGAACTTAAGCTTTATCTGAAGCTGGCCGCCCTCGCCCGAGTAATCCTTGTACATCTCAATTCTGAGCTTGAACCACTCATCGCAGGGAATACCGCTGACAACCTCTTTGTCCTTAACGCCGTCAACACCTGCCCAGTTTTCCTCAATACGAAGATATTTGTTGCCGAATCTCTCATACTGATACAAGTTTACCCATGCGGAATTAAGGCTGGAGCCGTTTCTGAAGTACATAAGCTGCACAACAGGAGCTGACGCATCGTTTGTACCGCCAAATAGGATATCCGCCTCGAAGATATAACAGTTTCCGGAAGCGCCCATATTAAGTATCTCAAAGGTTGTATTGCTCTGGGTATCGGCTATCTCTGTTTCTCCGTCATCGTTTGTATAAACCTTATCAGCAACATAAAGCACAAGGTCATTAGGGTCGGCTCCCTCTGTAGGATTAGGCACAACCGCTGACTCAAACCACTTATAGCCGTTACCGTCAGACTGGGTGCTGCCGATATTGTTCATAACACCGTTTACAGGTCTTATAACAACATTACCGTCTATCTGCGCTTCCTCTTCCACATAATCATCAAAGGTTATTACCTCGGGAGGCGTGGAGAGCATGGTGTCCTTGATAATAGAGCCAAGGCCTGTAAGTGTATCAAGGAAGTATACCGACTCGTACTTTGAATAAAGTGTCGGGAAATCAAGGTCAAATACCTCCTCCATGTATCTGACTACCGTGGAAATAGCGATAGATGTTGCGTTAACATCACTCTCAGCGCTACCGCTTACTGCTACAAGAGCATCCTGAGAGAAGGGAGAGGAATAATCTCTGAGATAAGAGAAGCCGCCGTCCTCTTTAGCAAAGGCAGAGAGCTTTTCTACGGTCATTTTAAATATGTCTGCCGCATCCTCATAAAGCATCTTGCGAAGCTCAGCTTTGGTCTCTTTGCTTACTGCGTTAAGCAGGTTTGCAATAGCAACCCAGGGGTTATAAACAAAGGTTATTCCGGTTAATTCATCGTCAAGAGGTTTTAAGAGTATTTCAATTGCCGAATTAAGCGCTTTTTCCGCATTTGGGAAGCTTGAGCCAAAGCAGGTACAAAGCTTCATAAGTCCGTTTACAGACTGATAGCTGACCTCATCCTCCCAAAGACCGTTTTCTTTGTTCTGATGGTCGGTCAAATACTTTTTGAGAGTTTCCCAACGTCCGTGATTTTGTATTGCGCTGACAGTGGAGTTTATAGCGTTTCCTGCCGAGTAGGAGTTCTCGCTAAAATTAAGAGAGTCAAGATATGCAATAAAGCTCTCCGTGGTAGCATATATTGCATCCGAGGCGGCAACAGCTACCACCTTTGATACCGCCAAAGCCGTTGACTGATTATTAAGACTCGGTGTAAGCTTTGATGCATCTTCAACATTCGTATCGCCCAAGAATGGATAATTAGGTGTTCCGCCAAGACCGGTTATAATAGTTCTCGCCCAACCTGCGTCACGTCCCCTACGGCTTCTGTTTATACTTGTTCCCCACTGGGGATGATAGAAATACTGGTCCTCCGCCTGCATATCCTTAGCAAAGCTCAAAAGCTTGGCTTTCATATCATCGGGAATCATATTTGCCCAGTTTTTGCCATATGCAGCAGTAAGCCCCGATCTGTCAAGAGCTCTCAAGGCCTGAGCGGTAGACTCAAGGTCGGGTAAGAAGCCCTCGTTATTTCTTGCAGAAACAGAGTAATAAAATCCTCCGTTATCGGGGCACCACAGATTTGCAAGCCAGATGTAAAGATCCTCGTCATATATAGAGTACAAAGCCTTGAAACTTGACAGAGCTTCCGCGCCGAGAACAGAACCAATTACTTCCATTTCTGCAGACTGCTCTGCAGCTCTGAGCTCCTGTATGTACTCCTCTATTTCAAGCGTTTCCTTGGCAAAAATACCGTTGGCAGGAGCAAAGCTTACACCCTTAGCGACAGAGACAAGATAGTCTATTGCATCCTTTTTTGCAAGAATGTCGCTGTAAGCTATGGCAAGAGAGCCGTCCTTAGCATATATGAGCCAGGCAGACTGCCTGTTGTCAAACAGCTCGTCAACATTTACATAATCGTTAAATCTCCTGTAAGCCTCTGTTGCCAAAGCGCAATCAACCTTACCTACAACGATAAAATTGCTCTTGTCCGAACTTATACTGTCTGCAAGCTCGGGAGATTTACCTGTTGCAGTCTTTATATGTAAATAAATATTGTCAGAAAGGTTGAAAACGTCATCCTCCGCCTCTACAAGCGTGGGAATAACGCTCATAGACCAAACGGTAGCACCACCGGTTATCTCCTCTCCTGTTGCTCCGCCTTGGTTTTGGCTTCCTGCATTATCCTTGTCGGAATCGCTGCAAGAGGCAAAAAGGCAGAGAGACAAACAAACTGTCAATATAAAAAGTAAAATCTTTTTCATATTTCTTTCCTTTTGTTAAAAAATCAGTTCTCTTCAGCCGGCTTTTTGGGAACGGTTACTCTAGCATCCATAAGCTCGAAGAGAAATTCTGCATCCTCCTCGCAGAAGAAGGGAGGATTATCTACACCAAAAGCGGCAAACATATGTCTGAGCGGCGCCTGAGTAGAGCAACCGTTGCCGTTTATGTCGCCCTCGCGAACATTATCAAGTCCCACCGGAACACCCTGAGACTTGGAGCAGGTCTTACCCGACTCCTCGGTAAAGTAGGCGAAGCTGCCGTCGGATACCCTGCATTTAGCCATTTTTTCACCCGTAACTTTTATTAGCTCGGGAGCTTTTTCAAAAAGTCTTTTTCTGCACTTATCGGCAAGAGCCGTGTCTGCGGAAAATTCCATAGACTTAATTGATGCGTTTATTGACGCCCATGCATTATAGAACTCGCAGCCAAAAGTCACAGGCTCATCGGAGAGTACTGCCGACATAGCGCTCTCAAAGGATTTTTCGGGATAAGGCAGAGCTGCTCCGAAGTCGGGATAACAGAGTCCAAGCTTCATAAGGCCTGAAACCGCATCATAGGTAACATTCTTTTCCCAAAGTCCGTTTTCGGGATTTTGATGCTCGTTAAGCCACTTTACAAGCAGGTCAATATACTCTTTTCCCGCTGTGAAAAGGTAGCCGGTTGTTGAATTTATAAAATGTCCGAACTGATATGAGTGTCCCTCAAGCTCCTTTGTATCAAGCCAGGCGGCAAATGCTTCGAGAGAAGAAAGGTACTCTGGTAAAACTGCCTTTTTCTCGCCTGTTTTCGGACGCTTTGTAGGTCTTATATATTTACACTCAACTCCAAGAGGCTCGATAAGACGCCAGGCAGCCATATGGTCCCTGCCCTTTCTTGTTTCCGGAATTTCCTTTCCCCACTGGGGGTGGTAGAAATATCCGTCCTCATCCTGGAGATTATATGCCCACGCACATATTTTTTTTGCAAACCTTTCGGGAAGCTTTGTTATAGGCATTTCGTCACCCGAGACCAGTCTGCACTGCTTTGTAATAAAGCCTATCGCCTGGTTTGTGGACTCAAGGTCGGGGAGAAAGCCCTCATAATCCCTTGCGGAATTTGAGTAATAAAATCCGCCAATCGAAGGCTCCCAAAGTCCTGCATACCAGATAAGCATACGGTGGTCGAACATCTCGTAAATCTTACGTATTTCGTCTACCGCCCCTTTTCCCATAGTGGGTACAAGAGCCTCAAAGTCTTTTTCTCTTTTTTTGTTTCTTATCTCACGAAGAGAATTTATCCTCTCTTCGGTTATAATGTCATTTTTAGTATACATATCTCTATATTTCTTTTTTGTGCTTTTTCGCACTTGTTCTGTCATCCCAAGCGGGACGAGCATTGTTCGGGACCTCATCCACCGCAAGCGGTCCCCCTTCCCCAATACGCTTCGCCGGGGAAGGCTAAAGGCATCATTGAATAAAGGTATTGCGCCTCAGAATGACACCGTGAACATCCATCCGCAGGAAGACTGTCATAGGGTAAAAATCGCGGCTTTTGGTCGTGCGCAAAAGCCGCGATGATGCAATTAACTAGGATAGTTATATTACCAAAAAATTACTTTCCGTAGCTCGCCTCTACAGAATCTTTACCATACTCGGTAGCACGGGTGTGAGCATCCACAACCTTATAGGTAACGTCATCAAGAAGAATGTCAAAGCCTATACGATAAATGGTATCAACCTGGAAGCCAAGATATGCGATTTCCTCTCCCTCGGTGATAGCATTTGCAGTAGTATATGCGGCACAGAGATACCAATTCTTACCATCGTCAAAGGAAACCTCAAAGCCTATAGAATTAGTTGATACATCCCATACGAATCTGAATCTGTACCACTCATTTCTGTCAAACATCACAAGGTCTGAAGCATCGGTTCTGTTACTAGCACGGCTCGAATGGTTTCCAAAATGATAAGCGTTTGCGTCATTCGTATCTAGCGTATAAGTCTTAGCAGTACTATTGTAAATATAATTGGTCTGGTCGATGTACACAAATCCGTTATAGCTACCAGTGGAAGAGGCCGTTTTATAGAAATCACCGATCTTCTCTCCGTCCGAATTATAAGCATAAAGTCTGAAAGGACTCGACTGTGAGTTATATTCATTCTTTCCAAATTCCCTCAAATTGAAGTCCATCTCAAGAATATGAATATTACCGCCCTCCTTCACTTCCGAAGGTGCAAACTTAATGGTCGAAGTTGAAACAGAGGTAACTCCATCTCCAGCATCGGGCACTGTGGTAGTAGTGCCATAGCAAGTACCATTATCTTTTACTCCGTTGTTAAGAGCCCAACGAAGAACGAGGTTGGATGCATCCTCAGGATCTGCTATAAGCTGACCGGAGGAACCGAAGTTAGGATAAGTGGGAGCATTGGTGCTTACTGATGTCTGGTAAAGATATTTACGTGATGAACTGTTACTTTCTGTGCTAAACTGAGCAAAAGATACACAGCCGTTTGTTGTGAACTCAAATGTATAAGTCTTGCAAACATCGCACATACCATCGGAATTAGCGTCTATACACTCGTGTATTACAGGAGATACTTCATAAACACCCTTAACGGTAAATGTTGATGTCTCGTAAGGGGTTGTATTGCCATCTTTGTCGGTAAGAGTCCAACCCTTAGGCTCGCCTTTTCCGCTGTATGTTGCGCTAATTGTATGCTCACCGTAACCGAAGAAGTATTCCTTGCCATCAAAGCTTACGCCTGCCTTATTACTGTAAATAAAGCTATAATTGGTAACAAGATTGTCCTCATCCTGGTAACCGAGAACTATCTGTGCTTGCGCACCGTAATTAAGGAGGTTCTGGTAGAGGAGCTTTCTGTTATTGTCCAAGCCATCAGCCTCGGTTTTAGCTGCGAAGCCGTCCTCATAGAGTCTTACATAGAGGTACTCTGCTGCAGAGTAGGTTATATAGGTCGCTCCGCCATCGGTGGTAACATACGCAACCTTGCCAAGCTCCTTGGCAGCAACACCCTCGGTAATGAATACAGGATACTTTACACCGTCTTTTTCATAAAGGTTTGCGTTAACATTTATATTAAGAGGGGTTGCGCTCTTAAGATCAGCGACCGTCTCACCCTCCCAATAATACTGCACATTAACTGTCGCATAGTCAGCGACAGGCACGTTAACAGCATAAGCCATTGCAACCTTGTCGCCGTAAACAATGTTCTGCGAGAGGATCATATCCTTGGTAGAGGTTGCGGTTGTTGTCTCCTCTGCGCTTGCGCTAAAAGCAAATGCGCATCCGATAAGGATTGCAACAGAGAGCGCAAGGAGCATAATTTTAGAAATTGTTTTGTTTTTCATCGTTTTTTTCCTTTCAGAATTTTGGTTTGGTTTTCGTTTTTTGGTCTACGGATAATCGAGGAAATTTTAAGATAGATTTGGTGAACGGTTTGCGCCAGCCGTAGTTACCTACGGCAAGTGAAGCGGTCGCCGAATATATCCAAAATTTACCGCTTAGGTCCATCCGCCGCCGTCGATGTTTCCATCCCCCTCGCCTGTAGTTACCGAGGTTGCAATAACGTCAGCACGAGACAAAAGAAGAATTTCACATTCGGCATTTAAGTATTTGCTTTTTTCTTTCATATTGACTCCTTTCCATCGTTATGGAATTTTGCCTTTTTGGGGTTCTGCTTCATTTTAGATTATATCACAGGTAGCAGGCTGTTTTTTTGTTTATTTGCTCCAAAAAAAAGTCAAAAAACGTGGTAGATAATATTGCTTATTGACAATTTGACAAAAATATGTTTAAATAATAGTGAAAAACGCACAAAACCCAGGTCGGTAATGTAAAAAGGAGCTAGCTTTTTTATGGATATTCACGCAAGAATAATATCGAATGATAACGAGCTTACGCCCGAGTTCCGTGGGCTTTATGGCGCACGCTTTTATACAGATTACGACCCCGAAAATCCAAACAACCGTGTAATTAAAATCCTCACCTCAAACACCACCCATAATGTTAACAGCACAACAAATATTGGCGGCAATGCAATTGTCAGCTCACCTACCTCATTTGTTTTTGAAATGAGATATTATTTTGAGCCGATATGGTATTATCAGCCTAAGTATTTCGCAATAGAATTTTGCAACAAAGCCAACGCACGTATGTTTTCTCTCGGATTCTTTGTTACAGACGGCGAGAGCAATCTTGCCGCATCAAGTATATCTATTAAAGCCGACAGTTTAGAAAGCAATGCGCCAACTCTGCGTGCAGGCAGGTGGTATAAGTTAAGATTTGAATATTATCATAATATTGATTCACTTAAAGATTCAAGATTAAAGTTATTTATATATTCGGATAACGAAGAGCCTGTCGCACGGGATATTCAGATAAAGTCCGTCGGTGAGCTTCCCACCAGAGCGCTGCTTATACACTCGGCAACAAAGATAAAGGGAGTGCAATATCTTGATGATATATCATTTTCACTTACCGACAATAAATACTCTCTGGGAAATGAGCCATGCAAAATCCCCGCAGAGCAAATAAAAGTTTACACTTTTGATGACGGAATTCCCTCTGACAGAGATTTTTATGTGGATATGCGTCTTAAGAAGATTGACGACTTTTTAACCATGGACCCTGCTGCATGGAATACGTCTCAAGGGGCTTCCGGCATTAAGCACACTCACGATTTTTACGAGATTATGCTGATGCAGACCGGTGAGGCGGTGTTTGTCACCGATGAGAACGAGTACCCAATATACGAAGGATCAATAATAATCGTTCCACCCGGAGTAAAGCACGGAATAATCTCCGAGCACAACTACAACATTATTTCTATAACAGGAAATTTTGAAAAGCTTTCTCGCTTTGAGGAGGCGGCTGTGCTTTACGATAACATTTACGGTGAGGGCAAAAAACTTGCCGAGCTAGCACTCTATAACCGATTTGGCAAAGAGGAATATTTTACCTCTCTGTGCGACAGCTATATAAACTTTATACTTCTTAATCTCGAGTGTCCGAAAAGCGATATGACGGCTGTTGTTTACGCTATGATGGACAATATGAAAAAGAACTTTGACAACAGCGAATTAAGCATTGTAAAGCTCCTTAAGGAAAGCGGCTACGCTAAGGACTATGTGAGAACAAAGTTCTGCGAAATAGCAAAAATGACTCCCAAAAAGTACCTTACTACAATAAGAATGAAAAAAGCTAAAGAACTGCTCAGCCTTTGGGGCGATGATGTAAGCATATCAAAAATTGCGGAGCAATGCGGAATTGTTGACCCTGCTGTTTTCTCAAAGAACTTCAAGCAGTTTTACGGCATTTCACCTAAACAGTATATCAAGAAAAGAGGCTCAGAATGATACGACTTTTTGACGAACACAAGATAAGGTATACACATATCCTTGACGGTGCCTGGAAATTTTCTACCGACCCCGAGGGTATAGGCGAAAGCGAGGGCTGGCAAAACGGATTACCGTCAGGCGAGACCGTAACTGTGCCTTCTGTGTGGAACAACATTTGGGGGCTTCTTGAATATGAGGGCGCTGCCTTTTATGAAAAGAATTTTTACACAAGGGGCGGAACATTAAGGTTTGTTTTCGGTGCTGTTATGACCGAGGCTACTGTCTGGCTTGACGGAGAGCTTATCGGAAGTCATTACGGTGGATTCTGCCAATTTGAGCTTATCAAAAGAGGCGTTACCGAGGGAACACACAGGCTTACAGTTAAGGTGGATAACTCCTTTGACGAACAGTCTATCCCCCAGCGGGTTGTTGACTGGTATCATTGCGGCGGTATTACTCGCTCTGTCAGCGTTGAAACCCTCTCGGGTATCTCTGTGCTTTCAAACAGACTGGAATACACCCTAAGCGAGGATATGACCGAGGCTAAGGCAAGATTTGCCATCGAGCTTTATAATGCAGAGGAAACCGAAATTACAGACACAGTTAAAACCTCTGTGTGCGGCATAGAAACAGAAACAAAAATCACGTTAAATCCGGGAGAATGCAAAGAACTATTTACAAATTGCTTTGTTATCACCGATTTCGAGCTTTGGTCTCCCGAGTCTCCTGCTCTTTATGATATCACCATTTCCACATCAGCCGATGACCTAAAAGACAGGTGCGGATTCCGCAAGGTAACTGTCGAGGACTGCAAAATAAAGCTCAACGAAAAGGAAATACGTCTATTAGGCGTTAACCGTCACGAGGACCACCCCGACTTTGGCTTTGCCTTTCCTCACAGCTTAATGCTGAGAGACATTGATATCGCCTTTGACCTTGGTTGCAACACCTTGAGAGGCTCACATTACCCCAATGACCCGTATTTTGTTGATATGCTCGACGAGTGCGGCATGCTCTTCTGGAGCGAAATTCCTATCTGGGGCGGCGGATTTTCAGCATCCAGTCTTCTCGACCCTGTGGTTATAGGTCGCGGAGCTGCTATGCACCGAGAAATGGTTAAGCACTATTACAACCACCCCTCGATAATCATTTGGGGTATGCATAACGAAATTCTCACCGAGACCGAGGCAGGATACAATATGTCACGTGAGTATTATACCTTGCTTAAGGAAATCGGTGGAGGACGTATTGTTACATACGCTACCAACAAGGCATTAAAGGATATTTCTTACGAGTTCTGCGACGTTGTTTCTATCAATCAGTACAACGGCTGGTATGGCGAGGACATTGAGTCCTGGGCAGGATTTGTTGACGGTGTACATAATAGGCTCGACTCTCTGGGCTTTGGCGACAAGCCTATAATTATGAGCGAGTTTGGCGGTGCGGCGGTATACGGACACAGGAATTTTGAGACGTTTAAGTGGAGCGAGGAATATCAGGCAAGGCTTCTCTCCCATTGCTTAAATCTTTTCCTTAATGACAAAAAAATCGCAGGCACATACATCTGGCAAATGTGCGACACCCGCACCTCGGAGGAGGCGGGAATTACCCGCGCAAGAGGCTACAACAACAAGGGCATCTTAAACGAATACAGAAATCCCAAGGCCTCCTACTTTGCAGTTAAGGAAATATACAATTCACACAAATAAAAAAGGGCCTCTTGCACAGTCTGCAAGAGGCTCTTTTAGCTTCAATCTTCTTTTTTCTTGTTATATCTGAGAGAGCAGATATCGTCGCCCTTTGCGAGCTACAAATATATGCAACAGCCACTTCTTTTGATTATTTAGTTCCGAAGAGTCTGTCTCCCGCATCACCAAGACCGGGGAGAATGTATGCATGCTCGTTTAAGCATCTGTCAAGGGTAGAAACATAAATTCCGACATCGGGGTGAGTCTCTGCCACCTTGGAAACACCCTCGGGTGCTCCTATAATTGCCATAAACTTAATGTGCTTACAGCCTTTGGATTTAAGCAGGCTGATAGCATCGCAGGCAGAGCCTCCTGTTGCAAGCATGGGGTCTACAACAAGCACGAGCTTGTCCTCTATGCCCTCGGGGAGCTTGCAATAATAGGACTTAGGCTCAAAGGTCTCCTCGTCACGGTACATACCTATATGTCCGACTCTTGCGGAGGGGAAGAGCACGTGTATGCCGTTTACCATTCCAAGCCCTGCTCTGAGTATCGGAACAATGGCAATAGCATTGTCCTTTACTACCTGCTGGGTGCATACCTCAAGAGGTGTTTCAACCTGTATTTCGGTTGTGGGAACACCCTCTTTAAGCGTTTCGTATGTCATAAGTGTGGTTATTTCCTCAACCAGCTCGCGGAACTCCTTCATGCTGGTATTCTTGTCACGAAGGATAGCTATTTTATGCCTTATAAGCGGGTGGTCGAATATAACCACGTTATCGTAGTTTTTCATAATTTTCTTATTATTCCTCTTCTTTGGACTTGTTGAATTTATTAAATGCAAGGTTAGCTATTATACCGAGTATAAGCGCACAAGCAATAGTTGTAATGGTAATCTCACCAAAGGTAACGCTAAGACCGCCAATACCAGGGATAAGAATAGAGGAAACAACAAAGAGATTGCTGCTCTTGTTAAGATCCACCTTTTGAATCATCTTGAGACCCGAAACTGCGATAAAGCCGTAAAGAGCAACACAAACACCGCCCATTACACAGTTGGGAATAGAGGCAAGGAAGGTTACGAATGGGTCGAAGAAGGAGATAACCATACACATAATTGCCGTTGTGGTGATTGTTATTACAGAAGCATTACGGGTAATTGCAACACAACCAACGGACTCGCCGTATGTAGTATTGGGGCATCCGCCAAAGAGCGCGCCTGCGATAGAGCCTACGCCGTCACCGAGAAGTGTGCGGTGAAGACCGGGATCCGCAAGGAGATCCTTTTCGATAATGGAAGAAAGGTTCTTGTGGTCTGCAATATGCTCTGCAAATACAACGAATGCAACGGGAATGTAAGCTACCGCAATAGTTGCGATGAATGCACCGTCAATATCCTTTACTCCCTCAAACGCCTTAATGAATGTGAAATCGGGAAGAGAGAAGATCTGCATATCCTTAAAGGCTGCAAAGTTGATAACCTGAAGAGCAACGTTATCTGTCAAAATGCCGATAACTGTGAAGAGTGATGCAACAACGTAACCTACCAAAATACCGAGAATGAAGGGGATAAGCTTTGCCATCTTCTTACCGTAAACCGAGAATGCGAAGATAGAAAACAGGGTGATAATACCGCAAAGGAGCGCAATGTGGGGGTTGCACAGAGATGCGCCGGTTATATCTACTACCTTACCCTTAGTAAGGTCGCCAACAGCGTTAACTGCCAAGGAAAGACCGATAAGAGCAACTGTTGGTCCGATTACAACTGCGGGCATAAGCTTGTTGATCCATTCAACACCTGCAAACTTAACGATTACCGCAATAATTACGTAAACGAGTCCGGCAAATATCGCACCGATAACTAAGCCTGCATATCCTGCAGAGGCGGAAGCCGCGCCGCCAAAGGCCGCGAACATTGAACCGATGAATGCAAATGACGAGCCGAGGAATACAGGGCTTCTGAACTTAGTGAAAAGCTGATACACAATAGTTCCAACACCTGCACCAAACAATGCTGCAGACTGGCTCATACCGTTACCGATGATAGCGGGAACCAGAATTGTTGCGGCAAGAATTGCTAACACCTGCTGAAGTGCAAAGAGCAGCATGCTGCCAAATTTTGGTCTGTCGTGGATGTCATAGACAAGATTTTTTGCCATTTGTTTTACCCTCCGAAGATAAAAATGAATTTAAAATTAAGACCAAAACGGTTTGAAAACGAATTTTTAACTCCTTTCCATAAGCATTTTGGTCTCTAAAATACATTTTAGCACACCCTCCGACAAATGTCAACAATTTGTGAACAAATACATTTTATTTTTTACACACCTTTGTTGACTTTTATTTTTATGAATGATATAATGTATATCAAGCAATTTTCTTTTATTTTGGAGTATTTATGAGCAAAGCACAAAATAAACATACATCTTCCCGAAAAGCAGGCATTCTTATGCCTGTTAGCTCCCTGCCCTCGCCTTACGGTATCGGCTCTTTTGGCAAGGGGGCTTTTGACTTTGCAGACTTTGTCTCGGAGTCGGGCAACCAATACTGGCAGCTTTTGCCGCTTAACCCTACCTCATACGGTGACAGTCCCTACCAGTCCCCTGCCTCGGTGGCGGGAAATCCGCTATTTATAGACCTTGATATACTTAATGAAAACGGACTGCTCACAAAAAAAGAGCTTAAAGTCTATAAAAGCAGAAATCAAAAGGTAGATTACGGTCACCTTTTTGAAACAAGATATCCCGTTTTGCGTTTAGCTCACAAGAGATTTGTTAAAAAAGGCGGAGAGGGAGAGCAGAGCTACAGGAACTTCTTGAAAAAGAATGCCTCATGGGTTAATGACTATGCCCTGTTTATGGCTCTTAAGGTAAAATTCAACTACTCTGCCTGGACTAACTGGCCCGAGGAATATAAGAATTCAAGCCTTGCAAGAAAAAATGCGAACGGTTTTAAGGCGGAGTGTTCCTTCTGGCTCTGGGTTCAGTATGAATTTGACAGGGAGTGGCAGGCTCTTCGCTCCTATGCTAACAAAAAGGGCGTTAAAATAATTGGAGATATGCCTATTTATGTGGCTCACGACAGCCTTGATGTGTGGATGTCGCCCGAGGAATTTCTCCTTGACGAAAACTATAATCCGACAGTTGTTGCAGGCTGCCCTCCCGACGGCTTTTCTCCCGACGGTCAGCTTTGGGGAAATCCCATATACAACTGGGATAAAATGAAGTCCGAGGGATTTGGCTGGTGGATAAAAAGGGTAAAGGAAAACTTCAGACTCTATGACGTTCTCCGCATTGACCACTTCAGGGGCTTTGCAGGCTATTACAACATTCCCTTTGGGCAGGTGACCGCAAGAGAGGGAAAGTGGGACTCAGCTCCGGGAATAGAGCTTTTCTGCAAAATCAAGGCGGCATTCCCTAAGTCCGAAATTATTGCCGAGGACTTAGGCTTTATTACCGATGATGTAAGAGAGCTGCTCCTTGACACAGGCTTCCCCGGAATGAAGATGCTGCAGTTTGCATTTTACGACAAGGACAGCGAATATCTGCCGAGGATGTTCAAAAATGGGAATTGTGTAGTTTACTCAGGCTCCCACGACTCAGACTGCTCACGCAGCTTCATTTCAGAGCTATCGGGAGATAATAGAAAAAGATTTAACAAGGAATGTCCGCACAAAAAGGGACAGAGCCGCACATACGACCTTATAGATTTTGCGCTTAACAGCTCTGCAAGTCTTGCAATCATACCAATGCAGGACTACCTTGAACTAAAGAACGAAGAGGGCAGAATGAACACTCCGTCTGTTGCCGAGGGGAACTGGACCTGGCGCATAAGCCCGAGATACAAGACCGCATCTCTTACACAAAAAATTACTCACGCTGTAAAACAAAGCGGCAGAGCATAAAACAAAAAAGGAGGCAGCCATGAAGTCGAGAATAATAAACAACAAACGTGCTTGCATTACGCTTTTATGCACGCTTGTGCCGGCTTATTCATACATCTGTATGACAAAAAACTGCTTTGGCGCCTCAATGGTCTTTATCGTAGATGAGGGAATTCTCACAAAGTTTGAAACAGGTACAATAACCGCTGTGTTTTATGTGGCTTATGCTGTTTTGCAGATTGTTGGCGGAGTTCTTACAGACAAGTGGCACCCCGAGAGATTTATTACGGTAGGACTGCTGGGGGCTGCTGCCTCAAACCTTGTAATTTATTTCAACCAGTCATACCCTGTAATGCTTATTTCCTGGACACTCAATGCCTGTCTGCAATTTGCAGTTTGGCCTGCCACCTTCAAGATAGTTTCCACACTTTTAAGAAACGATATGCAGGAGTCCTCACTTTTCACCGCTACATTCGGCAACCCTATCGGTGTTGTTCTTGGGTATATACTTGCGGCGATAGTAGGCTCTAATTGGAGAATGAATTTTCTTGTTTCGGCTGTGGGACTTGTTGTTATTGCAATTTTGTGGGAGCTTGTTGTACGGTCGGTTAAGCCATATATCGTGGAGATTACTCTTCCTGCTCCCGAGAAAAATTCAGAAAACAAGAAAGACTCGGGAGAGTTTTTAAAGATAGCTCTCAAAGCGGGGATAATTTTGCTTCTTATTCTTTCGTTTACCCGCACAATGTTTGACTTAGGTCTTAAGGCTATGGCACCAACTATGATAAACGAGTCTTATGACAATGTTGATGCCGTTTTTGCAACGGTGATGAGCATTATTATTCTTGTTTCGGGAGCTATAGGACCTTTTATTTCGCATTTTATATATCCGGGAATACTGAGAAACGAGGCGATTATAGTTACGCTGTTCTTCCTCATTTCAACGCCTCTCACGGCGGCTATGCTCCTGTTAGGACAGGTGCATCACATCATTATAGTAATACTGCTGGCTCTTGTGGTTATGCTTATGAGCGCAGCCTCCCTGTTCACCACCTCATATATTGCGGCAAGATTTAACCCTTGGGGCAAAGGCGCAACTGTGGCAGGCGCTCTTAACTGCACCGCCTCATTGGGTGTTGTTGCGGCAAACACGCTGTTTACCGGAATTGCAGATGCCTTTGGCTGGCACGGAACAATAGTTGTGTGGGTTGTTATAATGGTTGCTTCTCTTGCTGTATCTGCAGCTCATATTCCAATATGGACCAAATTCTTAAAATCAAGATAACATAACAAAAAGTTATAGCGGACAATGCTCTCTTGCATTGTCCGCTTTTTGCGCAAAATAGAGGTTTTTGAAAATTATTGTTTACATTTTATACCGTTATAGATTTCATCAAACAATTTAATAGCATCTGCAAAATCCTTTACGGCAGCCTTTACCACACCCGGGTCGCTCATATCTATTCCTGCAACCTTAAGGCTATCTAAGGGCGAGCGGGAGCCTCCGCATTTTAAGAAATCTATATACTGCGGAATGTAGGCTTCTCCCTCGTTTTCAATCCGCTTAACGATAGCCGAGGCTGCAGATATGCAGGTTGCGTACTTATAGACATAAAAGGCAGAGAAAAAGTGGGGTATTCTCATCCATTCAAGGGAAATCTGCCTGTCTGTTACAACATCTTTGCCAAAATACAGGTCCACAAGGCTCTTGTAATGCTCGGAAATACTTTCTGCTGTCAACGGCTCGCCTCTTTCTGCGGCTGCGTGCATATCTCGCTCAAATTCGGCAAACATTGTCTGGCGGAAGAGAGTTCCCTTATAGGTTTCCATAAGCCCGTTAAGCACTGAGAGCTTTTCCTCGTCGGAGTCCGCCTCCTCGAGCCTTTTGTGAGCCAGAAGAAGCTCATTTACGGTAGATGCCACCTCTGCTACAAATATAGTGTAGTGAGAGTTGTGAGGCAGGTTGTATTTTCTTGAAAAATATGAGTGCATAGAGTGGCCTGCCTCATGGGCAAGGGTGGATACATCATCGCTCTTTCCGTTGAAGTTAAGAAGTATATATGGCTTCGTATCGGGAGAGCCTGCGCTAAATGCTCCGCCCTGCTTTCCCACCGAGGGATAAACATCTGCCCAGCCCTCTTCGCTAAGTCCTCTCTTTAAGGTAGTGTAATACTCGCCACCAAACACACGTGCCATATCAAGGACTAAGTCCACTGCTTCCTCATAGCTATACTTTTTCTCCTGCTCGGCAAGAAGGGGGGCATACAGGTCGTACATATGAAGCCTCCTAAGCCCGAGAACACGCCTTTTCATATCGTAGTAACCGTAAAGGGTTGGCAGAGCCTCACGGACAGAATTTATTAGATTGTTGTATATTTCCGGTGTTACCTCGTCACGAAAAGTTGATGCGGTTATAGAGTCGGCATATCCTCTCATTTTTGCAAGAGTTGTCTGCTCCTTTACATATCCCGAATAGAGCGCTCCAAATGTGCCTGCAAAGCCCTCATAGGTCTTATAAAGAGTGGTAAATGCCGCTCTGCGAACGCGTCTGTCGCTTGACATAAGATAACTTACATAATTTGTATCTCTCAGCTCTACGCTCTTCCCCTGCTCGTCCTTTATTTTGCCGAAACGCAAATCAGAGCTTGCGAAAATATCTCTGATATTCTCGTGGCTGTCAAGGCTCTCAGACAGCTTTGACATCAGCTTTTCGCACTCGTCGGACAGGGTGTACGGCTTTTCCCGACGAACCCTCTCAACAAAGCGTGAATAGTCCGAAAGCTCAGGGCACTCACTAAAGAAACGAGAGAGAGCTTCATCATCAGCTCTGATAAGGCTTGGTGAAACAAACCAGGCTGCCTCGTCAAACAGCGAAGCGGCTCTTCTGACTTTGGCAACCGCCGCCTGATTTTTACCCGAAGAAGTGTCTGTGGCAAAGGAAAGAAATGCATAGCTCCAAAGCTTTTCAATGCAGAGAGAAATCTCCGAAAACTCACGAAGCGCAGACAAAAGTCTCTCGGGAGAGCTTAAAATTTCATCTTCTCTTTGACCGAAAGCCGATATTCTATTTTCTGTTTCGGAAAGAGCAAAGTCAAAATCCTCGTCGGTCTTATATATCTCGGTAAGCTCCCACTTGTATTTTTTATCGATATTATCTCTATCCTTTGACATAATGCCACCGTCCTGTAAATCAATATACAATTATGTTACCACAAAACGGAAAATAAATCAATATTATTTAGTTCAGAATAAAATTAAATATGAGCATTAGTGAAAATCCTATAAGAAGCGAGTAGCCCGAATATTTTTCTCCCTCTCCCTCGGGGCAGCGCATTATGTCTCCGCTGATGACATAAATCATAGTTCCCCCCGCCAAGGCAAGAGCGAAAGGTAATATCACAGACACTAAACTTGCTGCAAAATATCCTATAAAAGTTCCTATAACCTCTATAACCCCTGTAAGAAAGGCATAGAAAAATGCTCTTCCGGGACTTATTCCCGCAGAAACCATAGGTGCGATAAGCACCATTCCCTCGGGCAGGTTTTGTACAGCTATTCCAGAGGCAATAAAGAGAGCGTCTGATATATCTCCTGTAAAAAAGCCGACTCCCGCCGCCATTCCCTCAGGCAGATTATGAAGCGCTATTGCCGCAACAAACATCATAACATCTCGCCTGTATCCGCCCCCCTCCGTGGAAGAGGGAAATTTTCCCTCCGGCACCAGCTTTTCGCCAAGGTCAAGAATAATAGCTCCGATAAATATAGCCGGTATTGTTACCACAGGGGCAAAATCTCCCCCAAGCTCAAGAGACGGAAGTATAAGCCCCAGCATTGCCGAGGCAAGCATTACCCCCGAGGCAAAGGACATAATAAGCCCGCCGTATTTTTGGGAAAAGCCCTTCATAATAAAGCCAAGCACCGCCCCGAGAACGGTTGCCCCTCCCACACCGAGGGCTGTAAGTATCACGATATTCACGAAAAAACGCCTTTCACATTCCTTTTGTAATACGGCATACCGCCGCCTGTACTCATATTATGCATTTAGCTAAAAAACGACAAAAACCATGCCATTAAAAAAGAACGGCACTTTTGCGGTGCCGTTCTCCGAATAAATATTATTATAAAAGCGGAGCAAAAATTCGCATTCCTATTTTGAAAATCCATTCAACAAGGCTGAGATTTGTGTGCTCAAAGCTGACTCTGTCGGATATGGTGAGGGTTTTGTTAAAATCGCCGAGAGCCGCTGAGACGGTGGGGGTTGAATACATAAGCACCGCATTTTCAAAGTGGTGAACAAGGCTTCTGTAATCAAAGTTTATCGTGCCCACAACCGCATATTTATCGTCACAGATAAAGGTTTTTTCGTGTATAAAGCCGGGAATATACTCATAAATCTTTACTCCCGCCTCAATAAGCTTAGGATATGAGCTTTTTGTCATTATCTTAACTCTTTTTTTATCGGGAATGCCGGGAGTTATTATTCTCACGTCAACACCTCGCATTGCAGCACTTCGCAAAGCCTCGGTAAGGTCATAGTCTATTATGAGATAGGGTGTGGTGAAATAGATATACCTTTCAGCCTGATTTATCAGCGTCATAAATACATTTTTACCGTTTGATGTGCGATAGATAGGCGCAGGACCCGAGCCGTAAGGGATATAGAAGCCGCCGTCGGGTGACTCTGCATCGGATACGGTATCGGCAAATCGCTTATAATTGCTGGAGCAGCCTGCTGTAAGGTCCCAGTTTGATAAGAACAGCTTGATAAAGCCCAATACGGCCTGTCCTTCTATTCTAATTCCTCCGTCCTTCCAATAGCCGAAGCGGCTGATTATATTGGCATACTCGTCAGCAATGTTAACACCTCCGGTATATGCGTATTTTCCGTCGACAACACATATTTTACGGTGGTCGCGGTTGTTATGTATAGAAGAAACTCTGGCGCTAACTTTGGAGAAACGATAGGTCTGAATTCCCTCCTTGCGAAGTATACGCTCGTATCTTGAGGGAAGCGTTTTCATACAGCCAAAGTCGTCGTAAAGAAGCCTTACGTCAACTCCCGCCTCCGCCTTCGCCTTAAGTATACTGTGAATTTTTGACCAAAGCTCCCCCTCGCTTATGATAAAGTACTCGAGAAAGATATAATCCTTTGCCTCGGAAATATCCTTTATAAACGCCTCAAAAAGCTCTTCTCCTGTAGTGAAAAGGCGGGAGCTTGTTCCTCGATACACATCGGCAAGAGCATCATCCTTAAGAATAAGATTTGCCTTTCCTGCCGCCTGAGGGTCAATTTTGGAAAGAACCGCACACTCCTCGCTTACGAGGCCGCGTCTTCTCATTCTTCTTACGGCACATTTGAGCCTTTTTGTCTCCTTGCGCGTCAGCTTTCGCTTATAGAACAGAAAATAAAGAATTGCCCCTGCAGGTGTCAAGGTGAGAATTATAAAGGACCATGGAATTTTATACTCGGGGTTTGTTTCTCTGTTAACAAGGCTGAGAAATGCAAAAACACTGAGAAGCATTGATGCAAGAGAGACATATACTCTTGATGAGGCAGCGAAAATAAAGAGATAAATCATTACCGCCACCTGCAAAACTATTGCCAAAGCAGAAAGCGCATACCTGGAAAAGAATACTCTGCATATTTTTTTCAAGATTTTCACCTCCAAAAAAACATTAAAAAAATTATTTGTCGTTTTCTTCTCCGTCAATATAATCTTCAAATCTGCCAATGCCTACAAGGTCGTCAACAGGAAGCGAGAATATAACTGCGCCCCCCTCGGTCTTAAGCCCTGCCGCATCTCTTACCGCCTCCATTATCTTGTTCTTATATTCAAGAGTGGTAAGGAAGAGAACGCTGTCTGTCTCCTGGCTTATGGTTGTTCCTATTCTCTGAGCAGCCTTCTGATTGTTAACGCTCTTTGTATGGAATACGGTTGCACC
Organism: Eubacteriales bacterium; assembly: GCA_045658565.1. Lineage (GTDB taxonomy): Bacteria > Bacillota > Clostridia > Oscillospirales > CAG-272 > UBA1740. The sequence continues at coordinate 43,926 of JAZOVF010000022.1, forward strand.
GGTTGCGCCGGCTCCCCTTGCGGCCTCTATTGCCGTATCTGTATATTTTCTGTCGACTACTGCTATAACCAGCTCATGCATACGTTTTTTCTCCTTTTTCTTTGATATGGGGGCTTGCCTTGTAAGAACCTTATCGCTTTTTTCAATTCCCGAAATAATTGCATCGTTTATAATGTTGGAAATTCCGGAAAGGGGAACGGTAAAGGCTATTCCGCGACCCACAAGATAGAGCTTTAAGCCATGGCCTATTTCGCTGAGTATTGTGTGCTCGAGCTTTCCGGGAATAAGAGAAAGTGTCATTCTTTTATCTATCTCATTAAAGCCGAAATATGTCATATAGCTTGAATGAGCCGTTCCGTGTCCAAGCCCTGAGAAATGAAGAGCAACGGCAGACTCGTTTACTATCTCGGTAAAACGCTCCTCGTCCTCGCGGTTTATTATTCCAACAAGGAGCTTTACACGCTTATCCTCTGCTACTTTTTTCATTTTGCGTCACCCTCCCTTGTTTTAATCTGCTTCAAGGTATACACCTTTTCCGACTCTGATTCACGATAACCGTAATCAATAAAGGTTTCACTCGCCGAAACAAAGCGTCTGGCTCTGTCCTCGGTCTTCAGCCTGTATGCAAGACCGCATATCTGTATTGCTATTATAGGTGCCATTGCAACCAGAGCAACACAGCCGAAGGCATCTGTCATAACATTTGCGTAAGGCAGCGCATCGCAAGCTCCCATACAAAGAGGAAGAACAAAGGCACTCATCATTGTACCGCTGGCAACTCCACCCGAGTCAAAGGAAATACCCACAAAGATTTTGGGAACAAAGAAGGACAGCGAAAGAGCAATTATATAACCGGGAATAAGGAACCAAAGAATGTTTATTCCCGTAATTATACGAATAGCCGCAAGACCAAGAGCGGCACACACACCCACAGAAAGACCAAAGCCTGTGGTTTTGCCCGAAATTGCGCCCGCACTCATATTTTCAACCAGCTTGTTAAGCACGTAAACCGATGGCTCAGCCTTTACAATAAAGTAACCGAGAAGCATGCTGATAGGCACGAGAGGCAAGCCTCCGAAAATACCAGCCAGGCTTTCGCCGATAGCAGTACCCATAGGCACAAACCCAACATTAGCTCCGGTAAGGAATATTGCAAGACCTACAAGAACATACGCGATACCGATACAGAGCCTTATCATCTGCACCCTGTTAAAGGCACGGGTTAAAAGCTGGAACAAGCAGGCAAAGATAATAATGGGAAACAGCGCCTTAAGAACCTCAATACCATGGTCGGCAAACTCCTCTGTATAAAGGAGAATTCCCTCTCTGGTATCCTCTATAATGTGAGGCGGTGTATGCTCGTAATATCCCTCTTTGCCGCCTATAATACCAAGAGCAAGAACAGCAATTATCGGGCCTATGCTGCAAAGTCCTGTAATACCGAATGAGTCATCACGGTTGTCGGCAGAAATCTTAGCCGCCGAAACACCCGCGCCGATAGACATAATGAAGGGAACGGTCATAGGACCTGTGGTAACTCCGCCCGAGTCAAAAGCCAGAGGAAGAAACGAGGGAGAAACGAAGAATGCCATAACAAATGCCGCTATGTAAAAGATTATCATAAGGAGGGTAAGGCTTATTCCGAAAACGATACGCAAAACCGCAATCATAAGGAATATTCCAACACCAATAGACACAATATAGACCAGCTCCTCGCTGTTTACCTGGTCGGCAAGAATAAGCAAGTCAGGCTCAGATATGGTAACAAGAATACCGATAATAAAGCTGACAAAGGCTATAAGCCATATTTTACCCGAGCCTGCAATAGAGCTACCAATCTTTGAGCCGAGAGGCTGCATAGACATTTCCGCCCCGGCAGTAAAGAGACTCATTCCAAAAACAAGGCACACAACGCCTATAAGGAATAGAAGCATATCTGCAGTTGACATCGGAACTATGGTCATACTGAGCGCAAAAACAATAAGCGCTATTGGCAAAACCGATTTTACCGATTCAATAATTTTGTCCTTAATTAAATTCAAAGCCTTCCCCTTTCAATTAAAAAGCGCGCTGTCGGTATCTTAATATGCCGACATTATTTCATATATTCCTCTATTTTCTCTTTTATTAAGAGAGCCGTTTCACGAAGCTCGTCCCAGAACTCGGATGTGCTTACTCTGAGACCTCCGCTGCCTAAAATCACAAGCTGCTCCTGCAGGTCGCCTGTAACAACCCTTACGGTATGCTCGCCCGCAATCTCATAGGTGGTTCTTTCGATAAACGCATCTGCCGTTTGCGACTCCTTGGTGTAAACAACAGTAACATCTCCGATAATTTCCTCGCTTCCCTCACCGCCCGCTCTTTTGTAGGCGTCAAAAACTATAATGGTTTTTATTTTGTGGAACGAGGAATAGTCACACATCATTCTTACAAGAACGTCACGTCCTCTGGCAAAGTCTGCCTCGGCAATTTTTCTTAGCTCATCCGTGGCGAAAATGAAGTTGTAGCCGTCAATTATCAGGTAATTTTCGCCCTTAGGCTTCAATTTTCTCGGTCTTTCGGACTTTTTCTCCGTGGGAGCTGAATTTTCTACCTTTTCGGGAGCGCGTCTTGGCTTTATCTTGCCGTATGTGCTCTCAAAAATACGCATAAGCTCCTTGTCTTCCTCTACCGTTCCGCGGTAGTCAAGGCTCTTTGCGATTTTCGGTGTCTGAACAACAATATCATCTTCAGCCGCCTTAATACCCGGAACTTCAACATGCATAAGACTGTCTGCCTCATTCCAAGGAACGGCATATCCCGCGCCCGCCTTGCAGAACACAGAGCCTGTAGGATTGCGCTCGTCAAGAAGCGGGTCATATCCCTTATCTGCTATAATCTCTTCGGTATTATGGCATGGCTTATACGGTCCAACCGTCATTACAATTCTGCCCTCGCCTCTTGTATAAGCTCTAAGCTCCGAGGCATAGGAGCGCATTGTGGCAACAGGACAGTTGCCCTCAAGTATTGCCATATCTCCAACAAATTCGGGCGCTTCCGAAACACCGTACATATTGGTTATATCATTCATCGCTCTGCCAAGAAGCTCGGCAGGAAGCTCAATTCTGAAATCAAAGGTTGGCTCAAGAAGCACCGACCTCGCCTTCATAAGTCCCTGTCGCACAGCACGGTATGTTGCCTGCCTAAAGTCACCGCCCTCGGTGTGCTTAACATGTGCTCTGCCTGCAACAACGGTTATTTTAACATCGGTAAGGGGTGAGCCTGTCAGCACACCTCTGTGCATTCGCTCCTCGATGTGAGTTATAATAAGTCTTTGCCAATTCAGCGCAAGAGTATCTGTAGGGCACTCGGTAGCGGTAATCACTCCCGTACCCTCGGGCATTGGCTCTATACGCAGGTGAACCTCGGCATAATGTCTGAGAGGCTCAAAGTGTCCTCTGCCGTACACCTCGTCTGATATAGTTTCCTTATAAAGTATACTTCCCTCGTCAAATGTCACCGCTATTCCAAAGCGGTCAAGGATTACTCTTGACAACACCTCAAGCTGTATCTCTCCCATAAGCCTAACTCTTATCTCATGAGTTGAGCTGTTGTAGCTTAAGGCTAACGAGGGGTCCTCCTCGGTAAGCACCATAAGGCGCATATATGTCTCATAGGGACTTGATTCTCTCGGAAGTATCATGCGGTAATCAAGGACAGGTGTGAGGGTTACTCTGTCGTCACTCTCTGCGCCGAGGCCCATTCCAGCCTTTGTTTCGGCAAGACCGAGCACCGCAACAACAGATGAACTGCCGGCAGAATAAACACTCTTGAATTTGTCTCCCGAATATATCCTTATTTCCTCGATTTTTTCTGCTATTTCCTCGCCTTCTGCCGTCTTTACGGTGACGGTATCCTTAGGCTTTATACTTCCGCCTGTTACCTTAAGGTAGGTAATCCTCTTTCCTTGGGCATCTCTGCCTATTTTATACACTCTGGCACCGAAAATAGTGTCGGAATACTTCTTTTCGATTATATATTTTTCCAAAACCAGGAGCAATTCGTCAATTCCCTTAAGCTTTAAGGCAGAACCGAAAAGGCAGGGAAAAATTCTTCTTTTTGCAACAGCATGAGCCAAAGACTCCCGTGAAAGAGCCTCTGTTTCAAAGAATTCCTCTATCAGCCTTTCATCGCATCCCGCAGCCTCCTCGTAAAACTCCGAAGAGGTGTCGTTTGAGAAATCAACGCAGGCGGGCGAAAGAATATTTTTAAGCTCACCGACAAGGTCATCCCTGCGCCTTTCGGCAATATCTGTCTTGTTCACAAAAATAAATGTAGGTATCCGCCTTGATGCAAGAAGATGCCATAGAGTTTTTGTATGAGCCGTAACTCCGTCCTGGGCGCTGATAATAAGTATTGCATAATCCTGAATTGAAAGTGCGCGCTCTGCCTCGCAGGAGAAATCTATATGCCCCGGGGTGTCTATAAGAGTCATAGAAAGCCCCTCGGTCTCAAGCTGTGCCTGCTTTGAAAAAATTGTAATGCCCCTCTCTCTTTCAAGCGAGTGAGTATCAAGATAAGCATCTCTCTTATCAACTCTGCCGAGCTTTGAGAGCATACCCGATTTGTATAACAACGCTTCGGTAAGCGTTGTCTTACCCGCATCAACATGAGCAAGTATTCCAACCACGCTTTTTTTCATATGCTCTCCTTTCAAACGACTAGTTATATTTACATTTCAACGCTTAGTATTTGTGTATATATTTGTTTACGTCACCGTCATCATCAAACTTCTTCATAACGCTGTCAAGAAGTCTTACCGACGGTAGATTTTCTTTTTTAACCGAGGCATAAAGATTGATTAGGCCCATTTCCTCGCCAAGGCTTATAAGTAGCTTTAAAGCTCTGCGACCAAAGCCCCGTGACTGCCACTCGGGTAAAATTCTAAAGCCTATTTCGGCTCCGCCCATAAGATCAAATCCCCACAAGCACCCCTCACCGATAAGACATCCATTATATCTTATACCAAGTGAAAGGCTTGTGCCGTCTTTTCTGCCCCTTTCCGAGACAAGATAGAAATATTCGTCATCAGGAGCTGTTACATCCTCGCGATAATCATAACCCCAATACTTATTCAACTCCTCGTTTTCAGATATTTCGGCATAGACCTTAATATCCTCTTTGGAAAGCGGTGTAAGGCTTATTACACCGTCATCCGCGCATAGAGGTTCACACAGCATCGACACTTCACTTTTAACAATGGCATAAAGGCATCCGTCATCTTCATGCATTTCTGTAAAGCGAAACATGGCCTCCAATGTATCTTTTGCCTCCTTGGGAACATCGCAAAGTACCAGAGGAATCTCTTCTCTTACAGCATAGGCGCGAAGCTCGGAGAGAGCCTCTCTTTCATCAGCACCGTCCGAAAGAGCTATAGGATAAATAAAGACATATTCTTCGCCGTTAAATATTCTGACAAGCAAAATGTCTGAAAGAATCGCAAATCCAACCTCACATCCCTCGTCAAAAAGGGGCAAAAAAGAATCAACTATCTCTCCTACTTCGCTGTATTTCCCATTAACTGATATTTTTTTTATCAACTCCTCGGTACAACTCTTATCGGGTATTAAAAACTTAAGCATAGGGCTTTTACCTCGTCTCCTTAGGAGGGATAATCTTTACTCTCAGCTTTACGGTAAAGCTACCACCTTTTTCTTCAAACTCAAAGCTGTCGGCAACAAATTGCGAAAGTCTCTGACAGGTTTTAAGACCTATGCCGTTGCTTTCCAGTCCGTAACTGTCGCGTCTGACAGCATTTTTCGCCTCCAACGTAAATAATTCTTTACCAAATTCCACATTTAGATAGATTGGCTCGGACTTCTCTGCATACTTCATAAGATTTGAGAAAACATTATCTATAATTCGCATAAGCTTTGGCGCATCTGTCAGAACGGTTGAGCCATGGATAAACTCTTCGTTCTTTTTATTTAAAATAATGTTATACCCGTTTTCTTCTATCAGCACAAGGTGCTCCGAGAGCATCTGGTCAAACAGAGTTGCCGCATCGTATTCCTCTATATCAATGCTTTCCTTAGTACTGCCAAACGCAAGGAAATAGTTGAACAAATCGTCAGAGAGGTTTTTTAACCTCAATGCTGTTTTTTCGGAAGCCTCAACATAAGAGCGCATAGCCTCACCCTGGGCCTCACTCTTCATAATATCAAGATATCCGAGAAGTACGGTAAGGGGTGTTCTTATATCGTGTGACATAGCAGTAATAAGCTCGGTGTTTGCCTGTCTTGCCTTGCGCTCGTCTTCTATACTCTCTAAGATAGTACATCTCATATTCTCCACATTTGTGGAAAGTCTGGCTATCTCGTCATAGCCCTTCTTTGACTCTATAGGTAAATTGATATTTCCGCCGGCAACCGCCATTACATTTCGGTCAAGCCTCTTTACCCTTGCTACGATACCTCTGAAATAGTTGATAAGTATTACCGCCAGTAGAATCATAGCAATAACCAGGCTGACAATATTTGCAACATCGTAATACAAATACTCGGTAAACTCCGCAACAGATGCAAAAAGCACACCGTCTGTCATCTCAAGCTCGTAAAGGTCGTTTTCCTCAGCATATTTCTTAAGCTCTTCTCTTGTGGGATAATCAACGGTTATACCCGAGCCAAAGCTTCCGCCGGACTCGTCACCTTTTTCGCCATCGTTATCGCTTTCAGTACCGTTTACGATATCCCCCTCGGGGTCAAAATTCTCTGCCCCATCCCCCGAGTCATCCACATCGGGTGTTCCCGAGTTATCCAAACCCGGTGTCTCGTCGGGCTTTGGCTTTTCGGGAAGCATATCCGAGGAGAAGAACAGCTCGTTATTTTTGTAAATCAAAAGATAAACGTATTTGTTACTCTGGGACCACTCGGCAATTCTGTCTGTATCCTCGGAGGAAATTTGGTTTTCTTTAACGTACAGGCGAAGGTCATTTATATACTTTTCCTCGCGTACCGTTTTTTCTACATCCACAGCATAGTAGGTGCTAATAAAATGGTTGCTAAGAAATCTTACCAATGCAAAAGCCGCACAGCTGATAACCACACCGACAATTATGACTATAGTAAGCTTCACATAAAGGGATTGAAAAATTATCTTTGCCTTATTGTTATCAGTCAATCTGGTATCCCCTTCCCCAAATAGTGCGTATCAGCTTTGGCTCAGAGGGGTCATCCTCAAGCTTTCGCCTGAGGCCCAGAATATGCACCGTTACAGTATTGTTGGACGAGGGAAGCGACATCTCTCCCCAAACCTTTTCGTAAAGCTCGGATGCGCTGACAACCCTGCCCCTGTTTTGAGCAAGATATATAAGAACCTCTGTTTCTCTGTCACGCATATCAATTCGATGACCGTTTTTTGTCACCTCTCTTGCCGAGCAGAAAACAAGAACTCCGCCCCTGAGTTGAATAGTATCAGCCCCTTCCTTTTTAGCACTGTAGCTGTTATATCTTCTGGTAAGAGCATCAACCTTTAGGAGAAGTTCTTTTGAAGAAAAGGGCTTAACAAGATAATCGTCACCGCCCTCAGCATATGCCTTCTCCTTGTCGCTGTCAAGGGACTTTGCTGTAAGAAAAAGTATCGGAACGTCAGAAAAGGTGCGAATGCTGCCCGCAGCATCAACACCCGAAAGATTCGGCATCATTATATCCATTATAACCAGGTCAACAGCTCCGTCATCTTTTACAGCAGCAACGGCCTTAGCACCGTCTGCCGCCTCGGAAACTGTGTGTCCCGCATTCTGAAGCAGGAGCCTCAGAACCGTTCTTATCTCAGCCTCATCGTCAACAACAAGTATTCTCATATCCCGTCTCCTCCTCTGAAAAATTGCTATAATCCAAGACCTGAAAATCTCAAGCCTATATAAATCCATTATAATTATATCATAAAAATATTTTAGTTGCAATAGCGAACGGTAAAAGATTGGTTAAAAGATTATTAAAAAGAAAAAGATGCCGACCTGCTTTTGAGTCAGCATCTTATGTTTTTACTTGCAGAAGCACTCGATATAATTATCTATGGCTTCATTTATTATTTTTATGGCTTCAGCTCTGGGGCTTACCTCTTTTACGGCAGTCTCCTTGTTCTCAAGGCTCTTGTACACCGTAAAGAAGTGGCGCATTTCCTCAAAAATGTGCTGAGGAAGCTCATCAATGTCCGTATACTGATTGTAGTTGGGGTCATTGTATGGTATTGCTATAATTTTTTCGTCACGCTTGCCGTTATCCATCATTGAGATAACACCTATAGGAAAGGCTCTGACAAGAGACATAGGCTCAAGAGGCTCGGCACAGATAAGCAGTACATCAAGGGGGTCACCGTCATCACCGTAGGTGCGGGGAATAAACCCGTAATTTGCGGGATAGTGAGTAGATGTATATAGTATTCGGTCAAGAATTATGTACCCTGTCTCCTTGTCCAGCTCGTACTTTTTCTTGCTGCCTTTTGAAATCTCGATAACGCAGATAAAATCCTCGGGGGATATGCGCTTTGGGGATATATCGTGCCAGATGTTTGACATTACCTGAATTCGCTCCTTTTTTAACGATTTATCATTGTTTTGTTATATCATTTATTGCCCAAAAAATCGACAATAACGAAAAACTCGGGCATGGAGTATTCCGCTACCCGAGTTTGTTTTATCTATTAGAGAAGGCTCTTGTAAAGAGCTGTAATCTCCTCAACAGCTGTTTCTCTGGGGTTGCCGGGACGGCATGCATCGTCATAAGCCGACTGAGCAAGGAAAGGAACATCCTCTGCCTTAACAATGTCCTTAAGGTCAGCGGGAATTCCAACATCAAGAGAGAGCTGCTTTACAGCATTGATAGCAGCCTTACGGTATTCCTCTACCGTCATCTTGTCTGTTCCCTCAACACCCATAGCCTCTGCAATATACTTGTACTTATCGCCGGTTTCGGGGGCATTGTACTCCATAACGGTAGGCAGAATGATTGCGTTTGCAACTCCGTGAGGGGTGTCGTAAAGTGCTCCGAGAGGATGCGCCATAGAGTGAACTATACCAAGACCTACGTTAGAGAAGCCCATTCCGGCAACATACTGTCCGAGAGCCATACCCTCTCTGCCGTCATCAGTACCTGCAACAGCGCCTCTGAGAGATTTAGCAATAATTCTGATAGCCTCAATGTGGAACATATCAGAAAGTGTCCATGCACCCTTAGTGATATATCCCTCAATAGCGTGAGTAAGAGCATCCATGCCCGTAGCAGCGGTAAGCCCCTTAGGCATAGTAGCCATCATGTCGGGGTCAACAACTGCTACGACAGGAATGTCATGAACGTCAACGCAAACCATTTTTCTGTTCTTCTCGGCATCGGTTATAACATAGTTGATAGTAACCTCAGCCGCTGTGCCTGCAGTTGTGGGAACTGCAATAATAGGAACACACTTATTCTTTGTAGGAGCAACACCCTCAAGGCTGCGAACATCTGCAAACTCGGGGTTGTTGATTATAATACCGATAGCTTTTGCGGTATCTATGGATGAGCCACCACCGATAGCAACTATACAGTCAGCGCCGGATGCCTTGTATGCGGCAACGCCTGCCTGAACATTCTCAATAGTGGGGTTAGGCTTTATATCCGAGAATATCTCATAGGGAATCTTTGCTCCGTCGAGAACATCGGTAACCTTTTTTGTAACACCGAATTTGATAAGGTCGGGGTCAGAGGCTACAAGAGCCTTTTTAAATCCGCGTGCAACAATTTCGTCTGCAACCGCAGCTACCGCACCCTTGCCGTGATAGGAAGTCTCATTAAGTACAAATCTGTTCATTGGTTTTACCTCACTTTTAATTTGTTTTACAAAAGCATTATACCTTATATCAGGTAGAGTTGTCAATGGTTTTGACAAACTTTGTCAATTTTTTAACAATTTTATCTGTTATAATCCATATTATGCTCTCGTAAGACTCGCCGGTTGCATGACAAATACTGCCACCATCAAATATTATTTTCTACCTAAAAGATGACTTTTTGTTTTACTATTACTTCTTGTTCTCAGCATCCCTTGTGTAAAGGCAGACCGGAGACCACCGCCTTATACTCCTCATAGCTATATAACAGATTAAGTGCTGCAAGAAGTGCATTTGGAGTCATATCTGTAGGCAAATCCAGTTGCCTGCAAAGCTCGGCTCTCCTCTCGGTTGCACCCGTGCAACCTGTAAGATTATCCTCGAAAAAGTCAACTTTTGTTATCATTTTATCGCTTTTTAAAGGTTTTTCACCGTTTTCAAAGGGTGAAAGCAGTTTTAATATTACATCCTTTTTCATTCCCTCAACGCCAAGCAAGCCTGCCTTTGAGACGTGGGCTTTTCTTGACTCCTTGCCCTCAATTTCGGGAATGTAAAGGTGGTATATTTTATCTTTTGGAATAATTCCCGAAAGAAAGGAACGTATCTGCTTGCCACCGCCGTCAGAGTCGGTAAGAACTATAATTCCATTCGCACCAAGCCTTTTAAGAAGCCTTTGCTTTTCCTTATTATTAAAGATAGAAAAGCCTCCGGTGGTAATAACATTAGCATCTATAATAGACAAAAGCGTAGATTTATCATATCTCCCCTCAACAATTATAGGTAAGGATATCTTGATTTTCTCGCTCATTTTTTGCCGCCTCCATGTCCACAAATATCATAAAGGGGGCAACTATGACACATAGGCGCTCTTGCTGAGCATATCTCCCTGCCGAAAATTACTATTCTGTGGCAAAAATCACTTCCCTCTTCGGGAGGAATAAGCTCTCTTAAAATCATTTCGATTTTTGTGGGGTCCTTAAGTCTTTCGGGGTATAGACCGAGTCTTCCGCATATCCTGATACAGTGTGTATCGCAGACTATGCTCGGCTTTCCGTAAATGTCACCTAGCAGTAGATTTGCAATTTTTCTCCCCACTCCCGGAAGCTTGAGCAGATTTTCCATTGTATCGGGAACGCGTCCGCCAAAGTCGGCTATAAGCATTTTTGACGCTTCCTTTATATTATCCGCCTTCATTCTGAAAAGTCCGCAAGGCTTAACAATGCGCTCGATTTCCCCGACGTCACCCTCTGCCATATGAAAAGCTGTTGGAAATTTTTCAAAAAGCTCACGCGAGACAATATTAACTCTTTGATCGGTGCACTGAGCCGACAGTCTGCCCATAACAAGCAGCTTCCACGGATCTCCGCCATATTCAAGAGCACATTCTGCCTGTGGGTATAGCTCTTCAAGCCTTTTTACAGCCAGGAGAGCAAGCTCCTTTTTTTCACTTTTCTTCATTATCTACCGCCTTTTTTATAAGCTCCGCTGTCAGCTTTACCGATAGTCCGACAACAGTATCAAACCTGCCGTCATATCTCTCAACAAACCTGCCACCAAGGCCTTGAATTCCATAGCTACCTGCCTTGTCCATAGGCTCACCGCTTGACACATAGGCCTTAATTTCCTCGTCTGTCAAAGGCTTAAAGTACACTGCAGTTGAGTCAACACCCGAAAAAACACATCCCTTATAATGAACGGCAACTCCTGTATGTACATTATGCCCTCTGCCCGAAAGTGAGCGGAGCATCTCGCATGCCTCTTTCTCATTTTTAGGCTTCCCTAAAGGCTTTCCGTCAAGCTCCACAAGAGTATCTGAGGATATAACAAGCTCATTTCCCGAAAGACGGCCCAGTACCGCCTCGCCCTTTCTCACTGCAAGAATCTCAACGCCCTGCCTTGGATGAACATCGCAAGGAAGAGTCTCGTCACACTCGGCGGTTAGTATATCAAACTCAGAAACTATCTCCGAAAGAAGCTCTTTTCTTCTGGGTGATTTTGATGCAAGAATGATTTTCATTTTTCCCATCCTTTATTTACTACATATATTCTACTACCTTTTATCTTAAATTTCAATAGTTTTTTCAACATCTCCCCTGTAAATTTAGCCCAAAAAAGAACGGCGAAAAAATTCGCCGTTCTTTTAAAAACAATATTATAATCTTTTAAGATTAGTCAGTGAAATTGTTCCAGGTATTAACAACATCTTTAAGATATGCTTCCTTCTTTTCAGAAGATGACACATAGTCGTTAAAGAGGTTAGGATGGTTGTATCTTTTCGAGTTAATAATCTCATGGAACTTCAATTCGGTAGCCTTTACATCACCTTCGGTAGCTGCTACGAATGAAGCAACAGAGTCCTCAATGGTCTTGTCGAAGCAGTTACGAACGTGGTTACGGATGTAAACAAGCATGTTCTCGTTGAATGCTGCAGCAAAGCCCTGAACATTGGAAACAAGCTTTACATTGTAGTACTCATCAATAACTTCCTGGGACATTCTGGAGAGATAGTCAAGGTATGCTGTGCACTGAGTGAAGTTCTGAGTAGTCTTGGAGATTGCAATAACCTTAGCAATGTTGTGAACAAGGGTCTTGTACTCCTCAGGGTTGCCCTCAGCATCGGTAGAACGGTAAAGCGGAACAGGAAGGACACCGAAGCCCATTGCCTTGCCTTCTACTCTCATCTTCTGGTAGTCGGTATGGTCAAGAGAACCAAGCGCTACAATACCGCCGAAGAGAACATTACCTTTAGAAAATGCGTTACGGATAGCGAGAAGAGTGGTGCTGTATACACCCGCAACACCTGCTTGCTTAGAATCTACAGCAAGAACGCCGTTTCTGTTATTGAAGAGTTCTGCAAGATTTGCAGAAAATTCCTTAAGATTATCGTTATCTTTAGGATAGGTGTATATGTACTGACCGGGGTTAGCTTCATCAGCAGTCTTTTTAACAATGGTAACGCTGGTGGTGTAAAGCAAACCGGAAGCAGGAAGACCGGTACCGGAACCGATCGCAAATGCTGTCTTACCGGAAAGAACGTCACTTGAATCAGCCTGGCTGTAGAACTTTTCAGCATAGTGAGCAATTACATTATAGGTAAAGCCTTCGTTGTACTTTTCGTTAACAGCTGCCTTGGATGCGGTTCTCCAAACAAGGTCGTAGAAGTCAGAAACCTGCTGCATATCACCGGTGTAGCTCTTGTTCTCGCCGTTACCGTCAGTACCAACGAGTGTAGCCATCTGCTCAACGTTCATAGGAACGACAAGGAAAGAACGAACAAGGTCGGTGCAGTAGTTGGAAGCAAGAATGAACATCTTGTCATCGGAGAGAGAAAGGGACTTCATGTACTCATAGAAGTAACCCTCACCCGCTGCAGCGTCAAAGTAGTTGTCGCTAACGGGGTTGTAATCACCCTGAGCAAATCTGAAGTAGTTAGCCTTGCCTGTCTGAATAAGGTTAGCAAAGCATCCTCTCAGCTGTGCGCAGGAGATATCGTATACGTAGCTCGCATAGATATCAGGGGACTGGGAGCTGGATGTAGTGGTCTTGGCAACAATGGTCTCAATGTTTCCGCCCCAGTTAGCGCTTACGGTATCGTAGTCAAAACGAACAGAAACGTTAGCACTCTTTGCTGCAGCAGCGTTTCTTGCTGAAACAAGACCGTCAACCTTTTCCTGTGTAGCGCTTACTTCAGTACCGGAATAGTACTTCTTACAACCGGACTCAAGCTCACCGGAAGTATCGTTTGCGGTAAGAGCATACTTAAGCTCTGTTTTGTCCCATGTTACGTTGTACGTGGGAGCACCTGCGGGAATGATGACATCATCATACTCGTCGCCACCATCACCTTCCTCTTCGGGATTACAAGATGCAAGCATACCAAGTATGAACATCATTGCAAACAGAAGAGACAAAAGTTTTGTTTTCATATTTTTCTCCTTTTTTATTACCGCGAGTAGCGGTTTTTTTGCATTATAATGATAACACACTTTGGGAGATAAGTCAAGCAATAAAATTATCAACAAAAAAGTTGTTGCAATTTGCACAAGACAGAACTCGCCTTTTTGTGCAATTATAACATTTAAAATCTATTAATATATTTTATAAAATTATTGTTTATAATACTATATGTTAATAAGTCTGGTTTTCGTTTCATGGCTGTATATCAATCGTAAAAAATGCAAAGCAACAAGATATTTTCAAAAAATGCGCAAAAAAATGAAAAAAAGCTATTGACAAAGCAAAAAACTTGTGGTAAAATGTTTAAGCATGAAATCGAATTGCTATAATTCGTTAATATAGCGGAATGGTGAAAGGGTATCACACCGGCCTCTGACTCCGATATTCTTGGTTCGAATCCAGGTTCCGCTGCCAAACAGAAAAAAGCACCCCTTGTGGGTGCTTTTTTCTGTTTGTCTGCGAAACTTTCGCTTTAGGCCAAGGCTCGCAAAACAAAAAACTTTCACAAATTCTTAATTTTGTTGATATTTCAACATCAAACCATTGACTTTTGTGGTATAATATAATCAACCAACCGAAAGGATAGCTTATCATGGAAAAGAAAAACAATACCAACGCACTGTTTAACATAGGATACGGACTTTATGTTATCACCTCAAACGATGGTGTAAAGGACAACGGAATGATAGCAAACACCGTTTGCCAACTTACAAGCAATCCGGTGCGTATAGGCGTTACACTAAACAAAGGCTCCTACACCCACGGTGTAATCAAAAACACTGGCATCATGAACGTGAACTGTCTTTCAACAGATGCCCCATTTAAGGTTTTTGAGGTCTTTGGCTTCAGTAGCGGAAAAAACACAAACAAGTTTGAAAACTGCTCTCCCAACCGTTCTGCAAACGGACTTGCTTATCTTCCTAAATACATAAACGCATTTATGTCTCTTGAGGTCCTTGAGTACATAGATCTTGACACCCACGGAATGTTTATCTGCGCCCTTGACGAGTGCGATGTTCTCTCAGACAAAGAAACAATGACTTACACCTACTACCACAAAAACGTAAAGCCAAAGCCCGAAGCCGAAACAAAAAAGGGCTGGGTTTGCACCGTTTGCGGATATGTTCACGACGAGGATGAGCTGCCCGACGACTTTGTTTGCCCTCTTTGCACCCACGGCAGAGAGGTATTTGAAAGATTAACCTAATTACTAACTATGTATGAACTAATAAAAGCAACCGGTGAGACCTATTATATAGACTCCCCATCAAAAGTAGGTGTTATAAGACTGTCTGAAAAGGATGTTTGCCTTATTGACAGCGGCAACAGCAAGGAAACAGGCAAAAAAATTAAAAAGGTGCTTGACAATGAGGGCTGGAATCTTAAAGCGATCTATGTCACCCACTCTCATGCCGACCACATAGGCGCAAACAAATATCTCTCATCACAGTATGGCTGCAAAATATTTGCCCATGAGATAGAGTGTTGCTTTACCCGCAACACAATTCTCGAGCCTTCCTTTCTTTACGGAGCAAATCCGCCGGAGGAGTTAAGGCACAGGTTTCTTCTCGCGGAGGAAAGTGATGCCGAATGTCTGACTGCAGACGATCTGCCGGAGGGTTTTTCCGCTTTCGAGATGCCCGGGCACTTTCTCAATATGGTAGGATACAGAACTCCTGACAATGCGGTGTTTATCTCTGACTGCCTGTCAAGCAAAGAGACACTCGAAAAATACGGAGTTGGATATATTTATGACGTTGGAGCATACCTTAACACTTTGGAAAAGGTGAAGCGTCTTGATGCAAAGTTGTTTATTCCATCTCATGCCCCAGTAACCGACAACATCACCCCCTTAGCCGATTATAATATCAAAAAAGTAACCGAGGTGTGCGAGGCAATAACAGATATATGCAAAGAGCCAAAAACCACCGAGGATATTCTGGCAGAGCTGTTTGAAAAATACTCGCTAACTATGAATTTCGAGCAATATGCTCTGGTCGGCAGCGCAATCCGTTCATATCTGACATACCTCGGCTCTGAGGGGAAAATTCTTCCGTTTTTCAACAGCAACAAGCTCTTTTTTGAAACGATATAAAACGCAAAAACGGCAAATAATGTAAATATTACTTGTCGTTTTCTTGTATTTTTGTTTTTTTACTAGATTATAAGAGCTTAAAATGGTTCTTGCTATTTTCTATTATTCCGTCTCTTTTCAGCTTGCTTATTTCAACAGAAAGGCCGCTGCGCTCAACCTCAAGGTAGTCGGCAAGCTCCTGACGGTCAAAAGGAATATCAAAGCTGTTTTTACCGTTCAGTTTTGCCTGAAGCATCAGGTAGCTTAAGAGCTTTTCTCTTGTTGTACGCTTTGACGTTACCTCTATTCGCTGGTGAAACATTATCGTTTTTGTCGCCAGGTCCTTCATTAGATTATATATGAGCTGATGGTGGTGACTGCAGCCATTCTTGCAGATATGGAGGATATGCGAGCAATCTATAAGCATGATTTCAGATGGTTCATTTGCTACAACCGTAATAGGTAGAGCCGAAATTTCAGAGCAAGCAAATTCCTCGGCAAAAAGCTCCGATACTCCGATTTCCGATAGTATGCTGCGGTTTCCGTAGTAATCAACCTGCACCATCTGCACAGAGCCGGATAAAACTATGCCTATATATTTTGCGGACGAGCCTTCGGCAAACACAGTATATTTTTTGTCAAAAGACAGAACCCTTGCTCCAAGGCAGTTAAGCATTCTTAATAGGCTTTCGTCCTCAATTCCGAAAAACAGGGGACATTCTTTCAAAATTTCCAGATATTTTTCCATTTTTCCTCTTCTTCTGTTGAATTTTCAACATACTTGATGCTCTAATTATACTATAATAGTGACAGAATATCAAGGAGGAAATAGAAAAATGATTAGAAAAATCATTAAAATAAATGAAGAGCTATGCAATGGATGCGGTGCTTGTGCCGATGCCTGTCACGAAGGCGCTATTGAGTTGGCAAACGGCAAGGCAAAGCTCACCCGTGAGGACTACTGCGACGGACTTGGCGACTGCCTACCCGCCTGCCCCGTGGGTGCCATTGCTTTTGTTGAAAGAGAGGCTCCCGCCTACGACGAGGACGCTGTTACGGCGGCTAAAATAAAAAAACAGGGCGCAAAGCTCCCCTGCGGATGTCCCGGTACTAAGTCAAGGGCGTTCAGACGTGATGAGACGCCTACATCGGGAGTTTCACGAATCTCAAGTCAGCTTATGCAATGGCCCTGCCAGATAAAGTTGGTGCCTATAAATGCCCCATATTTTGACGGAGCAAATCTGCTTATTGCGGCAGACTGTACTGCATACGCTTACAGCAATTTCCACACCGACTTTATCCGAAATCACATAACGCTTATCGGTTGTCCCAAACTTGATGACGGTGATTACTCCGAAAAACTGACAGCTATAATAAAAAACAATAATATAAAGAGTGTTAAGATTGTAAGAATGGAGGTTCCTTGCTGCGGCGGTATTGAAAATGCGGCAAAGAAAGCCATAAAGGACAGCGGAAAGTTTATTCCCTGGCAGGTGGTTACAATTTCCACCGACGGAAAAATTCTTGGATAAAACAAAATTTGAATAACAAATATTTTTTGAGGAGATTACTTATTATGTGTGAAAACAAGTTCTATGTTTGTAAGAGATGCGGCAACATCGTTGGTATGGTACACTCGGGTGGCGGGGCACTGGTTTGCTGCGGTGAGAAGATGTCTGTTCTCGAGGCAGGTGTTGTAGAGGCCAGCCGCGAAAAACATATCCCCGTGGTTACTGTTTCGGGCGATAAGGTGCACGCCTTTGTAGGCTCTGTTGAGCATCCTATGACAGAGGAGCACAGCATTACCTGGCTTTATCTTGAAACCGAAAACGGCGGTCAGCGTAAGTGCATAAAGCCCGGCGAGAAGCCTGAGGCAACATTTATCCTTAACGGAGAGAAGCCTATTGCGGTTTATGCATACTGCAACCTTCACGGCCTTTGGAAAACAGAAATATAACAAAACAAACAACAATAAAATATATAAGGAGAATTTACAATGAAAAAATATGTTTGTGACGCTTGCGGATGGGAATATGACGAGGCAGCGGGTCTGCCCGAGCAGGGGATTGCTCCCGGTACTAAGTTTGAGGACCTTCCCGAGGACTTTGAGTGCCCACTTTGCGGAGTTGGCAAAGACCTATTCAGCGAAGCATAATTGAACCGCCATTTGGCGGTTACAGATAAAAATGTGAAATGAGAAATGCGAAATTTAGATATCGAGGGTTAATCCATTTTAAATTTCTAATTTCTCATTTCTAATTTCTAATTTTCGGTGGAGGACATTATGGAGTTTGTATTACTTACCGCATTAGGCGTTGGCGGAGCTACCGTTATCGGTGCGGTTATCGGATTTTTGTTCAAGAAAGTATCTCACACTTTTTCTGACATTGTTTTGTCCTTTGCCGCAGGAGTTATGATGGCTGCAGCGGTGCTGGGACTTATTATACCATCGGTTGAGTACGGCGGCGATTACGGACTTGTTGTAACAACCGTAGGTATTTTTGCAGGCGCACTTTGCCTCAACCTCGTGGACAAGCTGGTGCCCCACCTGCACAAGCTGGCAGGCGCTGATATAGAAAATCACCACAACAAAAACCTCAGCCGAGTTCTTCTTTTCGTTACCGCAATTGCTATACATAATCTTCCCGAGGGAATTGCGGCAGGTGTTGGCTTTGGTACAGAGCCTATGCAGGGTCTTGTAATTGCGGGCGGTATTGCCCTGCAGAATATCCCCGAGGGTATGGTAATTATCGGACCTATGCTGGCGGCAGGCGTTAAGCCGAGAAGAACCTTTATTCTCGCTACGCTTACCGGCCTTGTCGAGGTTGTGGGCACCCTGCTCGGTTACTTTGCTGTCAGCGTTGCCTCGGCAATTTTGCCTTTTGCCCTTGCTTTCGCAGGAGGAACTATGCTATACGTTATCAGCGATGAAATGATTCCGGAAACCCATGCCCACGGCCACGAAAGAGGCGCAACATACGCACTTCTTGCAGGCTTTTGCCTGATGCTTATAACCGATGTGCTTCTGGGGTAGTTAGAGTGACGGGAGGGCGGCTTTTCGAGAAAGAAAAGGCAAAAGCTTTAATCGGGGAAATGGTTTTTAAAGCGTTGCTTCAACGATGTGTCATTCCGCGCGGCAGAAATTAAACACGTAGCCGCAGAACTCGAATAGCTCTTGACGGGTGCAAGTCCCAACATAAGTACTTACAAATCACGGCAAAGCCGTGTATGGAATCGGCAGCTTGGCTGCGGTATGGAATCAAGGCATTAGCTTTGCATGGCATCAATCCGAAGGAGAAATGCACGCTGACGCGTGATGCCATACGCCTGCGGCAATTCCATACACGACTGCGTCGTGATTCCATACCAATCCTTCGGATTGGATAAAAAAGACCGTTTTTTTCAAACGGTCTTTTTTGGAGCGGAATACGGGGTGAGCTAGCGGAA
>JAZOVF010000023.1:0-54602 GCA_045658565.1 Eubacteriales bacterium
GTTATCTGACCTATCCGAGAACGAACTCGGAGTATCTTGCAACGGCAGAGAAGGATAAAATGCGGGCTATCATTGCCAACGTGTCGAAGCTTGGATACCCTGTAAAATTCAAGGACTCGAAGTATATATTTGACGACTCCAAGATAGAGTCGCACTCCGCTCTTACGCCGACCTATAAGATACCCGATAAATCGAAGCTCAGTGAGAAGGAAAATCAGGTCTATTCTACCGTATTCCGCCGCTTTGTTGCGGTGTTCTGCGCTGAGGAATGTGTTGCCGAGAAAAGCGAAATCAAAATAAAGGTTGGGGAGCTTGAGGAATTCAGCCTTAAGGGTACCGTTATTTTGGAAAAAGGCTGGACAAAGTACGACGATTATACAAAAAAAGATAAAATTCTCCCCCGCCTTGCAGTAGGCGATGCGGTAAACATCGATTTTAAGCCTGCCGAAAAGCAGACCACTCCCCCAAAGCACTATACCATAACTACCCTTAATAACTACCTAAAAAATCCCTTTAAGGACGATAAGGCGAAGGCAAAGGAGCTTGAGGAGTCGGGCGAGGTTGATGATGCCGACGATTACAAGGCAATTTTTGAGGGTCTGGAGCTTGGTACTGAGGCTACCCGCTCGGGAATAATAGATAACGCTAAAAAAAGCGGATATATAGAGTTAAAAAAGGACGTTTATACAATTCTTCCCGGAGGCGAGCACTTTATAGAGTCACTGGGCAGACTCTCTATAAGCATGGATAAATATAAAACATCAGAGCTTGGTAAGGCGCTGAAAAAGGTTTATCGAGGCGAAATGTCTGTTACCGACAGCGTAAAGCTTGCCGAGGCTGAAATCTCGGATGTATTTGAAAAAGGCGGAGCAAATATCCCTGTTGTCCAGGGTGTTGATACAGGTAAATACGGCGATATAGCAGGTGTATGTCCCGCCTGCGGAAAGCAGGTCGTAAGAGGAAAGTTCAGCTATGGCTGCACAGGCTTTGAGGAAGGCTGCAAGTTCCGCGTTGGTATAAATATCTGCCGCCGCGATATTCCCATAGAGGAAGTCCGTCGCCTTCTTGCCGAGGGCGCAACAGATAAGCTTTCCGGCTTTATATCCAAGAACGGCAAGCGCTTTGACGGAAGGCTTGTACTGAAAGATAATAATGCGGTGTTCAACTTCGACTAGTGCCTGTCAGATTTGGCAACCGCCTTGTCCCCCGCTCGACGTATATAATAACAACTTTGAAAAAACGCAACCATTACGGTTGCGTTTTTTGCTCGTAAAAATCTTTGAACAAATCATTTGGTGTACATTCAAGTATTTCACATAAATTTTTAAGAGTATCGAATTTAATTCCTTTTGTTTCATTGTTAACTATCTTGTTGAAATTTTGATAGCTAAGCCCAAGCTGTATGTAAAGCCAATACTTTGTTTTCCCTTTTTCTTTCAATATTTCGAGTATTCTGAGATTCATAACTCACCTCTAAGTTATATAATGTATCAATTATATATTAAAAAAGTACTTGACAAATAGACTTTTACATTATATAATGTATACATTAGATATTTTGTCGATAAAAGGAGATTGAAATGAAAAATAAATCGGCTTTTTTGCAGGTAATTTTACTCATAGCATTGGTTTTCGTATGCATAGCGACAATTTTGATAGTTGCTTTGGTGGCGGGGTCAATTGAGAAACCGCTATTGGATTTTGAAAACTTGAATTTTGCCAATATGATTCCCGTTTTTATCTTTGGCGGGTTATTTACAGGCTTTGCGGTCACAATAGCATTGTTGTTTACATCTCGAACTTTGTTCCATAAGGTCAAGGAATACATAGAGGCTGATAATAATGATAATAACAAAAAATAATAACAATTTGGAGGATTAGTCAATGAAATGTACAAACCACCCCGAAATCGAAGCAGAAGGCATGTGTGTCTACTGTGGAAAGCCATTTTGCAAGGAATGCTTGATAGAAGTTAAAGGCAAATTCTATTGCAAAAGCGACATAGGCAACGTAATAGACGATGCAAAAAGCTCATCAGGTCAGCCGACCATCAATATTACGAACAGTAACGACAGTATTAACACAAATACTAACGTCAATAGCGGAATGGGAATTATGGTATCACCTAAAAGCAAAATGGTGGCACTTATTCTTTGCCTTCTCGGCTTCTTTGGCCTCGGCGGGTTGCATAGAATGTATGTAGGAAAGGTAGGAAGCGGCATTGTGCATCTCTTTACTTTTGGTGTGTTCTTTATAGGTACTGTAATCGACCTTATCAGCATACTTTCTGGTGGATTTAGAGATTGTTACGGACGTCCCGTGATATAAAAAAGTTTATACAAAAAAGGCGGTCTTATGCTTTCGCATAGGACCGCCTCCGCGCCTATTTCAAGTCAACACCGGGCGCTCTGCTTGTTTCAGTCGGGGAGAACCCTCTTTTAGTTGTTGCAGCAGCAACAGAAAACAACGATAATGGCAAGAATTATGATCCAAGTGCAGTTATCGTCAAAGATGTGGCATAAGCAGTTGTTGTTCATATGTTGGTGTTCCTCCGAATGTCATTTTGGAGCTTTTCGCTCACACACTACTATCTTATGCCGTGGTTAAAAAATGTGATACAAATTTAAGAAAAAAAGAAAAGACGGATTTTTCATTATAAAATGGAGTCCGTCTTTTTTTGTTTTATCCTAAACCTGCTGTTAATTTTATTAAGAGATCACCGTCATCAGGCTGAACCTTTGCGTCGTGAGCGGCTTTGTTACGTACAACCGCACCGCACTTTTCGCACCTGTGAATAATTATAAATCCCTTTTTAGGATCGGGGAGAGTCTGTATAGGTCTCAGAATTCCGCCGCACCCGTTAGCTCTGTCACCCGGGTTTATGTCCACATGGAGCGAGCAAAGGCAAAAAGGACAGTGGTTTCTTGAGGTGTACCCGAGAGGCAAAACCTCTTTTCCGCAATTTTTGCATATAAATCCGGAATCATTCTTTTTAAATCGCTTTTCTTCCATTTTCGGTCCTCATGAAGTCCTTAATTTCAAATTTCTATCACTTTCCAACACAGAATCTTGCGAAAATATCGCTTACAACCTCTTCGCTGACAGCTCTGCCGTCAAGCTCGGATATAGCACCGAGAGCTCTCTCAAGGTCTCCTGCTACCGCATCCTGAGCAAATCCTGCTTCAAGAGCAGATATAGCCTCATTTAGCATCTCTCCGCCTCGCACAAGTGCCGCGCTCTGTCTTGCTGTAGATATTATCGCATCCTCACCCAGGCTAATTTCACCGTCAAGGAAAAGAGACTCAACAACTGTGCTTAAAGCAGTAATAAGCTCATCATCTCTATCTTTTGCCGATGCTGTAATTACTTTGTCAAATATATCAGGTAGTTTTTCTTTGCCAAAACCGGCAAGACTGTCGCTCTTGTTTAAAATAGCAATCTTTGCTCCGTTTGCCTGATTTAACATCTTGACAAGCTCTTCATCCTCTTTGTCAAAAGGTCTGGATGTGTCAAAAACTGCAAACAAAAGTTCACATTCTGCCAGGATTTTCTCGGTTTTTTTAATTCCAATCTTCTCAACTGCATCTGAGGCCTCGCCTCTTACTCCTGCGGTGTCGGCAAGATTTAGCATAACGCTTCCAAGGGGGACAGATGCCCTCAGCAGGTCGCGGGTGGTGCCGGGAATATCGGTTACAATTGCCGCCTCCTCGCCAAGAAGAAGATTGTATATCGTGCTTTTGCCTACATTGGGCTTTCCTACAATTGCGGTCTTGATTCCCTCGGAAACAGCCTTTCCTGTCTTGTAGGTAGCTGTCAGAGATGAGATGTTTTCCTTTATATTGTATAAGAGTCCCAGCAACTCACCGTCGCTTAAATCTCCAAGGTCCTCGTCAGGGTAATCAATCCTTGCAAATACAGAGCTTAGCACTTGTACCAAAGCCTCGCGTATAGCAGACAGCCTTTGACTAAGCCTTGTCCTTGATTTTTCCGACGAGAGTTTTATCTGCGCCTCGGATTTGGCTTCGAGAAGCGTACCTATTGCCTCAGCATCTGTGAGGCTTAGCTTTCCGTTAATAAAGGCTCTTCGGGTAAATTCTCCTGCCTCGGCAGGTCTTGCCCCCTCGGTAAAGAGAAGCTCGAGAATTGTTTTTGTTAAAAGAATTCCGCCATGGCAGGCAATTTCAACCGTATCCTCTCCTGTAAATGAGGCGGGGGCGGGGAATTTTGTTAAAAGAACGTCGTCAAGGGTCTCGCCCGCTCTGATTATATAGCCATATTTTGCATATCTTGGCTTAATGGCAGAAAAATCTGTTCCGTCTGTCGGGCGAAATACCTTTTTTGCAATTTCAAAAGCGTCCTCGCCCGAGACTCTTATAATCGCAACCCCACCCTTTCCGGGTGGGGTCGAAATTGCTGCTATTGTGCCGCCGAAGGAATTCATTGTTCCTCTGTGTTCTCTGCCACAGTCTCTTCTGCAGCCTCTGCAGTTTCGATAGCTGCTTCAGCCTCTTCGAGCTTTGCTTCCTCGGCATCAAAAAGCTCCTGGGGCTTTTTATCGGTAAGGAATATAACAATCTTTCTGTTATTGTCAGCACCGATAGAGTTGGTGGAAACGCCCTCAATTCCCTGAATTTCGGAGTGAATTATACGGCGCTCGTATGCGTTCATCGGCTCAAGCATAACGCTTCTCTTGTTGCGAAGAGCCTTAGCTGCCATTCTGCGTGCAAGTGCTCTGAGAGTTTCCTCTCTCTTTGCTCTGTATCCTTCAATATCAATAGTAACACGGCTCTTGTCGCGCTCGCCCGCTACATTCTTTCTTGCAGATGCAAGGTTTGCAAGGTACTGAACAGCATCAAGTGTGTCACCGTGGTGACCGATAAGAGTAGATGCATCCTCGCCAACAATAGTAATTCTTCTTGTGCCGTCCTCGCAAGCATAAAGCTCTGCGGTAGCGTTAAGACCAATGTCGGAAAGAAGTGTGGTAACAAAGTCAAAGGACATGTCCTCGCCTGCCTTTACCTCACGACGCTCCATCTTAAGCTCGGCTTCGGGAATAACCTCGCTCTTTGGATTTGTTGATTCGGTGGTGAGCTGAAGCTCGGGGCGAACCTTCTCGGGTCTGTTCTTTCTTTTGGATTTGTTTTGACCCTCGGACTTGTGCTCGTTCTTCTGTCCATCGGGCCTTCTGTCCTTTTTCTGGCGACGCTCTACAGGGTCGGGAAGCTCAATAAAAGCCTTAACCTTAGCAGGTCTTGAGAAAAGACCGAGTATACCCTTTGTTCCGCCGTCAATTATTTCAAACTGCACTTCGTCGAGCTCGCCGACGCCAAGTGCTGTTCTGGCATTTTCCTTAGCCTCAAGAATGCTTGAGCCGCTAGCTGTAATTTCCTTTATCATAATAGTAATATCCTTATTGTCAATCTTTTATATCGGGTATGTCAATACCGTGATTTTTCTTGGTTGCCTGATTGTTTTTCTTAACATCGGGAAGCTCATCGTAGTCGTCCTCGTCAATATAGTGCAGAGAACGGTACTTTGGCATCTCCTTAAGAGCCTGACGCTGAGCCTTTTCGGCATTTTTCTGCTCACGCCTCATAGCCTTAAGCTCTTCCTCGGTGTATCTCGGCAGAGGCATAACCTTTGAGAGAATGAAGCTCTGAACAATTCCGAAAATAGACTGATAAATCCAGTAAACACCCATCATTCCCGAGAATGAGAATGCCATCCAGAGAGTAAGCGCAGGCATAACAAGGTCCATAATCTTGCCGGATGCCTTTGCCTGAGCATCCTGGTCTGCCATCTGGTTTACGTTACCGCCCCATTTTCTGGTAAGCCACATAGAAACCCATGTAAGCGCTGCCGCAATAACAGGAACAAGAATAAGCCAGCCCCAAACCTGATTGGGTACTGCCGCAAGGTTAAGACCAAAGAGGGTAAAGTCGGGCAGGGGAGCCTCAGCTCCGAAATCTGCAACATTGATACCCGCCTTGTTTATTTCGGAAACAAGAGAAATCTGCTCTGTGGTTGTTGTACCAATAGCAGCCTTGATTTCCTCAATTTTTTCTGCAGGGAGCTTACAAATGTAAGAAAGGGGATTTCTTATAATATCGTAGAGGAAGATGATTATAGGGAACTGAAGAAGCATAGGCAGACAGCCCGAGAGAGGATTGTAGCCCTCCTTCTGCTGAAATTCCATAATCTCCTGCTGCATCTTCTGCTGAGTGCGCTGGTCGGTTCTTCCTGCGTATTTTGCTTTTATAAGTTGAATTTTAGGAGTAAGCTTTGCCATTTTTATCTGGTTTTTCTGCTGCTTTATAGAGAAAGGCAGGAAAACAATTTTGAAAAGCAAAGCATAAAGAAGCAATGCAAAGGCATAGCTTCCGTTAAACAGGCTACTGAACCACGAGAGCATTGAGCCTATAGGTCCATAAAGCCATCCAAATAGCCATTCCATATTTTACTATTCCTTTTCGTTTTCGGTCATGTCGGTATGCTCACAATCTGTGTGAGACTCACCCGAATTTCTGCTATCAGACTTGTTTCTTAATCCTTTTTCGGGAACAGGGTCGTACCCTCCCTTAGAGAAAGGGTTACAGCGCAAAATTCTCCAAACTGAAAGAATAAGCCCGACAAAAAAGCCTCGTTTCGTAAATGCCTCAAGGGCGTAGGCAGAACAGGTTGGTGTAAACCTGCAGCAGGGCGGTTTTAGGGGTGAGATACATTTGCGGTAAAATTTTACCAAAGCAATCATTACGTACTTCATACGTCTTTATACATACCGAGCTTTTCAAATGCGGTACCAAGGTGCTCCTTGATATCCGTGCTTTTAAGCTTTGTGGCAGAAGAGCGCGCGGCAATAACGATAAGAAAGCCTGTCTTAAGCGACCTTTCCTTTTCAAGAGCTCTTAGACCCTCGCGCAAAATTCTGCGAACACGGCTGCGTACTGTTGCGCCGCCAAGCTTAGTTGAAACTGTTAAACCTATACGGTTCATCACCCTTTTTTCCGGGTGAGCCTTCGCCAGCCTCTTGGCTGCATAATCGGGCAGAACATAAATTGCAAGAGCCGATGTCAAAGCCCTCTTGCCCTTAGAATACGCCTTGGAATACAGGTGATTTTCGCAAATAGCCCGAAATTTCATTTACCGTACTCCTTAAAATCAAAATTTAGTAAAAAACCCCGATAATGCACAAAACAAAACTGCGCTTTATCGGAGGTTTTTATGTCACAAATCTGTGACGGTCACTGAGTGACGAAATCAATAGGTGAGCTTAGCTCTACCCTTGGCGCGTCTTCTCTTAAGAACTTTTCTGCCGTTAGCGGTTGCCATTCTCTTTCTGAAGCCATGCTCTTTTTTTCTCTGTCTCTTCTTAGGCTGATATGTTCTCTTCATAATTAGCACCTCCTTGTAAGATATTAAACATCGCGAGTCCCGTAGGGCTCAAATTCGCGTATTCATACGAAAGCAGAGTATATTATAACTTAAAATATTACTTTTGTCAAGAGACTTTTTGAAAAAAATACAAAATCTTCCGTACAAGCTTTAATCTTATCCTTGACTTTTGTCATATTATCTGTTAAAATATAGTATATCTTTTTAAATAATCCTTTTGAAGGAGTCGGAATATGAACAAGGACATAAAAGAAATTCTTATTTCAGAAGAAAAAATCAATAGTATAGTAACTCGCATTGCTGCGGAGATAGACAGAGATTATAAAGATAAAAATCTGGTTCTTGTTTGTATTCTTAAGGGTTCAATCGTTTTTATGGGCGATCTTATGAAAAAGATTACCATTCCTACCGAGATAGACTGTATGAAGGTTTCTTCCTACGGTACTCAAACAGAGTCCAGCGGAAATATAAATATCAGACTTGACCTCAGCCGTCCGGATCTCCCCGAGTGCGACCTTTTGATTATCGAGGATATTATAGACAGCGGAAGAACGCTTAAGTATCTTACCGAATATCTCTATTTTAAGGGTGCAAAAAGTGTTAAAACATGCGCACTTTTAGACAAGCCCTCGCGCCGTGTTGTTGATTTCACTCCCGATTATGTGGGATGCGAGATACCCGATGAGTTTGTTGTTGGTTACGGTCTTGACTATGCGGAAAAATATCGAGCGCTTCCCTTCGTGGGTATTCTTAAGCCCGAGGTCTACTCGGAGTAATTTCGGAGGAAATATTTTTGTATACTGTCGGACTATACACCCTGGGGTGCAAGGTCTCCTTATATGAGACCGAGGCTGTTGCCGAGAGTTTTCGTGCGCTGGGCTTTGAGGTTTGCCCCTTTGACAGCGTGTGCGACGTTTACGTAATAAATACCTGCACCGTAACTCGTGAGAGCGATGCCAAAAGCCGAAAGTATATTCGGCGCGCGGTGCGTAACAATCCCTCCGCGGTGGTTTGTGTTATCGGCTGTTACAGCCAGAACTCTCCCGAGGAAGTAAAGGAAATTGAGGGAGTCTCGGTGGTTCTCGGAACTCGCGATAAAATGCGTGTTGCAGAATACGCCCTTGATAGTCTATCAGCCAAACATTTGGGGCAAATAGTTGATGTAGGCGAGCTTTCCGGCATTCCCTTCGAGCCTATGAAAATAAAGAGGGCAGAGCGAACAAGAGCTTATGTAAAAATAGAGGACGGTTGTGAGTGCAAGTGTACCTATTGCGCTATCTCGGCGGCGAGAGGCCCTGTTAGATCAAAGCCGAAAGAAGATATAATATCCGAGGTTGAAACTCTTTCAGCCGCAGGTACTAATGAAATTGTTCTTACGGGAATCGAGACAGGCTCCTGGGGAGTTGACCTTAAGGAGTGCGGCCTTGCCGACCTTATCCTTTGTCTTGACTCAAGAAAAAGCTGCGGCCGTATAAGGCTGGGGTCTATGGCTCCCGAGCTTGTTACAGAGGAGTTTTTAAAAAAGATTTCTTCTGCCGAAATAATGACTCCTCACATTCATCTTTCGGTGCAGAGCGCATCGTCAAGTGTGCTTCGGGGAATGAAGCGCAGATATAATTCCGAAATGCTTTACCGCTGTGTTGATAATATCAAAAAATATATGCCCGAGGCAGAAATTACAGCCGACCTTATGGTGGGCTTCCCGGGTGAGACCGACGCAGACTTTAAAGAGACCTTTGATTTTGTCAGTAAGGCAGGGCTTCTTGATGCCCATGTCTTTGCTTACTCAAAGCGCCGCGGCACACCGGCTGCCGAATATCCGGGTCAGATACCCGATGAGGTAAAAAACGAGCGCAGCGAGGCTCTGATAAAAGAAGTCGGTCGGGTGAAATTGCTCACTCTCGAAAAAATCATAAACCGACAAAAAAACATTGAGGTTGTTTTTGAAACCCAAGAAGATGGCGGCTACATTGGACACTCGGCATCCTATGCAGAGGTGTTTGCCGAAAGCGAGAGGGATGTAAGAGGCGAAAATCTCCTTGTCAAGCCTCTCTACCAGAAGAACGGTATTATACACGGTGAAATAATTAAATATAAATAAAAGTTTACAAAAACTCGTTAAGAAAGGCGAAAACAATGGAAAACAGTAAAAAAACAATGGACAAAATCGTAGCCCTGTGTAAGACACGCGGCTTCATTTTTCCCGGCTCAGAGATATACGGTGGCCTTGCAAACTCCTGGGACTACGGTCCTCTCGGTGTTGAGTTCAAGAATAACGTAAAGCGTGCTTGGTGGAAAAAGTTCGTGCAGGAATCCCGCTACAATGTTGGTCTTGATGCGGCTATAATTATGAACCCTGAGGCTTGGGTTGCGTCAGGACACGTTGGCGGCTTCTCTGACCCCCTCATGGACTGTAAGGGTTGTAAGGCACGTCACAGAGCAGATAAGCTCATTGAGGAGTATGCATTCCAGAACGGAACAGACGATAATCCCGCATCCTGGTCTTTTGAGGAGATGGCTCAGTTCATTAAAGAAAAGGGCATCGTTTGCCCCGATTGCGGCGGCTCCGATTTCACAGATATAAAGAAGTTCAACCTTATGTTCAAGACCTTTATCGGTGTAACAGAGGATTCTACAAACACAGTTTACCTCCGTCCCGAAACGGCTCAGGGTATATTCGTAAACTTCAACTCTGTTCAGCGTTCTACAAGAAAGAAGCTTCCCTTTGGCGTTTGCCAGATAGGTAAGTCCTTCCGTAACGAGATTACCCCCGGTAATTTCGTGTTCCGTACCCGTGAGTTTGAGCAGATGGAGCTTGAGTTCTTCTGTAAGCCCGGAACCGACCTTGAATGGTTCAACTATTGGAAGAATTTCTGTCACCAGTGGCTTCTTGACCTTGGTATGAAGGACGAGAACCTTCGTCTGCGCGACCACTCTCCCGAGGAGCTTTGCTTCTATTCTAAGGCAACAACCGACTTTGAGTTCCTCTTCCCCTTCGGCTGGGGTGAGCTTTGGGGCGTTGCTGACAGAACAGACTATGACCTCGGCCAGCACCAGAACCATTCGGGCAAGGATTGCACCTACTTTGACCAGGAGACAGGCGAGCACTACACACCTTATGTTGTTGAGCCATCTCTCGGTGCAGACAGAGTTGCTCTTGCATTCCTTGTTGATGCATACGACGAGGAAGAGCTTGGCGAGGGCGACATTCGTGTTGTTCTTCATCTTCATCCCGCACTTGCTCCTGTAAAGGCTGCGGTTCTCCCTCTTTCTAAGAAGCTTTCCGAAAAGGCTCTCGAGCTTTATGACGAGCTTGCTAAAGAGTTCCCTGTTGACTTTGATGAGACAGGCTCTATCGGTAAGAGATACCGCCGTGAGGACGAGATAGGTACTCCTTTCTGCATTACCTATGACTTCGAGACCGAGAACGACGGCTGTGTAACCGTTCGTGACAGAGATACAATGGAGCAGGTAAGAATTCCTCTTGCGGAAGTAAAGAGCTATATAGCAGAAAGAATTAAGTTCTAATTATAAAACAAAAGGGGTTGCCGTGAAACACACAGCAACCCCATTAAAAAATGCGTTTTTGTAAACAAGGATTGATAAAATTATGGAAAGAATGCAAAAAATCGCCTCTTTTACAGTAGACCACGACCTCTTGACCGAGGGCATATATGTATCCCGCATTGACGGTGACGTTACCACCTATGACCTAAGAACAAGAGTGCCAAACGCAGGCGACTATATGGATAACCTTACTATGCACTCGGTGGAGCATATGTTTGCAACTTACGTGCGCTCATCGAATATTGGTGACAGAGTGATATACTTTGGACCTATGGGCTGTCAGACAGGCTTTTATCTTCTTGTTCGTAATGCCGATAATTCCGAGGCGCTATCTACTGTTATCTCAGTACTGAAAAAAATCATTTCCCACGAGGGCGAAATGTTTGGCGCAGTACGACGCGAGTGCGGAAATTATAAAAATCTCGACCTTGCTAAAGCAAAGGCTGAGTGCAAAAGATACCTTGAAATTCTCTTAAGCAAGGAAAACGACTTTGAATATAAAGGAGGAAAGATATGAAGGTTGATATAGCAATAATAGGCGCTATGGACCCTGAGATTGAAGGCCTTGTTTCCGTAATGCAGGAAAAAAAGGTAGAGATAATCAGCGGAATTACCGTAAATATCGGAAAAATCGGCGAAAGATATGTTGCTGTTGCAAAATGCGGTATTGGAAAGGTCTTTGCCGCCCTCTGCGCCGAGGCTTTAATCATTAAATATTCCCCCTCGCTGATAGTAAATACAGGAGTTGGCGGTGCTCTTGCAAAAGACCTAAAAACCGGAGATATTGTAATAGCCGAAAGCCTCTGCCAGCATGATATGGACACCTCGGCAATAGGCGACCCTGTTGGCTTGGTTTCCGGAATAAACAAAATATACTTTGATGCCGACAAACGTGCATCTGAAATTCTACTTGAAGCGGCAAAATCTCTCGAGCTTGATGCAAGAGTGGGCAGAGTAGCATCGGGCGACAAATTTATCGCCTCAACCGAGGATAAATTACGTATAACCAAAGAATTTTCTGCAGACGTGTGCGAAATGGAGGGCTGCGCCATAGCTCAGACCGCTTTTGTTAACAACATTCCCTTCGCCGTAGTTCGTTCAATTTCTGACTCGGCAGACGGCGAGGCAACAATGGATTATCCAACATTCCTGCCAATCGCTGCCCAAAATTCTCAGAATCTTACCATCGCGTTGATTAGATGCTGGTAATTTTTGAAAAATCTATTGACATATTATACATTCTAATGTATAATGTATTTACAATAGCGAAGAAATTCGCACTCATATCACTCATATTTTGGAGGAAAAAATAAAATGAAAAAGATTTCAGTTCTTTTGGCACTTATTATTTGTGTCACAATCGGCGGCGTTTACGCAGCTTGGATCTACTCAGATATGGAAACAACTGCAGTTGAGAGCCAGATCTCACACTCTATGGAAACAGCAACCTCTACAACCGCAGAGGGTGAGCTTCACATTACACAGAACACTCTTAACCTTATTATTGATCAGACCAGTGAAAAAGACTATACTCCTGTTATGAAGTTAACCGGTTATGTTGAACTTATGTTCAAGCCTAACCCCGGTGCAACTAATACCAAGATTTACGAAGAAGCTATCAACGTTAAGGTATCCTTATACACCGTTGACGCTGAAACAAACCTCTTCTATGGCGATCCTATTTACAAGGCTACAGATAATACTCTCACCATTTCCGGTGTTACCGAGAGCAACGAGGAGCTTAAATGGACAAAGGATTCTGATGGCAACTTCACTACACAAATCGGAGCTGATAAAATCCAGTCTCTCTTCGAGTTCGGTGGTAAATTCAACCTTAACACCATCAATCTCTACAAAGAGTTCCACAACCTCGAGGAAAAGGTAGTTCTTAAGATTAAGTTTGAAGAAGCGGAACACGTTAGCAACTGATTTATCTTTCGACAAGCAGGATTTATATTAACAAATCAAGCGGTCCCATGCGTAGCCTTTATTGAGCCGCGCATGGGCGCTTAGCATTATATGGAGGGAAAAATGACAGGCTACGACTTATATGTTTTTCTCGTATGTCTTGTAATGTTTATCTCCTTGCTCGGACTTTTGGGAACTATGCTTTTTATCATAATTCGCCAAGAGGTGAGGATGATAGATAACGGACTTCTTGACAAAAAAATATCAAAAGAATATATGAAGAGCCTAAACCAAAAGCCTTTCATTAAAACTCCTTACGGCCTAGTAACTGTTATTGTTACGGTGGCTGTTATCGCCTCCTTTGCTTGGACCTTTAGTGTTAGGTTTTCCGACCCGTTGATTAAGGGTGATGCGCCTGTACCCCGTGTTGTTCTCTCGGACTCTATGTCGGTTAAGCGAAAGTCAAACACCTATCTTGAAAAGAATGGGCTTGACGACCAGTTTGCCACCTTTGATCTTATATTTACCCGTGAGCTTCCCGGTGAGTTTGAGCTGGAACTTTACGACGTTGTTGTTTATGAAAGAAACGATGAGCTTATCATTCATAGAATAATAGCCATAGAGGAGCCTAACGAGAAGCACCCCGACCACAGACTCTTTGAGCTGAGAGGTGACGCAGTAAAATACTCCGATGATGAAATGGTAGAGTATTCGCAGATGCGTTCAATATACGTCGGCGATAAGATGTCTTATGTAGGCAGCTTTATTTACTTCGTTCAGTCTCCCTCAGGATATCTTTGTATAATGCTTGTGCTCATAGGCTTCTTTGTTACCCCGCTTATAGAAAAGTATTTAATGAGAAGAAAGCGCAGAAGACTTAGAATTATCGGTTTTCTCGCTGATGATTAATTTGTTAAGATCGTAAAATCAGAAAGGAGTAGCATTTGAGAGGCTTTAGAATTATCACGTCTATGGTTTTGGCATTGGTTATGAGTATTTCCGGTGTTTATGCCGTTTGGAATTATGCGTCAAATGCCACTGCTCCGGTCGACAACAGCATAAATTCTAATATGAATGAATTTGTGTACAAGCCCTTTAAGGGTGTTTATATAAAGAACGTGGAGGTTGTTGGCTCGTCGGGTGTAACCGTTATATCCAACGGGTTTGAAAAGCCTACGTTCCACATAACGTCAACAGACCCCGCACGCTCGGGCGGATATGTGACCTACAAAATTACGTTTCACAACACAGCCGATGTTACCCAGTGGTTTATAGGTGTAAATTCCGACTCGGATTACGGTGAAAACACTCTAGTAGGTTTAAGCAGCGGAATAACACTAAAATGCTCCGACCACGAGAGCGACAGCGCTTCAACCTTTGACAGTGAGGACTGGATCCCCTCGCAAACCGAGCGTGACGTTTACGTCACCTACACCTACGGTGCAAGTGCTCAGGGCGAGTGCGAAACAAATCTTGATTTCCACTTTGGCGTAAGAATGGACGCAGTCCATGATGAATTCCTTGCAGTTCTTAATAATGTAAAAATCGACAACGCTTACCAAACGATGGTTGATGCCTTTAACACCCAATATGCAAAGAACGGTAAAACCACCATCACCACAGAGTCTCACCCCGAGATTTTCGCAATGCTCTTCGATGACCTTATGGTTGACATAGACGGCATCGAGAAAAGGGCGAGTGTAGTTATCCGCCGCGAAAACCTTGATAAGGATACAACCAGCGGTGACGATTACAGTGGATCAGGCCCTGTGGGCTGTGAGTATACCCTCTATATCACTGTTGAGAGCCTTACGCCCGGCACCAGCCCCACGGTTTATGCTATAGCATATTCTTTTGGTGCAAGCGGTATGGGTAATGACTGGTATCAGGTAGGAGAGCTTTATGAGGGTACGGCTCCCATAAAGGCTGACGGAACAATAGATTACGCTAATTGGAAAGCAAATTACAAGACCTATCAGCTAGCTGACGGAATTGAATATATCGTCGGAGCAGCCAACGGTGACCAGTACGATATTATGAACACTATGGAGCAGCTTATCTCCGCAGTTGACCAGGATATCTTCAACCAGATAGATAACACAAATATCTTCAAGAAAGTTTATGATATAATAAAGAAGCATCCAAACTCTGATGATCCTGCAGTCGTAGGGCTCAGTCATGCATTTGAAGATGCGGCTAAGTTCTACCGCAATTTCAATAACGGTCAGGAGTTTAAGGTTGTCAGAGACAAATATACGAGAGCGGAAATTATCTATGCTCTCCAGAATATCCAGAAAGCACTTGACTACTATTACCAGGCCTTTCCGGAATAATCTGTTTTCTTAATGCTAAACATAACAAAACAAAACGCTCACAATTTTGATATGCACCCCAAAAGTTAGACACTTTTGGAGGTGCATATTTTTTATGGCAAAGCAAGGATCAAAACAGAAAGATAAAGACAAATACAAAAGCGAAAAGCAAGATATATTAGAAATCTACAATACCAACAAGGGGAGATACGGTTACAGGAGAATTTGTGCTGTTTTGAAAGCAAAAGGTTATACAATTAACCATAAAACGGTACTAAAACTGATGAAATCCCTTAATTTGCGTGGAAAACAAAGCAAAAACGGCAAATACCATTCCTACAAAGGAGAGATTGGCAAGATAGCAGACAATCTGCTGCACAGAGATTTTTATGTAGACAAGCCGTTCGAGAAACTAACCATACATTACTGCAACAATGAAAGAATTTCCCTAAAACTAAAAGGAATGAGCCAAGTGGAGTACCGAGCTTATTCACAAATAACTTAATATTTAATTTTGTCTAAACTTTTGGGTTCACTTCAAAATCGGTGGTTTTCTGCGTTATTTGCAAACAACTATTGTCAAAATCAAAGAGTTTCCTTGAATCAAGAACGCAAACGTACTTGTGACTAATCTAAAGCCTTCCCTGTTGGGGAAGGGGGACCGCGGGGGCGGTGGATGAGGTTTTCCGCTCTATTTAAAAAGGCCCGATTAACATATAATCGAGCCTTGTAATATCTGTTTGAGAATTAAAGAGTTCCCTTAGAGCCAAGAACGTTAACGATCTTGTGGCTAACCATCTTCTTAACCTCGTCTCTTGCAACCTTAAGGTATTCTCTGGGGTCGAATGCCTCGGGCTTAGCTGCGAATACGCGGCGGATACCTGCGGTCATTGCAAGACGGATGTCGGAGTCGATGTTGATCTTACATACTGCCATCTGAGCGGCACGTCTGAGCTGCTCTTCGGGAATACCAACTGCGTCGGGGAGCTTACCGCCAAGAGCGTTGATTTCAGAAACGCAATCAGGAGCAACGCTTGATGCACCGTGAAGAACGATGGGGAAGCCGGGAAGGCGCTTGCCAACCTCTTCAAGAATGTCAAAGCGGAGAGGCGGAGGAACAAGAACGCCACGCTCGTCTCTTGTGCACTGCTTAGCAGTGAACTTGTATGCGCCGTGAGAAGTACCGATAGAGATAGCGAGAGAGTCAACGCCTGTACGTGCTACGAACTCCTCAACCTCCTCGGGCTTTGTGTAAGAGGAATGCTCTGCAACTACATCGTCCTCAACGCCTGCAAGAACACCAAGCTCGCCCTCAACAACAACGCCGTGTGCGTGAGCGTACTCAACAACCTTCTTAGTGAGGGCAATGTTGTCCTCAAAGGAGTGGTGAGAGCCGTCAATCATAACGGAGGTAAAGCCACCGTCAATGCAGGACTTGCAGATGTCGAAGTCTGCGCCGTGGTCAAGGTGAAGAGCGAGGTCAATTCCGCTGTCCTCAACTGCCGCTCTTGCAAGACCCATAAGGTACGCGTGCTTTGCGTACTTTCTTGCGCCTGCGGAAACCTGAAGAATAACAGGGGACTTTTCCTCAGCAGCAGCCTCGGTGATCGCCTGGATGATCTCCATATTGTTAATGTTGAAAGCACCGATAGCGTAACCGCCCTCGTAAGCCTTCTTGAACATTTCTTTTGTTGTTACAAGTGCCATTTTTTTGTTTGTCTCCTTGTGTATAATTTATAACACATATATTGTACAACAAATTTCGCCGAAAATCAAGCCCTATTTATAAAGTTTAGGGGATATATTATTATTTTTGTTCCTCGACCGTTCCGCTTATGACTTTGTAAGAGAATTTACCAACTTTGTCCAAATCGTTCGGATCGATGCCATTTAGCGATAAATCAAATTTGTATTCGTTTCCCGGAACGACCTTTCCGATATATATTTTTTCTGTTTTTAAAAGTCTGCCGTCGGAAGTTTTGTAGTCAACGCTTAATTCAAGACCAATTATTTTTTCTTGAGCTTGTAAAATGAAATAGAAGTCATCGTTGTCAAAAAGTTTGAAACTTGTTTGAAGCGTATAACAATATAGTTTTAGCTCCTTAAAACAAATGAATGTACAGATGAAAAGAGAGATATATAAGTATTATAACTGTTTTTCAGAATTGGCTTTATTATATCACAAACGGTATTCACAGTCAAGTGTGCTAAATTGTTTGGAGTGGCGGAATTGTAGCGCAAAGAACCGGGGATTGACAAAATACCCGGTGAGAGGTATAATTATAAAAACTGATTTTTATTCGGAGCTTTTATGTACACAAAAGAGGATATAATAAAAGACCTTGAGGCTCTTGGCGCACCGAGGGATAGCATTGTTGTAATTCATTCGGCGTTCAGCCTTGTTGGAGAGGTAGAGGGCGGCCCTCGGGGCTTTCTTGATGCTCTTATAGAATATTTTACCGAAGAGGGCGGTGTTCTTTGTATTCCCACCCACACTTGGGGACTTCTCGGCAAGACCGACCTGACTTTAGACCTTAACGAAAGCTATACAAATCTCGGCATACTTGCGAAAATTGCGATTTTGCACAAAAGTGGGGCGAGAAGCGAAAATCCAACCCACTCTATGGTGGTTTTTGGAGAAAAAGAGAGAGTAATCAGACTAATTGAATGCGAAAAGTGGGTAAATACACCTACGTCACCTGACGGATTGTTTGGGCAGGTTTATAAAGAAAACGGAAAAATTCTTTTAGTTGGTGTATCTCATACGTCAAATACCTATCTCCACGCGGTTGACGAGATTTTAGGCACTCCCGGCAGACTTGAAAATACCTCCTTGAAGCTAAAGGTTAAGAGGAAAAACGGTGAAGTAATTCCCAGAGAAATATATATGTTTGATGAAACAAACGGCGATATATCCCGCAGATTTGACAAATTCAGCACAGCCTTCAGCTACCACGGAGCAACCGTATACGGCAGGATAGGCAATGCTCCGTCAATTCTCTGTGATGCTGTTAAAATAAAGGAGGTTGTAGAGCTTATTTATAAAAGAGCCGCAGGAGAGGATATTCTTGCGGATAATAGATGTGTTTTACCAGATTTGTTCAAGTAACAAAAGTAGAAAAAAGGTAGATAGCTCGAAAATACCTGTTAAGTTTAGTTTTGTTTAGCCAAAAAAAGCGGTCGTTTGACCGCTTTTTTTGACTTTAATCTTTCTTCACAGCTCCTAATCCCTAACTCCTAATTCCTAATTCCTAATTCCTTCAAATACTCACTCGGAGTCTTACCTACAATTTGCAAAAACTCACGGTTAAATGTTCTGATGCAGGTGAAGCCTACGGCCTCGGCAATATCTTGTATAGACTTGTTATCCTCTTCCAGCAGCCGGCATGCCTCACTAATGCGCGGACCGTTGACATAAGGTTTAAAGCTGATACCTATAATTCTATATTTTACAAAAAATCTTTAAAAGTCTTGAATTATTTGTTCCCATATGTTATAATACTACATTATATGAAGAAATTTGATTTTTCTTTGGAGATGGGTTATGAAAAGAGAACTTATAAGACACATTTACAACTCGCCCGAAGCCTTTGGCGGCAAGACCGTTACTCTTGGCGGCTGGGTAAGAAACCTCAGAGACTCTAAAGCCTTTGGCTTTATTGACCTTAATGACGGCTCTTATTTTAAGAGTATTCAGGTAGTTTTCGAGAGGGAAAATATAAATAATTACGATGAGATTGCAGCGCAGAATGTTGGCGCTTCTCTTGTTGTTACTGGTATTCTTGCTCTTACTCCCGGTGCAAAGCAGCCCTTTGAGCTTAAGGCTACCGAGATTGTAGTTGAGGGTACTTCCACCCCCGATTATCCTCTTCAGCCCAAGCGTCACACTGTTGAGTTCCTTCGTGAGCAGGCATATCTTCGCCCCAGAACCAACCTTTTCTCGGCTGTTTTCAGAGTGCGCTCCGAGGTTGCCTATGCAATTCACTCCTTCTTCCACGAAAGAGGCTTTGTTTACGTTCACACACCTATAATCACCGCTTCCGACTGTGAGGGAGCAGGCGAGATGTTCAGAGTTACCACTCTGGATATGGAAAATGTTCCTAAAAACGAGGACGGCTCGGTAGATTATACCAAGGACTTCTTTGGCAAGAGCGCAAACCTTACCGTTTCGGGTCAGCTCGAGGGCGAGACATACGCTATGGCATTTGGTAACATTTACACCTTCGGTCCTACATTCAGAGCGGAGAACTCTAACACCGCCCGCCACGCTGCGGAGTTCTGGATGATTGAGCCGGAGATTGCATTTGCCGACCTTAACGACAATATGCAGCTTGCTTGGGATATGATAAAGTATATCATTAACCACGTAATGGATAACTGCAAGGCAGAGCTTGAGTTCTTTAACAGCTTTGTAGACAAGGGACTTCTTGAAAGACTTACCGCTCTCAGAAATGCAGATTATGCAAAAGTAACCTACACCGAGGCAATTGACGTGCTTCTTAAGTCGGGTGCTGAGTTCAAGTTCCCTGTATATTGGGGTGTTGACCTTCAGACCGAGCATGAAAGATACCTTACCGAGCAGGTTTATAAGAAGCCTATCTTCCTTATCGACTATCCCAAGGAAATCAAAGCGTTTTACATGCGTCAGAATGACGACGGCAAGACGGTTGCTGCAATGGACCTTCTTGTTCCCGGCGTTGGTGAAATTATCGGCGGATCTCAGCGTGAGGAAAGACTTGATGTGCTGAAGGCTCGTATGGCAGAGCTTGACCTTAAGGAAGTGGATTACTGGTGGTATCTTAATCTCCGCAAATACGGAGGAACAAAGCACGCAGGCTACGGTCTCGGCTTTGAGAGAATTATAATGTACCTTACAGGTGTGTCGAACATCAGAGACGTGCTGCCTTACCCAAGAACAGTGGGTAATGCTGAGTATTGATGCGGAGAAACCTCATCCACCAACTGCGTTGGTCCCCCTTCCCCAAAGGGGAATGCTGATGCAAGTACGGCGGCACAAAGCACGCAGGCTACGGTCTCGGCTTTGAGAGAATTATAATGTACCTCACAGGTGTGTCAAACATCAGAGACGTGCTGCCTTATCCCAGAACAGTAGGAAACGCAGAATACTAATAAAATTCCAAATTCTAAATCATAAAAGACATTCAGAGCCGAGGCTAAATGCATTCGGCTCTGTTTTTTTACAAAGGAGAAAAAAAGTGATTGATTCACTTATATTTGCGGTGAATGCCGTAATGCCGATAATCGCCCTTGCGGTTATAGGCTTTGCCCTCAAAAAGGTAGGATTTGTTGACGAAAAATTCGCAAAGCAGGCAAATAAACTTGTTTTCAGAGT
Organism: Eubacteriales bacterium; assembly: GCA_045658565.1. Taxonomy (GTDB): domain Bacteria; phylum Bacillota; class Clostridia; order Oscillospirales; family CAG-272; genus UBA1740. Next base: position 20,533 of record JAZOVF010000023.1, read on the forward strand.
GTTTTTACCCGTTATGCTTTTCTTAAATGTATATAAGGTAGAAAATCTTGCCGAAATTGATTATGGATATATAGTGTATGCTCTGATAGCCGTTGTGGTGATTTTTCTTGTGGCTTTTCCGCTTTCTATGCTTGTAACAAAGAGGACCGATAGGCGAGGAGTTCTTGTTCAAGCGGCATTTCGCTCAAATTATGCGCTGATAGGAATACCGCTTGCCGGCTCGCTTTTTGGTGAAGCAGGCGAGATTGTTGCCTCGCTTTTGGCAGTTGTCGGAGTACCTCTTTTCAACATTCTTGCGGTAATTGCCTTGACGGTATTTAATGGCGAGGGCAAGCGTCCCACCGTAGGCGGTGTGCTTCTCGGGATAGTAAAAAATCCCCTGATACAGGGAGTTGCCGCAGGAATCGTTGCCTTAGCTATAAGAGCTTTGCTTTTGAATTTTGAAGTTGACTTCAGAATTTCCGATATCGATCCCTTATGGAAAACTCTTTCCTATCTCTCGGGTCTTGCAACCCCCGTCGCCCTTATCGCCCTTGGGGCACAGTTTGAGTTTTCGGCTCTGCCGGGTATGAAGCGGGAGCTGATTTACGGAGTCATCGCCAGAACATTGGTTGTGCCCACTCTAGCTCTCGGTATTGCATATCTTCTTTTCGGTGATAGCTTTACGGGTGCCCATTTTGCAGCCCTTGTTGCCGTTTTTGCAACACCCAATGCAGTCTCAACAGTACCCATGACACAGGAAATGGGCGGCGATGCCTCCCTTGCAGGTCAGCTTGTAGTATGGACAACCCTGCTTTCAACTATTACAATTTTTGCAGCCGCCTTTGTGCTTCGGCTGCTCGGAATATTTTAAAAAGATATCAAACAATCGCTTTGTTTTGTACAGGGCGGTTGTTTCTTTTTTGAAAAATTACTTGCAAAAGCCTATAATGTGTGGTATAATGATATTGCTCAACAAATTGAATATTAAAGTAAGAGGTATATTTGGCTTATAGGGATAATTATACCCTTTTTTGTGTATACTCTTTCTAATGAATTTAGCAAAAACGCAAATTCAGTAGGGGAGAGTATATGGCCTCTATATTCAATTTGTTGAGCGACAATTGGAGTTTGCGTTTTTCGGTGCGCTGACTCAGGTTGGCGCACTTTTTGATTTTCGGGGGACTGATTTATGAAATCGAGGAAGCAGGTAATAAAGGAAGTAGTAAAAAAGTTCGGCTTCTTTCCTATTATCATCGAGATTTACAGAGTGATTATGAAGACTGTGGCTCTTATATTTAATTTTTGTCTGACATTTAGCGGTGTAATGCTCTGGAAGCTCGGTTACGTATGGTCTGCCGCCGGTCTGATTGGAGGCTCTGCTCTTATATATCTTTTTGTACTCAAGGACCATTCCGAGGATAGAATTTATGAGTGGTCGGTAAAAACATATCACAGCGAGGAGCATCTTTTGATGACTACGGTTGTCTTGTATTTTTTGGTAATTGTTGTTCAATTCTTGCTTCTGTTTTTGCCAAAGATAATAAATATATAGCTCAAAGAATAAAACGAAAAGGACCGTCGGGGACGCCGGTCCCTACGATTTGAGCGTGCATTTTGCGAAATCTGCACGTTAGCACAATCAAAGTCAAAGCGATTTTGAATATGCTGCTTGTAGGGACCGGCGTCCTCGACGGTCCGAGCTATGTATAACCGAATTTCTCGGGTAATAAATATATACCAATTTGCAGATGACAGCATTGGTGTCCCGCTCATACGTACATACAATTTTATTTTTTTACAACAAACCGCCATTTTCTCTCGCGGTCTTTTTTATTTGCGTAATCTATACCTACTCTTGGAAGACGTTCAAGCTGAGGTCTCTTTTCGCCGTCATCCTCAATCCATATACCTGACTCTTCGCATAAGGGGATAGCGTTATCCTTCAAGCTGATATTTAAGAATTTTGTAGCTCTTCCGGGTCCTATCGCACCTTCAACACCGCGTATCAGCACCGCTTCCGGATGATCTTCATCACCCGAAACGATATTCAACAACGAGTGTATACCGTAACAGAGATAAACATAAGTAATTCCGCCCGCCTCATACATAGGCTTTGTACGTTCGGTTTTACCCTTGTGAGCATGACAAGCAGTGTCCTCTTCACCAAAGTAGCACTCGGTTTCTACAATTCTTGCCTTTATAATATTTCCATTCGCTAACCGTCTGCATAAAAGCTTTCCAACAAGGTCGGGAGCAAGAGTTGTTGCAGGAGAGCAAAAATACTCTTTTTCAAGGATCATTTCAGCACCTCAACTCTCGTTACGGTAAGTGTGCCAAAAGCCACCTTAAAGAATATTTCATAGTCAGAAAATTTAAATCCATACTCTCTGTCTGAGTCGTCTTGATATGAAGGACGAGGGTCATGCTCTAAGATTTTAATAAGAGCATTTTGTTTTAAAACAGGGATTTTTGACAACAATTCTTTGCAAAATTCAACATTTAAGCTATAATCACGCACAGGGTCGGCAAATCCGCCTACCGCATCTTGGTGGCTGTCGGTGTATGCAAGGTAGGGCTTTATATCATATATGGGAGTACCGTCAAGCAGGTCTGCGCCGCTGACAATAAGCACATCCCCCTCTCTTTCGCTATGCTCAACTCTAAGCAGTCTGACAGAAGAAAGTCCTATTGGGTTAGGCCTGTAAGGTGCCCTGGTAGCAAAAACACCCATTCGGCGGTTTCCACCAAGGCGTGGCGGTCTTACCGTAGGCGACCAGTCCTCTCTTATTGCCTCGGAAAACTGCCATATAAGCCAAAGGTGAGAAAAATCATCTATTCCCCTTATAGCCTCTCGAACTCTGTATTCAGGCTCAAAAACTATTCTTGCTTCAAGCTCCTCGGCAATTCCGCTTTGTCTCGGTATTCCAAACTTTTCTTTAAAATCGGTATGTATTCTTGCTATAATCTTCATAAGATGCAGCTTTCTATGGTTAATATCAATATTATACCATAAAAGCGTTAAAAATTCAATATCATCGGGTTTAAATTAAGAAGCAGTAAAAATCAATCCATTTTACAAGAAATTCACGCTAAATTCAATTGACATACATATCTCTTTGTGGTAGAATACCATTGAAAATTTTAGGGCAATAATATAAAGAGGCAGAAAGGATATAAGATGCGTAAAACAAAAATTGTTTGTACAATAGGACCTGCCAGCGAGTCAAGAGAGGTTCTTCGGGGACTTTGCAAGGCGGGAATGAATGTTGCAAGACTTAACTTTTCTCACAGCACCCACGAGGAGCACCAGAGAAGAATAAATATGATAAAGAGTGTTCGCGAGGAGCTGGGGCTTCCTATTGCGATAATGCTTGATACAAAAGGGCCTGAGTACCGTATAAAGACATTCGAGAACGGAAAAATCACGCTTAACGACGGCGACGATTTTACATTTACTACCGAGAATGTTGTTGGCGACAAGGGGCGTGTTTCTGTCAGCTATTCAAGGCTTACCGAGGAGCTTATGGCAGGGGATACAATTCTTCTTAACAACGGTCTTTTGTCCTTTGAGGTTCGGGAAATTTCGGGAAATGACATAAAGTGCAAGGTCATTATCGGCGGTGAGCTTTCCGACAGAAAGAGCATGAGCTTTCCCGGTAAGGTTATGAAGCAGGAGTATCTTTCCCGGCAGGACAAAATGGATATTAAGTTCGGTGTTGAAAATGGCATTGACTATATAGCCTGCTCCTTTGTTTCAACAAAGCAGGACCTTGTGGACGTTCACAATTATCTTAAAACTCTTGATGCTGACCACATCGAGCTTATAGCTAAGATAGAAAATCAATCGGGTGTTGACAATATCGACGAAATTTGCAAGGCTTGCGATGGTATTATGGTTGCAAGAGGCGATATGGGCGTTGAAATACCATTTGAGCAGCTGCCCACAATTCAAAAAAAGCTGATAACAAAGTGTCGCCTCCTCGGCAAGCGTGTTATAACCGCGACTGAGATGCTCGAGTCTATGATAACCAATCCCAGACCCACAAGAGCCGAAATATCCGATATTGCCAATGCGGTATATGACGGTACCAGCGCAATAATGCTCTCCGGCGAGACTGCTGCGGGCAAATATCCTATTCAGGCGGTTGCAACAATGGCGAAAATTGCCGAAACCACCGAGAGCGGCATAAATTATAAAAAACGCTTTTATAATTCCGAGTTTGAAATACGGAATATGGTTGATGCAATCTCTCATTCAACCTGCGGTATGGCAATAGATATAGGCGCAAAGGCGGTTGTAGCCTGCTCGCTTTCGGGAATGACCGCAAGAATGGTATCAAGATTCCGCTCTCCCGTAGACATTATAGGCCTTACCACCAATGAGAACACCTGGCGTAAGCTTGCGCTATCTTGGGGCGTTGTACCCGCTATGTGCGAGGAGTTTACCTCAACAGATGTCCTTTTCTATACCGCTAAGAAGATTGCAAAATCAACTCTCGGTCTTTCAAAGAGCGATAAAATAGTTATAACAGGCGGTGACACAACAGGCCGCTCGGGAACAACAAACCTTATTAAAATTGAAGAAATATAATTTTTCTGCATTAAGGCAGAAAATAAAGAACACCGTCGGGTAATAGCAGCTTGACGGTGTTTTTGTTATGTAATATTAAAAAATCTGAACGGCAGTTATAGTTTGTTTATATTTGCCGTAGTAAAATATTTATGATATAATTTTATTATACGTTTTGTAACGTTTACAAAGGAGCATTAGTGTATGACTATACAGCAATGTAAATACGTTCTTGAAATAGCAAGAACAGGGTCTTTCAGCGAGGCGGCAAAGCAGCTTTTTATAGCTCAGTCCTCTCTGTCCGTGAGCATAAAGATGCTGGAGCAGGAATTGAACATCAAAATATTTGAACGCTCAGCAGGGGGAGTTTACCTTACCGACGAGGGAGCTGAATTCGTAAGATACGCCTCACGAATAGCCGAGAGTGATGAATTTGTCAAAAAGAGATATCAAAGCAAAAGCGTTACCGCAAGGCTGAATATTGTTACCCAGCATTACGATTTTATTGCCGACGTATTCGGCAAGCTCCTTCAAGGGATAGATGTTGATTGCTATAAGCTATCTATAAAGGAGATTGAAACCTATAATGTGGTTCGTGAGGTAGAAACCGCCCTTGCCGATATCGGCATAATTGCAATAAAGGGCAGTGACTATGAAATAATGAAACGCTATCTCGGCAAAAAGCAACTTTCCTTTACCAGCTTTTTAGAGGCAGAACCTCACGTCTTTTTCAGAAAGGAGCATCCCTTGTCAAAAAGCTCATGCCTGACGGTTCAGCAGCTTAAGGACTATCCCTACGTGTCCTACGAGCAGGGTGAGCACAACAGCTCCTTTTTCACCGAGGAGATGATGGATGACCTGGACGCAGGAAAGCATATTGAAATAAGCGACAGAGCCACCCTTATGAACCTGTTGTTGATTACAGATGCATATACTATAGGTACGGGAGTTATGCCCTCTGCACTTAACAAGGGTGATATTGTCAGCGTTCCTCTTGAAAGCGAGGATGTATATATAATCGGATATATTCTCAACGAGAACAGAAGAATATCCAATATGACAAAAAGCTTTATCGGCCAGCTTGAGGCCGCTGCTAAAATATGGAATAAGAAAGGATAAAAAAATTATGAAGGCTTTGGTAAAAAAATACCCCGAAAGAGGTCTATGGCTTGAAGATGTAAAGGAACCGTCTGTTGGGGCAGGTGAGGTGAAAATCAAGATACATAAAACCGCAATATGCGGCACAGACCTGCATATCTACAACTGGGACCCCTGGTCGCAAAAGACTATACAGACCCCGAGAGTTATCGGTCACGAATATGTGGGCGAGATAGCGGAGATTGGTCCCGGAGTTAGAAACTGGAAGGTAGGAGAGCTTGTTTCGGGTGAGGGACATATAGTTTGCGGCAAGTGCAGAAACTGCCTTGCGGGAAACGGACATCTGTGTAAGGACACCATAGGAGTTGGCGTAAACCGCGACGGAGCATTTGCGGAATATCTGGTTATCCCAGAGCAAAATGTACGCAGATGCGAGGAGGGAATACCCGAGGAGATGTACTCCATATTCGACCCCTTCGGTAATGCGGTACATACAGCTCTTTCCTTTGATGTTGTTGGTGAGGATGTTCTTATAACAGGAGCGGGACCTATAGGAATTATGGCGGCTGCGGTTTGCAAGTTTGCAGGCGCGAGAAATGTTGTTATAACAGATATAAACGACGAAAGACTTGCCCTTGCCCGTGAGCTTGGCATAAAGCATACCGTAAACACGGCAAAAGAGAGTCTGAAGGACACGATGAATAAGGTTCTTATCAAGGAGGGCTTTGATATAGGACTTGAAATGTCGGGCAGCGAGATAGCCTTTAACACTATGATAGACAATATGGTTCACGGCGGCAGAATTGCTCTTCTGGGACTTCTTAAGAGCGATGCAAGGATAGATTGGTCTAAGGTTATATTCAACGGCTTGATTATAAAGGGCATTTACGGCAGACAGATGCACGAAACCTGGTACAAGATGTCGGCAATGCTTCAGGGCGGGCTTGATATTTCAAAAATTATAACACACAGAATGGATGTGAGAGATTACGAGCAGGGCTTCGAGGCTATGAATAGCGGTAAGTGCGGCAAGGTTATTCTCGATTGGTCCGGGATAAATGGCTAAACGGAGGATTAAAGAATGAAAGAATCATTAAAATATTTTAAGGAGACCTTAGAGAGCATTGAGCGTGACGGTCTTACGAAAAACGAAAAAATCATAACAACCCCTCAAGGCGCTTCTGTCGGACTTTCCGACGGCAGAAAGGTTATCAATATGTGCGCAAATAACTATCTGGGGCTTGCCAATAACCCGGATATAATTAAGGCGGCAAAGGAGAGCTATGACAAATACGGCTACGGTATGTCATCGGTACGCTTTATTTGCGGTACTCAGGACCTGCACAAGAGGCTTGAGAGGGAAATTTCTGATTTCTTAGGCACAGATGATACAATTCTCTATTCCTCATGCTTCGATGCAAACGGTGGTCTTTTTGAAACTCTTCTTACCGATGCAGATGCGGTTATAAGCGATGAATTGAATCATGCAAGCATTATAGACGGTATAAGACTCTGCAAGGCTCAGCGCTTCCGTTATAAAAACAACAATATGGATGACCTGAGAGCGAAGCTTGAGGAGGCGAAGGATGCAAGAATAAAGCTTATCGCCACCGACGGTGTATTCTCTATGGACGGTATTGTTGCAAATCTTAAGGGAATATGCGACCTTGCAGACGAGTATGGCGCTCTTGTTATGGTTGATGATAGCCATGCCACAGGCTTTATGGGCGATGGCAGGGGAACTGCCGCTCACTGCGGTGTCCTTGGAAGAGTAGATATTATAACAGGAACATTCGGTAAGGCGCTTGGCGGCGCTTCGGGCGGATTTACCTCCGCAAGGCAGGAAATAGTTGACCTGCTTCGTCAGCGTTCGAGACCCTATCTCTTCTCGAATACACTTGCACCCGCTGTTGCGGCAGGTACTCTTAAGGCTTTCGAGATAGTAAGAAATGATACAGAAAGACGTGAGCGTCTTTTCAGAAACACCAAGCTCTTTGCAGAAAAAATAAAGGAAATAGGTCTTGATGTTATTGACGGCGGAGCTCCTATAATTCCCGTAATGCTCTACGATGAGCACAAGGCGGTGGAGATGGCTAGAAGAATGATGGAAAAGGGCGTGTATGTGGTTGCATTCTCCTATCCCGTTGTTCCAAAGGGCAGAGCGCGTATAAGAACTCAGCTTTCGGCAGCTCTGACCGAAGAGGATATCCTTTATATCGTGGATTGCTTCCGCAAGGTAAAGGAAGAAATGAATATTTAATTTTTTCAAAAGGTTGTTGCCAAAGAATTGAGGGCGGCAACCTTTTTGTTTGAAAAATGTCACAAAATGTTGACAAATAAATTGTTGACAGATATATAAATAAGGAGTATAATGTATTTATTAAAAAATATTAAATTAGAGTCGAGAAAGGGAAAAATGAGAAACAGAATTGTAGCACTTGCTTTGACACTTGTAATATTGCTTTCTTCGGTTTCTGTCTTCGCTTTTGCCGCAGAAAATAAGGCGGTAGACTTTGGAGAAATAGCAATAAGCTTCAAAACCGACGCTGATGAGCCGGTAGAAGAGAATATAAAGGATAAGCTTAAATATTCCGGCTCCACGGGCATAGCCGATTATTTTTACCGTGACAGCTATTTTCTTTCGTCCTCAAACAGATACAATGAGCACCTCGCAACTCTTTCTTTTGTTGTTTCGATGAGTGCTTGTTCCGATTCCGGAAATTTGTATGTCGACGAATACAGAAATGCCGAATATCTGTTTACCGATATGGGATTTGATACGATAGAGGCAAATACCGAGACGGATTCCGCAAAAACACCGGAAACTATGGGGGTCGTTTTAGCCAAAAAAAACATAATCGACGGAACAGAGCCGTGCACACTTGTTGCTATAGCCTTTCGCAGCGGAGGGTATGGAAGCGAGTGGGTAAATAACTTTATTGTAGGCTCGACCGATGAGTGCCCGGAGGGACATCTGGGATTTCATAATGCAAGGGATAGATCGCTTCAGTTTATACTGGATTATCTTGACCGTAACGTAGAAGGAAACACAAAGCTGTGGATAACCGGATTCAGCCGCGGTGGAGCTATCAGCGGTCTTACGGGAGCATGGTTCAACGACAATATAGAGCTGCTTTCCGAGTATGATATAACTCTTGATAAGGAGGATGTTTTTACATATACCTTTGAGGCACCGGCTTCTATTGACTCGGAGCTTAACAAACAAAAAAATTACGATAATATCTTTAATATAATTAGCCCTAATGACATTGTTCCCTTGGTGCCTTTCAGCGCGTGGGGACTTGAATGTCCCGGAAAAAAACATTACCTGCCCGATTTTACCGGCGACAATGTGGATAAGATAATTCAAATTCTGTCTGATTTAAATGGCGGTATAGATTATGACATCCATAAGTTTGAGCCTTACATGTTTGGGGTAGGCGAAACCTTTGCTGAATTTATAAGCAATTTATGTGATATTTTTGCATCGAGGATAGACAGAAACACTTATGCTGACCGACTTGAAAACACCTTGTCTCGCATACTTGATAAATTGCTTAATTCCTCTGATGCGGAAATGGAGCTTTTGGTTGATACTTTTACCGAAAATATTCTGATGGATCTTGGTGTTGAATCAAACGGAGACACAGAATCCGGAATTGTTTCGTTGATTTTCGGCTTGGTGCAGGGTGAGCACGATGCGATAGACAGAGTAAGCGCAGCTATTGGAAAAAATCTTGCAGAATCGCATTTTATAGAGGTTTGTGACAAAGAAACCGTAGATGCTCTTAATATGCTTCTTGATATAATTCTTTACAGAGGAGATGGGGTCAGTCTTGTTTCCTATGCTCTTACTGTACTGAAGTATCCAAATCTTATGGTTGGACACACACCCGAGATAATTCTCGCAGCGATGATGTACGAGGATAGCTATTATTCAAATTCGGATTCTGTTTTATGGTCCTCGGGTCACATGTCAAATGATAACACCGTAACTGTTTCTGTAAATGACGGAAAAAGAGTGTATAGCGTTGATTTTAATAATGGATCAACGGTGACTGCCGATGCCGAGGCTACGGGATGTGTTGAATTCAAAGGCTGGTATGTAAACAACCGGCTCGTAACCGACAAGAGCGAGCTTACCTTTGTTGCTGATAAAAACATCTCTATACGTGCTGCCGGCGAGGTCGTTCATAAGGAGCTAGGTGTGTGGTCGGTAGACACTCCGGCTGTTGTATTCTTTGAGGGAAGCATGAGCCGCGAGTGCTCAGCCTGCGGAGCAAAATATGTCGAAATTCTGCCCGCACCCCTGGGGCTGAATAATCCATGGACATATGCTGCTATCTCAGGCGTCACAGCAGGTGTGTTGATTGTAGCAACAGTTGCCTCTGTCATTGTCCGAAAAAGAAAAAAACTCGGCAAAAAGCAAGCCAAGGAGAATATAGATAATTAAAAAAAGACCGGTTCAGGTACAAAATCAATTGTATCCGAGCCGGTCTGTTTATTTTAGGATTTTTTTGTTGAAAGATAACCTATATTTCTGATAGCATAGAGAACGAGTGAAGTTGCTATCATAGCGGAGCAGGATATTATGGTAATTAAAGAAACAACCTCGGGAATATCGTACCAGAATAGGTGAAGAGCCATTGCGGCAGTAAGGAGAACTGTTGCTACCTTGCCGTGCCAGTTTGCTCCAAGAACAATATCGCACTTACGTACTACCATAAAGCCCGAAAGAGCCATAAAGCTTTCCTTTATAACAAGGAGTATAATAGGCAACCACATAAGCGGAAATCTTGCAATAAGACATAGTAGCATAACAGCCTGAGTGGCCTTGTCTGCAATAGGGTCAAGCACCTTGCCCACATCGCTTATCATATTAAAATGTCTGGCAATAAAGCCGTCAACAATATCAGTAAGTCCTGAGACAAGAAGAACAATTCCTGTGGCAATATATTTCTTTTTGCCGAGATAAAGCCACACAATCAGAGGAATAAGACAAAGCCTCACGAATGACAATATATTCGGAATCGTAAATATTTTGTTTTTGTACTTGTTAGTATCAACAGTACCGTCCACTCGAAGCACCTCCCATGGGGTTTACCGAATTTAATAAAATAATATATAATTATATCCCCAACAAAGACAAATGTCAACGAAATTCAATAAATTTTTACAATTTTTACACGTTATCACAATAAAGCGCTTTTTGCCTCGTCAAAAAACTACCGAAATTCATTATTCATCAGCGAAGCGGCTTCATTATTCATTCTTCATTAGAAAAGTCGCGGGATTTAATGAATAATGAATGATGAATAATGAAAAATGAATAATACAAAATAGATGTTTTTGTGAGTTTTCGTACGGACTTGAACTCACGCGTCTCAATCACGCCGTGGGCGTGGATAAAAAAACTCGACAAGCCGAAACTTGTCGAATTTTTGGCAGGGGCGCAAGGACTCGAACCCTGGACACCCAGTTTTGGAGACTGGTGTTCTACCGACTGAACTACACCCCTAAATACTTTCAATATTATACTAAAAAAAACACCGTTTGTCAAGAGGGTTAACAAAAGTATTTATGTTTTTTAAAAAGATTTTTCATACTTCGACAAAACGGCTTGAATTGCCATATATTTTGTGATATAATACCCTAGTATGATTGGTTATCAGGAGGGCATTATGCAAAACTACAAATTAACAAAAACGGCATGTTATTTTACAAATGTAACAATGTCTATTGTGGCAAATCTTTCGCCTCTGCTATTTCTTACATTCAAAGAAATGTACGACCTTTCTTTTACACTTCTCGGCCTCCTTGTTGTAATAAATTTTGCAACTCAGCTCTCTGTTGACCTTGTGTTCAGCTTTTTTACAAAGTATTTTAACATACATAAAACCGTAAGGCTGACCCCCTTTATAGCCTTTCTCGGTCTTGTATTTTATGCGTTGATGCCAAGGTTCTTGCCACACCTCGCATTTCTTTGGATTGTTATCGGAACTGTTATATTCTCGGTTGCCTCAGGCCTTGCCGAGGTGCTTATAAGCCCTGTTGTTGCCGCAATGCCTGCAGAAAACCCCGAGAGAGAAATGTCAAAGCTCCATTCCATATATGCCTGGGGTGTTGTTGCCGTTGTAATTGTAAGTACAGTTGTGCTTTATTTTATTGGTAATGAGAATTGGTGTTATCTTGCCCTTTTTTGGTCGCTTGTACCACTTGTAGGCTCGGTGCTTTTCAGCCTTTCGCCTTTGCCCGAAATGGAGATTGGCGGCGCAGAGCGCGGCGGCAGACTGTTCAGCCCCGCACTTTTACTTTGCGTTCTTCTTATATTTCTTGGCGGTGCTTCCGAATGCACAATGTCACAGTGGGTCTCCGGCTTTGCCGAGGAGGCTGTCGGTGTATCCAAAGTGCTTGGTGACGTGTTCGGTCTTGCATTCTTTGGTGCTATGCTGGGTATAGGCAGGACTGCCTATGCTAAATTCGGCAAAAGAGTTATAAATGTTATGCTTCTCGGTATGGCGGGAGCTGCCGCTTGTTATATCATAGCAGCCATTTCGCAAAATGCCGCTGTAAGCCTTGTGGCTTGCGGACTTGCGGGAATTTGCACCTCTATGCTCTGGCCGGGAACGCTTATTTATGCCGATGAAAAAATAACAGGTCTCGGTGTTGCGGCATATGCTCTCCTTGCGGCAGGCGGCGACCTCGGCGCATCGGTAGCGCCTCAGCTTGTGGGCATTGTCTCCGACTCGGCAGGAATGCGTACAGGAATTCTCACAGCCTCGATATTCCCCATTTGCGGAATAATTTTAATCCTCTTAATAAAGAAATACTTTAACAAAAAGGAGAAAGCCATTGGCAAAGAGTGAAAAAAGATACTCCCGCGCCTATGTTGAAATAACAAATATCTGCAACCGCTCCTGTTCCTTTTGCCCGGGTACAAAAAGAAAGCCCGAGAGAATGACAAAAGAGGGATTCTCCCAAATTTGCCGAGAGCTTTTGCCACTTACCGACTATGTGTATTTACACGTTATGGGTGGGCCGCTGACACATTCCGACCTGCCCGAGATTATTAAAATCGCGAGGGAGATAGGGCTTAAATGTGCCATAACCACAAACGGCACGCTGCTTGACAGGGCAGGCGACTCGCTAATCGAAGCAGGGGTATATAAGGTCAGCCTCTCGGTACATAGCTTTGAAGAAAATGATGAGGCAGGGCAAAAAAAATACCTCAAAACCCTTTGTGACTTTGCCGACAAGGCATCAAAAAACGGTGTTCTTACAGTTTTTAGACTTTGGAACAAAGGCCACGACGAGGGCAGAAATGATATAACCCTCGATTATCTTAAGGAGCGATTCCCCGAAGAATGGACCTTTGGTAGCCGAGGCGCAAGAATAAGGAATAAATTACACCTTGAGTATGGAGACCGCTTTGCCTGGCCGGATACGGCAGCGGAAGAGGGGGATTCAAATGTCTTTTGCTATGGCCTGAGAGACCACTTTGGAATCCTTGTTGACGGTAGAGTGATACCCTGCTGCCTCGATAGAGAGGGAGAAATAACCCTCGGTAACGTCTTTGATACACCGCTTGCCGAAATCCTATCCTCGGAAAGAGCAGAAAAAATTCTCGAAGGCTTTAATAACCGATGCGCCACCGAGGAGCTTTGCCGTAAGTGTGGATATGCAAGGAGATTTTAATCTCCTCATATTTGCCGCAGAAATTTGGCAAATTCGATATACACCGATGATGTTCGAGATGTGCCTTACGGCACGAGATTAGCGGCCAAGCTGCTTATCGATATACTCCATATAGACGAGCCAATCCTCGCGGCTGAAGTAGTGGTTTCCGTGACGGATGTGGTAGAGTGCGTCACCCTCGCCGAGAACGGATTTTGCCTTTGGTACTTCGTCACCGTAAACGAGGCCGCGCTTGCCGTAGAGGGCATAGGCTTTGTTTGTTGACGCACAGTTTAAGAATTCGCTTTCGGGGTCTGACCAATCGTCGGTTTCGGCACTGCCTATCATCAGGTGACGGGGAACAGAGAGAGCGGCAAGGAAGTTTTGGTCATAGGGAAGCTCTATTCCGTCCTTAACCTTATCAAACCAGCGGGGACAGAACCGGAAGGGGAAAACGTTAGCCATCCATTCAAAGGTTTCGCCAACTTTCCATCTGGTAATAGCCGCGCCGCCGCAGCCCGAGTCATTAGAGATTATGTACTTAAATCTCTCGTCAAAGCCTCCTGCAACCATAGCCGTTTTGCCAAGGCATGAGTGACCGACAACGGCAATATTCTCTTTATCAATAGAGTCGAGAGTTTCGATATAGTCCATAACTCTCATAGCCCCCCAAGCCCAGATAGCAATTTTGGACGAGCCGTTCTTTCTTCGTCTGTTAGAAAGATATTTGGCGCACTTGTCCTTAAAGTTGCCGTCGTCGCTTGATAGGTCTGTATAGCAGAATGAGAAAACAGCATATTCTCTGTCCACAAGCTCCTCAGAGGGCATATATCTGTCGGGAACATCGGGACGGAAGTTTATATGTACGAATGCGGGCAGGGGCTTTTCACTCTTGGGAATAACTGCCGAAACAGGGAAAGAGAACTCCTTGTCTCCCATGGTGCAAATAAATTTCAGCTTCTTTAAGGGTGCCTTACCGGCACAGAAATTGTCCATAACGCTTTCTTCTTCAACCCTCAGGTGGTTAGGTCTAGGGGGAATAACACCGTATGCCTCTTCTTCAAGAATTTTCTTTATTTCCTCGCGCCTTTTTTCAAAATCGCTGACATTTTCAACTCTTTTTCCCGAATTCATAACTAGAGCATCCGGTACGCCGCGCTCTTCAAGAATTTTTTCGATGTTAAGCATAGTGCATATCCTTTGAGATTTTTTCAACTTCATTATAAATATAAACCCGAAGATTGTCAACCTTTTTTCAAAATGTTGACAATTTCGCAAATGTCAAGTGCTAACTTAAAAAAATATTGAATTTTTTTCTATGCCGAGGTTTTGAAGCTCGTTTTCAAAGAGCGAGGCGGAATTTTGGTAGTTAAATATTCCTCTTGGGTAGTGGTTTATGAAGTCTTGTATCTGTTTTATCTCTTGGGGTGTGTACTTGCTTATAGGTGTACCTTTGGGGATGAATCTGCGGATAAAGCCGTTTTGGTTTTCGTTACTTCCACGTTCCGAAGAGCAGTAGGGGTGACAGTAATAAACTGTAGTACGTTGTTTGCCGGAGGGCGAATACTCCATTCCCTCTGTGTTTGCAAATTCACAGCCGTTGTCACAAGTAAATGACTTAAAGATTTTACGGAAATTACGTGTACCGATTTTACGTTCTATATGGTTTAATGCGTTTACAGTGCTTGCTGATGATTTATCTTTAGAAATAATAATCAGTTGCATTCTTGTTTTACGCTCGGTAAGTGAAAGAATAGTTTTACCCTTTGTTTGCGTACCGATTACGCTATCCAATTCCCAATGACCGAAAGATGTTCTATTTTGAATGTCTTTCGGTCTTTTTTCTATTGAGTGGTCTATATGGGGGAGCTTCTTTGTACGTTTTACGGTTTTGTATTTTCTTTTCTTAGATTTACGGAGAAGATTTTTATTCGTTATGTTGCGGAACACTCCTTTATCTATGTAGCTATACAGAGTTACACGGCATACCTTGGTTTTGAACTGTAAGTTGTTATCTCTGATGAAGCCTAACAGAGCTTCGGGGGAATAGCCTGCAAGTATCATTGTTTCAACGAATTTTGCGAAAGCGTGATCGTTACCTATCTTTAGTTGCGCTCCTTTGGCGGTTGCGTTATAATCTGCGTTTCGTTGTGCTTTATATGCACTGTATTTTGTTGTTTCGGTCCAATCGGTATTACGGTGCTGATATGCTCCACGTTTCAATTCTGCATATATTGTTACCTTTGAGAAGCCTAATTCCTCGGCTATCTTCCATACAGGCACTTTTGCATTGTACAGAGCTTCTATTTTGTGTCTGTCAGATTCCTTAACTCTTCGATATGCTTTTGTTTTCTGTTCTTTCATTGGATATACTCCTTTCAAGGCTATATGCCGTTGTTTTCGTGCTTGTTTATACTTTGCGGTATAGACAGGCTTTTTCTTTTGTTGTTGAGTACGGAGTGGGTGGGAGGGCTTGAGGGGTACAGCTACTCGCTTTTGTTCCCCTCAAGGCCTGACTCCCTCCCACTCTCTTTACTCTGCCGTATTTGAAGAATAAGGGGGCTTTTTTGTTTTGTCCCTTGTTTCTTCTCGCCTCACGGCGAATTTGTGTTTATTGGTTTATGCACGTTGCGACGGAGTGAGAAACTTCTCCGCGTTTCTCCCCAACGGTTGCGAAGTGCCGTTGGCTCCCCTTTTCCTGCGAGGCTGTACCATATTCCCTGCGGAAAGTAAAGAACGTCTGGTCGTATTTATATAAAAACTTTTTCTTACACACGGGGAAAAACTTTTTATATAAATCTCCACCACGCAGTAGCGGTTCTTGACTTTCCTTGGCAACACGATGTGTTGTAGGTACAGAGGTGCGCGCGCGCCCTCTCTCTCCATAGAGGCGAGCACCTTTTTAATGGTGGGGGGCGTGAGGGGTGAAATCTTTAACTGTGCTATCGTGTACCGGGCAGAAAGGAGAAAATAACCACTCCGGTGGAGAAAGGAGTTTTTCGGTTATGCAGTTATTTGTAAATAAGAAAGAAGTTCCAGCACTTATTTCTGCGATTGAGGCATACATACAACAACACCCTCAATGCAGAGAAGCGCAAGAACTTCTCTCAAGAATTTATATCTGCCTTGAAAAACAAGGCAAGGACAAGACTAAAACGAACCGCTAAACTCATTTAGTCTATGTCGGGGGAGCTTCACCCACTCCCCTTTGACAGTATCTATTATATACCACAAAACACCGAATTTCAAGAGGTTTTTACATTTTCGGAACTTCGCACAATTTCGGTTGCTGACTAATGAAAAACAAAATTATGCACTATGCACAAAGGAGTAGATACTATGAAAAGCTTTACGCTTTCCGTTCCTATTTCTTGGAACTATACACCCACAGATTTGATGATTAAATATGCTAAAGAGCATTATGCAACGGAGTTCAAAAGAATATGGCTGCATTCTTGCTTAATCATTAACGGAATTGTTTACAAATACGACTCTTGGCACAAGTTCAAAGTAACCAATACAAACGAAATCGTTACAGTATATTTGAAGGAGCTAAAACAATGAGCAAATTGACCGACAAAGACCTTTTTGAGTTTGTATATAGAGCCGACACGGCACAGAAAATTGCAACGGCTGAAAGGTGGTTGAACGAGCATAAACACATCACTTGCCGAAGCACCTTTGACGAGCTTATTACCATTCTTAACAGAACGGCTAAAAGGCTTTTTCAAGAGAAGCTGACCGAGTACGAAACAAACATATACAAGCAAGGCTATGCAATAAATACAAGAACAGGCGAGGTTATCGCCTGTTCAGAGGGAGCAAGAATATGAAACTTAAAGAATTGAAACAAGGCGAATACTTTATACTCAAAGATATATCAGAGCCGAAAGAAAGCCAAGTGTACATACGTGGAGAGTATGACCGAAGCACTAAAAAATACATCTGCGGAAAGTTTATTGATATGTCCTATTCAAGACTTTTTAAGGGTGATACCGAAGTATATACAGATTTTACGTTTTAAGGAGATAAAAAAATGTACCTTTATGCAGCCATACAACCAACAAATTGCAACGTTACACGCTATCGCAAGATTTCAGAATTTACAGAAATATATGAGCTTATATATGGACTACTCGACGAAGAATTAACCGAGGAAGAATGTCATTATATTGCTGAAGATGCAGCGTGTTGGTGTGAAACACATTTCGAAAACGATACTTACGAACACGAATTGTTTACTATCACCATTGTAGACGATTAAAAGAACCGAGGGCGGTTATCCGTCCTCGGTTTTTTCGTGCCTGGAGCAGAGCTTCAAAAGCAAAATGTTTGTGGTTACTCGTTTAGCTCCTTCATTCTCTTTATGTCATTTTGGAAATAACTGTTCTGTAGCTCGTTTTCTTCCTGTGTGCCGACTTCTCCTGCGTACATTATAAAATCATCAATGTGCATTGTGTTTGGCTCGTAGCTATCGAATACAGCTTCAAGACAGGCGGTTCTGTATCTTCGGGAACGGTCTTTTTTCATTATCAAGCGCCATTTTTCCTTTTTTACTTCTCCGTCAAGTCTTCCGCTTTGTAGCTCTAGAGATAATGTCTGTGTGCCGAAGAGTCCGTTTACTTTGTCATAGTGGTTATTCATTTTTGCGGTTAAGTTTTTCGCAAGATATGTAAATAGTGTACTGTCGCACCTATTTTCGATATACTCACTATAAAAACTTTCCCATTTTCCTTTTACCCACTCAAAGACACCTTGACACAGCCAATACGGTGAGAAGAAAGGAAGTGCCGGGGCGAGATCGCTTTTATCGGATATGTAAATGACTTCTCCTAACTCTCTTCCGCCAGCTCCCCAGGCTTCCGGGCGTTGCAAGTCTGCTATAATACGTATAAAGACTCTGTTTGATACAACTGCTGCATGTCTACACATCATCAAGCATGCGTCATGAAGGTCATTCTTTTGGTTCGTTTCATCTGTGTTCATTTTCATTTCTTTAAGAACTTGCATATTCTTAAACTCTTTATCTATTTCCGTTATTACGAAAGTACCAAAAGACAGCCTTCTTGCCTTTGGATTGCCTTTGATGATCTTCTTGCCGAGACGGAGCATATCTATATCTATTATGTGTGCATGGTGCGAATATGCTTCTTGCATTTCGGGTTCTCTGTCAAAGAAATCATTATTACGTGAGGGCATATTTCCGAGGTCCCGGAGAATAGAATCTACACGAATTGAATAGTTTGAGAATAAAAGTGTTGTTTTTACTGTAAAAATAAGATATGCACAGGCGTAGTCTTCAAGTGCTTCAAATAGGTGGGTTATCTTTAACTCGTCATTATACGTTGTTCTGTAGTGGGTGTAGTCGTAGCCGAAAGTATAATCTTCTTTCAGAAGTCTATACTTCCTGCGCTTCTCCCGGTATTCCTCTGACGTGTATATTGCCGTTATTCTGTCAAAGAAAAACCGGGCATACTGCACCCATTCTCTGCACGTTGGTAAGTCTACTATCGTGCGGTTATCTATCTTTTTACGTAATTCATCACGGAAAGTCTGCCAAGGGAAATTAGGGAACTGCAAATCCTTTTCGAGAAGAATCTCGAAAGCCATGTCGAATTGGTCTATCTCAGAGGACAGAGCCATTGAGGTAATGAGCTGTGTTTTACCTATTCCCATTTCGCCATATACTGTTGTTACAACTCCCCTATCAGAGAGGAAAGAACGGTTGCAACGTTCAGCATAGTAAAGGCGAGTGAAAGCCATTGACCGACAGATGTAATTATATATCCATAGTCCGAGCAAAGCCCACGTTATGCCGGGAAGAAATCTTATCATCGGGGCAAGGTCTACAAGGAGCTTTAATATCTGCGGGTATATTCTTCCGAACTCCCAAGAAGCAGAGAAATAGAAGTAGAACGCAAAGAAAGCTATTACTATACTTATTACGTTGAAATGTAAGAGCCAAAGGACAGCCCAAGTCTTTACATATCCGCTGTTATCTCTGCAAAAGGATATAAAGTCCTTTACCCAAGCTATTACAGGATATACTACATTGAACACGAATTTTTCATAGAGCTTTAGAGCTTTAGAACGTTTGTTTCGGTCTGTACACTGCTTGTTTTTGTAAGAGCTTAATCTCATTATGAGCAGGACTATAAACGGAATTACAAGGAGCGAAAAGCGGGAAACGTAATACATTACGTCTGCTATGGCGTTCCAATATCCGAGAAAGTTATCTTCCGTAAAGAATACTGCCCAAAATTTACCCCACAAAACTTGAAATTCTTCCCACGTGTATGGGAAGAGTTGCAGAGGCTCCCATATATCCTCGGTGAACTGCCATTCAGGCATACCGAGGACGGTAGGTCTCACAGGGTTACCGCCCGGGCGAAGAAGCTCACAGAAGTAATATGCTACCGAAGTGAATAAATCTCGCACCGTTTCAGCAAGACGTGCAAGGGAGTTTGGAAAGAGGAAGCCGAAGCCTACCAAAATTAAAGTGATGGCAATGCAGATGAAGTGCCGATAGTCCTTTTTCCAACGGTTGAAATACTTAACGATAAAGAGCTTATGAAAGAAGGTGTTTTTCATTCGGGCAAGTTACCCCCTGTATAGAAGATATAGCCGACTACAAAGGCTATTACAAGGGTGATGCCGATAAATAGTAATCTTTTCCAAAGAGCTATGTTGTTTTTCATTTTTTTCTCCTGTCTATGTGACGTTAAGGCTTATGCCGTTATTCAGTTTTGTTATCTTCCTTTTCTTCTTGTTCTTTTTCTTCGCCGAACATTTCTCTGGCAATAATTGCCTTTATGCCTGCTATAATGAATACAGCAGACCAAATAAGTACGTTATAAAAATCCGCAATTATCGCAAGGACTTCTCTAAAATTCATTTTTCTTTTTCTCCGTTCTAAAGTTACTTCTTTTATTTAAGTGATATTATAGTGTTTCTTTAAAACAGCATCACCATATTTTTCTTTATAAGTGCGCAGAGCTGGTTCAACAGCACCTTCATGTCCTAAGCCAAATTGATCACGATGAAGTTTGTAAATGCTTTGATATCTTTCATCGCTGAACAAAACATTGTGTTGATAATTCTTTGGTATATCATTTACACTGCGAAAATCGCTTGTTTTTTTAGAAGAATTTCTTTTCTTTTTTCTCGCAAATAATCCTGCCAGAAAACCATTGCGATAGGACTTTCTCTCGGAAGTAGAATATTTTTTTCTACCTCTTCGATTGTACTTATATTTTTTCTTGTTTTTTCTTTTGTAAGTATAATTTTTCTTGTAAGCCATGTTTTTTGCTCCTTTTATTGACTTTTTATTTTGTTTGTGATATAATGCTAACAGTAGCGTGAGCCGAAAGGCAAAATAATGGTGAGGCAAACAATGCCAAGACCCGTGGGTCGCTCATATAGGAAGTACAAAACGTGCTTCCTTATTTTTTTGCATACTTCCAAGGGTATTTCCATTTGCTGAAATTATCCTTTTTATCGTGCCTTGTTCGCTTAGCTATGTACATAGGTTTTTTATCCTTTTTATTCGGGTTAGGAAATACCTTTTCGTTCAAGTGCCTACCGTCACGTTCGCTATGAGTCACTTTTCGGTAATTATATTCATCACTTGAACGTTCTCCTGTTATCAAAGCAGGGTGTTTTGATTTCTTATACTGCCGAAAATGCGGATATTTTTCTTTTGTCTTCCTGTCAGCTCGGGAAGATTTTTTATTACTTTTTGAAATTTTAATCAGCTCCTTTATATCATAATCGCCCGGAAAGGTGGCTCTTGCTTTTCTTCCTGAAATGCTTTATAATAAAGCATATAAACACTCAAAACAGGGGGGTATAAATAGTTGAGAGTAGAAAGGAAGGTATATTTATGGCTAAATATCGCAAAAATACTTCAAAAACAAGAAGTATAACGATAGGATTCCTTAATATACTGAAAGAAACCTGCACTTTTCTATTCAGTATCGTTATAGGAATAATAGAGCTTATAGGAACTATCGTTGAATAACCTTAATTTACAAGTAACCGTTCTTCCCGGGCGGTTACTTCTTTTATTTAAGTAATGTTGTAGTGCTCCTTAAGTACAGAATCTCCATATTTCTTTTTATACTTAGGAATAGCAAGTTTATACGCTTCTCCAACTTCAAATCCATTATCAATATAAGATTTATACATATCGCGATAACGTTCATCACTGAATAATACATTATGCTGATAATTAAGAGGAATCTTATTTACAGTTCGAAAATCGCTTGTTTTTTTAGAAGAATTTCTTTTCTTTTTTCTCGCAAATAATCCTGCAAGAAAACCATTACGATAGGATTTTCTCTCGGAAGAAGAATACTTTTTTATCGAACTCTTTCTACGCTTATAATTCTTTTTGTTTCTTCTCTTATACTTATAATTTTTATTGTAAGCCATTTTTTTACTCCTTTTATTGACTTTTTATTTTGTTCGTGATATAATACTTGACGTGAGAACGTGGTTGCTTCAAGCATCATTGAATGGGCGGTTTTGGCTTAGCCCGTGGGACGTTCTCACTTTTTTTTATTTTCCGTATTTCCACGGATATTTTTTACCGAAGTGTTTTTTCTTATCATGACGGACACGCTTAGCTATGTACATAGGTTCTCTATCCCTTTTATTTGGATTTGGATATACCTTTTCATTTAAGTGCCTTCCGTCACGTTCACTATGCATTACCTTACGATATTTATATTCGCTATCAGAGTGTTCATCAACCACTAGCGCAGGATGCCCTGATACAAGATAATGCCTAAAATGCGGATATTTTTCTTTTGTTTTCCTGTCAGCTCGGGAAGACTTTTTATTATTTTTAGCCATAATTACCTCTTACGTTTCTTGCCCTTAATTACGTCAAAGAGATATACAAGTATCTTTTCAACTACAAAGACAAGGACTGTTGTAAATACAATGGTTAATACTGTATTCATTTTCGGTTATCTCCTTTTTCGTTTTCGGTGAGGTTTATCTTTTGCAAAGACTTGTTGTATAAGCTGAATTGGTAGAGTGATTATTGCCCATAGCATACTGAATATGAATTTTATGCCTTCCCAAATTACCTTTAATACTGCCTTAATAGGTGAGAAGAAGAATGAGAGAATTATGAGGAAGACTATCAAGCAAAGAAGAGCGTACAGCTTTTCCCATATTTCCATGTTTTCGATATTGTCTAATAAATCAACCGTTAATTCGGGTTTGTTGTCTGTGCCTACAAGGTCACTTACGCAACCGAGGTTGTATATCTTTCCCTCGGACAAAAAGTGTAGACGTAAAACGCCTATGTTTACTGCTTCGCTATAATAAGAAACAGAAGCATTAGGACTTGAAACAAGTCTGTACTCCGTTTCGGCAAAGCGGAATACAAATTGTGATTTAGCAAGTCCGTCTAACTCCTCTTGACTAAAAGTATCGTTACTGTCTTCTTCGACTTGCTTTTTGAATGTGGCAACGTCTGTTATTCTATACCAAGAATATTTTTTACCCAACCAACCGTCACCGTCATTACTGCCTACTTCTTTTTCAGATAGGTATTCTCTCTCTTTCGTTTCGGAAGATACCAATTTAGTAGAAGTACCACCGCCAACGGTATATACAGTTGATTTTTCATAATTGTTAATTGTGTAAGTTATATCCGCATCGTAAATTCGCTCGACATTGTAGTTTGCTATAGAGAAAGCTACATAATGGCTATCGCAAGAATCAATATAAAGCTTGAAGCCCTCTGTATATCTAACTGTGCCTGTAGCTTGTATATCTATATCTACAATATCAATTTTCCTTGCTTCATACATAAGAACGTTGTTGTACCAATAGGCGCGCCAATACTGTCCTACTGCAAAGCCTTTGCATTGTATAGTGTCAACAGCTTCAGGAACTTTATCTACCTCGCTATCAAAAGGTCTGTAAACCGTTGCTATATTGTAATACCTCTCGGCAGAGCTTGAAACAGTAAAGTCATTGACTATGTATTTATCAAAAACTCCGTTACTGTTAAGCCAAGTAAGAGAATAGAGCTTGTATTCAAGGTTCTTTTCTTCCGGATTTTGTAAGCTCATATTTATGAACTTTGCCTTATAGTCCTTTTTAGCATCGCAAGGCTGATATACGTATATAAATAACTCTCCGTTCTCTCCCTCTGCTATGTGTATTACCTTAACCGAGGTATCATTTTCTTTCGCAGGGTAGTTATCCGGGTTAAAGCTACTGTCTTTTTGTAAGTCAGTAAGCACGTTTGTATACCCTGTTGCTTCTGCACTTGCTGTAATAGAAAAGGCGGAGAGCAACATCTCTCCGCCCATAACTATTAGCAAAGCCAAGCACAGAAATATCTGTGTTATTCGCTTTGTTTTCATTATTTTACCTCTTATTACTATAGTTTTGTCTTATAAACGCTTCAATTTGTGGTGCTGTGTATTCCTTTATGAACTCTTGTGAAGGGTGTATACCATCACTACCGTAATTATACATTTCAAGCTCATATTGACCTTCATTAAACAAATCTAATACAGGAATATTATACTTTGCTCCAACTTCTTTTATAGCATTTGCAACATCTTCTAATACATAACCCGCATTGTTTTTGTCTTTATAGGTTTTTGTGCCGATTTTGCATTTATAAGGTGTCATAAAGAAAATGAAAGCATCTTCTTGCGTTGTTGTTAAATGTTCCGCAATAAGATACAAACTACCATAAACAGTAGCACTTGTTGTATCACCCATTTTACCCAATGGCAAAGAAGCGGAATAATCGTTAACACCAAGCATAACACTTATTATATTTGCTTTCTCGGTATGAGCTAAAACCCTATCCGTCATACAAACACGGTTAAGTGTGTTTGTGCAAAAAGTTGCACCCGAAACCGCTTTATTGGTATAAGAAGATAAGCCTAACGCTTGTGATACCAATTCCGGATAAGGCTCTGCCATTTGAGAATAATTTAACGTATAATCTGCACCAAAAGTTATACTATCACCGAAAGCAACGTAAGACATCTTGGAGAAGTCTATAACCTCGGGTGTAGGTGTTATATCCTCTGTGGGTGTATCATCTACAGGTGGGTTTTCATCCTCGGAAGGTATACTATCGGGATTTTCGGCAGTATTATCATCTGACAAAGAATCATCGACAGGAACATCAGATATATCGGTGTCGTTGTCTTCATCATCAGATATAGGACTATTAAAGCGAAGTAAACATACAACTAAAGAAAATAAAAGGATAATTTCAAGAAAAATCAGTATGTAATTAGCATATCTATTCACGTGAACACCACCGTTTTTTTCTTTAATTATATCACAAAATTAAAGACAATTCAATAGTAATTACTGTACGTAGATTTCAAGAATATCAACAGAAGCGCTGTCAACACAACCTACGATAGAGGAATAAGCGGAAACATTGTAGGAGATATAAGTAACCTCGGAATTGCTTTCAAGAATAGTATATCCAATACCGCCATTACCTTCTGCAAGGATAGAACCGTTTACATCATAAAGAATAGGCATATTGAAGACGTGACCGTCACTATACGAAACAGTATTTGTAAGAGTTTCGGTAGCAACCTTCATAATAAGAGTATTTGCATTACTTGTATTTACAATATTAAAGAAATACATTCCGGAAGTTTCTGCCTTGAAAACGTCATCGTTGTTATCCCAAATACCTTCACCGAGAATATCTGCAACATCAGTACAGGATTCAAGAACCTTGGAAAGAGAATACTTCTGATTCTTATTTACAGAAATCTTGTAATCATCAGCATATCCTGCAACATCCCAAAAATGAATCTTCCAATCGTCTATAGGATAACCGTCATTGTCGGTAGGTGTATCGGGTGAAATTACGATACGGCAATACTTTGCAAAAGCAAAATCACTGCCCTTTTCGTAAATACCGTCAAGGTGAGCATCCATAAGTTCGGTAGAGCCGATAAACGCTTTATCTGCGCCATAATAGAATACCTGATATTCGCCTGTTGCCTCGAAGTCAGGCTCAATTACAAGGCCTTGACATTCGATAAGGTCTTTTGTGTAAATGGAAGTGTCGCTCTCTACGTAGAAGCCTGCTGAGTCAAGAGCACCCTTTTTAAATTCGAAGTCTGATACGTCGGTTGTTTTGGTAGTGAATATTGCTGCAAGCCCGGCTACACAGCCGACAAGAAGCACTATCACAAGTGCTGCGGACAATATCTTGTCCCACTTGATTTTGTTAAATCTGAAACGTTTCATTTGTGTTTAACCTTTCTTTTTTCTTGTTTTATTTTGAAGTGTTGTGTATTTAAGGGGGTTACGCTTAATCATCTGCAAACCCTTATTATATCCTCTTTGGAAAGAGGCTCTGAGGTTAGCAAACTTGAAGTTAATACCCCTCTTTTTGTGTGCTACGGCATAGCCCTTGCCGGAGTGGTAGGCTTGCCGTTCAGCACGTGTGAATTTGCTTTTGAATTTTGCCATAGGTTGTTGCTCCTATTTATTGTTTTGTTTATTCTTTGTGTCTTCAAAGAATATAATTTCAATCTGTACAGGTATGTATTTTTTCTTTTTCATCAAGTCCACCCATCCGGGTCTATATATCCGGTATTGCTATCCTCGTCTATACTGTCACCGGGCGTTGTATCTGTATCGGCTGTATTATCATTATTTCCCGTGTCAGTTCCTTCTCCGGTGTCGGTATCTGTGTCAGCTCCGTTATTATCTGTATCGGGTGTAGTGTTGTCGGTGTCTGATGTGGTATCGTCTGTTTTGTCCTCTTCCTTGTCAAGAAGACCGCCAACGGTTACAGACCCGCCTATTGAACCCTCGGCTTTTATAAAGCCTCCGCCCGAATCTCCGGGCTTAAATAACGTAATAAGAAGACCTAAAGCAAGTATGCTAATTCCTATTGCAAGAACTACCGATACTACATCTTCCCATTTTGGTTTACACTTGTGTTTCGTGGGGTCACGTTCATTTGACATTGCATATGCTCCTTTAATTCATGTTTATTATCAAGCTTTCGCTCAATTTCCTGTACAAATTCCGGTATAGCATCTTCGAGCATTTCGCCAAAGACCGACCCAAAGTCCGTTCTTTTCGGCTTCTGCCTTTTAAGCTGTTGTACCTCGTTTTTGAATACCCTGGGAAGCCCCGAAGGACGTCCGCGAGAGTCTATTTCATCAAACACACTTACATGTTGTTCATCTACTACAACGTAAGACGTTATACGTCTGTATAACTGTTGCAGAGTGTCTGACTTGTTGTATTGATATTCTCTGTACCAAAAGGACAGAGGAACGGTTGACGTTATTACTATGATTTTGCCGTTGAAGACCTTGTTTGAAAATCTGCTCTTTACAGAAGATGCAGTATCGTTGTCAAGGAGCTTTAGTAAGTCCTCAAATTCAAATGCTTTGTCACGTAAGTCATCAAGTATAATTGCCTGTTGACCCATGTAATCTTGGAAGGGATCGTTCGAGGAAGAGGAAACACAGAAATCATAACCCATTTTTGTAAGTAGCTTTTTTGCGTAATAGGTTTTTCCTGTACCGCCTTTGCCGTGAATGAACATTACTTCAATTTGTCTGTCGGGTTTAAGTACAAGACATTGACAATGAAGCTTCCAGAGCTTGTCTAACTTTGAATGTGCTTTCGTTTTTTCTTCTATCGAAAGCGAGTTTATGTATTCGAGCTGTTGAGCATAAGAAAACTGCTCAAAATTACCCAGTATTTGAGATACAGCAACTTCACTTTCAAAATCGAAGTTTGCTACAACCTCTTTTGGTGAGTATTGATGTTTATGCTCTTGCCCTGCGTTTGAGTGCGTAAGGTACATAAGCATATCTACCTTACGGCCCTCAACCTTGTTTACGAAATTTTCATCGAGTCCGAACCACGAAGCAACGTCGGCAAATTCTACCGAGGTTTTACCGAAGTTAAGATATATGTGGTAATGTGGCTCTGTATCGTCTTTATCGTGTAATATGTACGCCCATTGTTTTATGGACTTTTTAGAACGAATTACTGATTGAATATCCACTTTTAAGTGGGAAACATTAGAAACTACCTCACAATGCTTCTTTCGCATATTTTTACCCCCCTGCGAAAGTGTTTTTACCGGATTTATACCGGATTTTAGAAATACACCAAATACACCAATACACCGAGGCGCTGGACAAGCCCTCAGCGCCCGATAGCCCCTATATATTTAATTAGATTGCAACCGAGCTTATTGGCGTGCGGTGTACTCGGTGAAATACACCGAATACACCATTTACACCTACTTTTAATTTTCTTCGTCTTTTGAGTAGTGCGGAATTTGGAAACCTACTTCAGATAGTAGTATAAGTACGTCATCAATCTTCAGCTTGAAGTCAATAATTGTACCGTCTTCCATTTCAAAACGTGTACACTCTTTGTTAGGATAGAAGAAAAGAACCTTTGCGAGATTTATGCAATAATCACCCTTGGGTGTAGGAAGTCTGATAAACATAATCTTACCCCCTTATCCGTGTGCGTTGCCTTCTTTTGCGGGAAGCTCCGCAGCGAAAGCCTTCATAACTGCCTTACGGCTCGAATACTGTGCATCTCTCTTTGTCTGAGGATCCTCAAAGTATGTAGGCTCAATAGGTACAAGAGTGCTACCGCATTCAAGATAAAATCTCGTTGCCTTTTTCTCCTCTCCTGTAGTCTTGTCCTTGTAGGGCGATTCCTTTTTGTAAAGATTACACATCATAGTAGTATACCTACCTTTCTTGGCTGTTTGCCATAAAATTATATTTACAAGCCTATACGGCATTGTATCAAAATAGGGTCGCTACGGTGCAGAGAACACACCGTAGCATAGAGGTAGTGTTTTTTCTTTTTCCTCTCCCTCTTCGAAGAGGGGGAGAAAAAAGAAAAATCTTAACAAAATCTCAAGTTTTTTAACTTGATCATCTGTTAAGATAGATTATAAACTATTCAAATGTTGACAATTTTGAACCTCTGATTGACAAAATATAAAAATAGTGGTAAAATATTATACCTAGAAAGAAAAAGGAGGGAGAAAAGATGCTTCTTACATCCGAGGTAGAATTTATTATATCACGGCTTTCGCAAAACGGTCATAGGGCAGACGTTGTTGGCGGTCCTGTAAGGGACTGGCTGAGAGGTGTTGCTCCCGCCGATTATGATATAACCACCTCTGCAACTCCCGATGAAATTAAGGCGGCATTCTCCGACTGCCGCACAGTTGATACAGGCATAAAGCACGGCACGGTAACCCTTGTGCTTGATAAAGAGCCATACGAGATAACAACCTACCGTATAGACGGAGAATATATCGACTCCCGTCATCCCGAATCGGTGTCTTTTACAAGAAATATCAACGAGGACCTTGCCAGACGTGATTTTACAGTAAATGCAATAGCTTACAGCCCCGACTTTGGAATAACCGACCTCTATGGTGGCAGAAAGGATATTGAAAACAAAACTATCCGCGCTGTCGGTGACCCACACCGCCGCTTTACCGAGGATGCGTTAAGGATTTTGCGTGCATTGCGTTTTTCGGCAACCTTGGGCTTTGAGATTGAGGAGAAAACCGCCAAGGCTTTAAGAGAAAAAAGCCACCTGCTTTTAAATATTTCAGCCGAGCGAATATATACCGAGTGGAAAAAACTAATGTCGGGTGACTTCGCTTACTCTGTAATAAAAGATTTCGGTGAGGTTATCTCGATATTTATCCCCGAGCTTTCTGAGCTGAAGCTCCCCGAGGAAAATAATTTTGCGATGGGCTTTATAACAAGACAGGCACAACTATTTTATCTGACCTTGGGCGAGAATTCTGCCCATGCTGCAGACAAGGCTCTGAGACGGCTTAAGACGGACACCGCCACACGTGAGCTAACAGTTAAAATGTTAGGAAATGTCGGGAAATATCGGCTGACATCGCTTTCGGATGCGGCTAAGCTGCTTACAGACCTTGATTGGCAGGCAGCAGAGGCACTTGTCGGGCTTGAGATAAGCCTGGGTAATTTTACCGATAGCTCAGAAGAGCTTATAAAAGAATATCTTGAAAAAGGCCTACCGTATAAGACAAGCCACCTTGCAATAGACGGCAACGACATAAAAGCTCTCGGCATCTCCGGCAGAGAAATCGGGAGAATACTTTCCTCACTCTTATCTCTTGTTGCATCGGGAGAGCTTGAAAACAAAAAAGAAATGCTCTTAGAGTGCATAAAACAGCGAAAAATGTAACAAAACAAAGAGTATATGCATAAAATGATAACAGGTTGCAGAAAGTGAGGTAGCCTGTTATTATTTTTTGCAGAATTTCGTCTCTTGGCGAGACATTTGATCTTTTCAGCCTTGGTAAAGAGCCTAAGGAAAAGCAGAAATATTACTTAGGAGGGGATAACCCCGAGCCTTTGTTTTTAGTACCATCTTCCTCTTGTGATTTCGGTGTAATATCTCCTCTCGGCTCGGGAAAAGAGAGGCTTTTGTATTCCTCTGCGGCACTCTCGGCGGCAAAATTTTTGACAGAGGTAAGAGGACTTCCTCTTTCGGATTTTGAGATAGAATGTGAAGGACAACCGTTCCGCATTTTGAAAAAAGGCGGCAGATGCGGTGTGCTTGTCGGTCGCTTTGTGCTGCTTTCGTCTTACAGAGAGACTATTTGTTCGGCAGAGCTTAGGATAAGCCTTTTGCGGTCGCCTTTGGGCAAAATCAAGGTGTGCGAGGTAGGGACACTCGGGGAATTTTGTGACAAGGTGTTGCCCGAGCTTACTCTCTCTCGGGACGGTGAGGATATCATAGGCTCGGTTGCCTTTGAGAAAAAAGAGAGCAAATTTTATGCCATTTCTCACTTTTGCCGCGCTCAAGGCGGTGCCGAGGCACTTATAACGGTTATTGCTGTGGCTTCTTATCTCTATTCCTCGGGCTTTTGCGGTGAGCTTTCGGTCTCTGCCCGCGGAATGTTTTTTGATACAGTACTTTCTGAGTACGGGCTATTAGTCTTTGACAGACACTCAAGAGCTATCACACTTTACGCACCCGATATAGAGTAAAAACTCTTGACTATCATCGTTGTTTGTGCTAAAATAGCATAGTAAAAAATGAAAGGAGCGATAGAAAATGGCTTTTGACGCTTGTATGATGCGGGCTGTGCTTTCCGAATTCAGAGCGGAATTTCCCGAGGCAAAGATTGAGCGAGTTCTTCAGCCCAGACTTGATGAGATTGATATGGTTATCCATTACGGAAAAAGCTCAAAACGTCTGTGCTTTAATGTAGGTCCCAATGCCCCAAGACTTCAGCTTACTGATATGGCAAAGGAAAATCCTAAGGAAGCCCCCATGTTCTGTATGCTCCTGCGTAAATACTTTGTCGGTGCAAGGATTACCTCGGTAGAGCAGCCGGGGTTTGACAGAATTGCCGACTTTACCGTTTCCTGCTATGATGAAATGGGCTTCCCCACAGAGAGGCATATTATCTGTGAGATAATGGGCAAGTACGCAAACCTTGTGGTGCTTGACTCCGAGCGCAAGATATTGACTGCGCTGAAGATTATTGACTTTGCGGCAAGTACCGTGCGTCAGGTGCTCCCGGGACTTAAATATCAAATTCCGGAGAAGCCCGAAAAGCTCTCGCCTCTCGCTATTGATAAGGCTCTGTTCTTTGAAAAGCTGGCGGAGTTTTCTCCTGAGCGCTCGGGTGAAAAGTTTATTACCTCAACCTACTCGGGCATTGCAACTCAGATAGCTCACGAGCTTGTTTTCAGAGCCTCGGGGAGTGTTGATACCCCTGTTTTGAATATTGATGCAGATAGATTTTGGTCTGTGTTCTCCGAGTGGCAAGAGCTTTTGATTTCGGAGAGCTATTCTCCAACCGTTGCCATAAATTCCGAGGGCAAGCCTGTTGACTATTCCTATATGGATATCGGCTATCTTGTTGACAGCGTAAATATTAAAAAATTCGACTCGTTCAGAGAGCTTTTGGATTTGTATTTTGCAGAGCGGGACAGGCTTGAGCATATACACCAGAGGGCAAAGGATATAACCACTCTTCTTTCAAATGCCCAGTCCAGAACCGAAAAAAAGCTTGGAATTCAGCGCCAGGCACTCCTTGACTCCGAGAGGGGAGAGGAGTATAAGAAATACGGCGACCTGATAACCGCAAATCTCTATTGCCTCGAGCGGGGAATGAAGAGCTTTAAAACCGTTGATTATTATGACGAGAGCTGCCCCGAGATTGAGGTAAGCCTTGACCCAAGGCTCTCCCCTTCCCAGAACGCTCAAAAAATGTACAAGCAGTATAACAAGTGCAAAACTGCTAAAGCAGTCCTTACAGAGCAGATAAAGATTTGGGAAGCCGAGCTTGAATACCTTGCCTCTGTTCGCTCATTTTTTGAAAGGGCGGAGTGCGAGCAGGACCTTATTGAAATAAGAGACGAGCTTTACCGCTCGGGCTATTCTGCAAAAATGAAGGGCTACAAGCCGCCCAAGCAGATAAAGCTCTCGCCCCACAGGTTTAAAACCTCGGGCGGATACACAGTTCTCGTTGGCAGAAACAATGTACAGAATGACCAGCTCACATTAAAGACAGCCGAGCGTCACGATATCTGGTTTCACACAAAGGATGTTCACGGCTCTCACGTTATCCTTGTAACCGAGGGAGAAGAGCCTCCGGCAGAGGACTACACCGAGGCGGCAAGAATTGCGGCTTACTTCTCTCAAAGCCCCTCAGACAGCGTGGCGGTAGATTACACAAGGGTTTCAAATATAAAAAAGCCCGGCGGCTCAAAGCCCGGCTTCGTCATATACAAGACAAATTATTCCGCCTATGTCAAACCGATGACTAAAGAAGAAATAGAAGAAAGAAGAATTAAGTAAAATGGTTGATTTAGTTGGATTGCATAAGCATTTTATCCTGGAGCATCTTCGCGAGGGAGATGTGGCGGTGGATTTTACCATGGGTAATGGCGGAGATACTCTCTTTCTTTCAAAAACGGTAGGCGAGAGCGGTAAGGTTTATGCTTTTGATATACAGGAGCTTGCTCTTGAGTCAACACGCAGCTATCTTGAAGAAAACGGAGCACCAAAAAATTACGAGCTTATTTGCGCCTCTCATCACAGAGTCAAGGAGTTTGTAAAAGAGCCTATAAAAGCGGGAATGTTTAATCTCGGCTATCTTCCGAGAAGCGGAAACAAGGCGCTCTATACTATGCGTGAAACTACAATGCCCGCAGTTGAAGCGGCAATAGATTTGCTTATGCCCGACGGAGCTTTGATTATTGCAATTTATCCCGGCCATGAGGAGGGTGCTCTCGAGGGAGATATGCTGAGAGAGTATTTTAAAACCCTTTCCAGATTCAAAATCTGTGCATCGGAGTTTCATATACTTAATTCTCCCACATCGCCATACTTTTTCCTGATTGAGAAAAGTCCAAGATGCAAAGAATAAAAAAATCGCGTTTTTGAGAACATTTGTTGACAAAAACGCGTTTTTGTGTTTTATTATTGGTTACAAGCTCTATCCTCGTCAACGCTTCTTGTCCGTCTTTTTACAATTTGAGAAATTGCCAAAGATAAGAACAACATAGCCAGAACAAAGATAAAGCGGAAAATCATATAGGCAATCTCGCCCGATTTGTAGCCGCCCGAGTAATTTACGAGATAGGATACAGCGTTGAATATTTCAATTGAAAAATAGATTGTAAATTCAAAGAGCGAAGCAAAGAAGAAGGCAAGAGATGTGGGGTGAGACAAATCAAGGGCTTTCCCCTCGCTTATCTTTTCGGGAAGCGTATTTGTTGCCTGAGTCAAGCAGTCGCGCCACATTTCGGAAGTAGGATTTGATGCATATTTCGGAGGCATTGCTCTTGATAGCTCCTTTGCGGTGAAGAAAATCAACGAGCGTCTTATTATGAGATAAAGGACAAGAGTGTGTACAAAGAAAATTACAAAGTATCCCGCCGAAACAAGAAGCGACATTCCCAAAGACTCGGGTGTATCGCTGCCATGCTCAATGCCTAAGAGGTAATAAAATGGGAGAGTATAAACCAGATTGGGTAAAGATATAAGCAGGGCGGAGCTGAGAGCTTTTTTAGTGCTTTCCTTTACGCAGTGTACAACAAGAAATGCAGCAGTTGCCACAGGCAAAATCCAAAGTATAATCTCACCTGCATAGAGTCTGAAGTATTCATATGCTAACGAAATCTCATCGTTTTCGAGTACGTAATACGGAACAAAATACATAAGAAAAACTATCAGATTTAATGCCGAGAAAATCAGCGCAAATTCCTTTATACCAAGCTTTATGTGCTTTGTCATGCTACTTCTCCCTTTCGTTTTTTCATATTGTAGCATAAATGAAGCAACAAATCAAGGGAGAAAATTTTGGAATTATGAATTTTTTGTAAACTTTTTGGTTTGTAAAAAAAATATCTTGCAATCCTTCTGTTTATATGATATTATATTAAGGCTGTCCCGAGGACAGACATTATTATATCTCACATAGCGAGTAGGTTTACTGCCGGTGCTCTTTTTGAGTCGCAGTATTGTGTCGCTATGGCGGAAAAACCAAAGGAGGAACATTAAAATGTTCGAAATTACAATCAAGCAGTTGCTTGAAGCAGGCGTTCACTTCGGTCACCCTACCAAGAAGTGGAACCCGAAGATGGCTGAGTACATCTTCACCCAGAGAAACGGTATTCACATTGTTGACCTTCAGAAGACCGTTAAGAAGTTTGAGGAAGCT
>JAZOVF010000024.1:0-14739 GCA_045658565.1 Eubacteriales bacterium
TATCCGTTAATTCAAAAGTGGTTCTTATGGGGGAGGATGCTCTCGCCTTGCATATTTCGGATGCAATCTTGGGAGCAAACCGTTCCTCTCCGTAATCATAGATTATTCTTCTTAAATCAGCTTCCGAATATTCGTTAACGATTTTGTAAGCCGAAAGGGGAGAGGTTGTATCCATTCTCATATCAAGCTCGGCATCGTGCATATAGCTGAATCCGCGCTCTGGTGTGTCGAACTGATGTGAGCTGCAGCCAAGGTCGGCAAGAACACCGCCAAGATTTGTTATTCCAAGCTCTTTTATTACCTTATCTATTGATCTGAAGTTGTCGTTTATAAATGTTACTCTGTCGAGATAGTCCGAAAGCCTTTTTGTAGCGGCCTCAATTGCGTTCTTGTCACGGTCAAAGCAGATAAGGCGGGAGTTTTTACCCATTCTTTTTGCTATTTCGAGAGAGTGGCCGCCACCGCCTGCGGTGCAGTCAACATATGTGTAACCGTCTCTTATGTTAAGCGCTTCTATACACTCGTATAAAAGAACAGAGACATGTGAAAAATCTTTTGTCATAGTCTTTTTGCCTCCGTAGGGGATTAAAGACCGTATTCTGCGAGTATTTCGCGCATTTTAGCAAAGTCACGCTTTTCTTCGCGCTCAGCCCAAAGCTCTTCAGCCCAGACTCTTATCTGCTTGCCAACACCGACAAAAACAATGTTCTTGTTTATCTTTGCGTGCTTAAGAAGTCTGTCCTCAATAATTACTCTGCCGCTTCCGTCGAGAGTGCATTTTTGCGCTCCGCCAAGAATTATATCCTGGATTTCGGATGCCACAGACTCGGGTAGCTTTTCTATCTTTTCAAGATAGGCATTCCAGTCATCTTCTGTGTAAATGGAGAGATATGTGTCGAATTTGCGTGTTATGTAAAAAACTTCGCCAAGCTCATCGCGGTATTTAGCAGGGATGAAAACACGGTTTTTTGCATCAAGGGAATGCGAATATGAACCTACAAATGACACGTTTGCTACTCCTTTACTTTGAATTTGCGGGATAAACAGGTGGTTTTGCGGGAATTTTGTGTTCAAAAAGGGGATTTTGATACACTTTAATCCACTTTGACCCACTTGCCTATATTATAATACATTGTTTTGTAAAATGCAATAGTTTTTTTGAAAAAAATCAAGAAAATTTAAAAAAATTTCCTAAAAAGAGGTAATTTATAAAAAAACACTTCCAATTCAAGTTTTTTTGTGGTAAAATTATAGCAGAAAATCGGAGGAACAGCTATGTCGATATTTTCAAAGCTCTTTGGTAAGAAGGATGGGGACAGCTTTGCCGTAAGATACGAGAGAGCAAAAGCCCTGCATGGACAGGTAGTAAAATATGTAACCGAGCGCAGAAATGATAACGAGGATGTAATAGGCAGGGGAGGCGCATTGACTGTCAAGGATGATAAATTCATTGTAGACTCCTCGGGTGACCGCTTGTTTGTATGCAATATAGCCGAGCTTGAAACTGCAATGCTTATGAGCGGTGACGGAGTAATTGTAAGAGGACCTAATCTTCTTGAGGACGGAAAGCACCGTACAATTACAGTTCATTTTGTCTATTACAGAAAATGATTTTTCACCGCGGAGGACCTGATGAAAAAAAAACATTTAGCGGCGGTTATTCTTGCTGCGGGAAGCAACACACGAATGGGCGGTAATGTAAAAAAGCAAATGCTTCCCATTCTTGGTAAAACCGTTCTTTGGCGAACCCTTTCTGCCTTTGAGGGGTGCGAGCTTGTCGACTCTATAATACTTGCAGTACATAAGGATGACAGAGAGTACATAATTGACAAAATAGCTCCCGAGTTTAAGAAAATAAAAAAGGTGATAGTTGGCGGAAATACAAGAGCCGAGTCTGCAAGGCTTTGCTTTGAGGCTTTGCCTGAGGATACAACACATGTGGCTATCCACGACGGGGCAAGGTGTCTTATAACACCGGAGATGATTTCAAAGGTCGTTCTTAAGGCCTTTGAGTGTGGAGCAGCTACCGCAGGCTCCTATGTTACCGATACGGTAAAGCTTGTGTCGGAAGATGGATTTGTTGAAACAACAATACCCAGAGAAAAAGTCTTTATGGCTTCCACACCTCAAGTTTTTTTGACAGAGGTTTACAAAAAGGCTCTTTCATCGACAAATGATGTTTGCCAAATAACCGATGATAATATGCTGGTGGAAGCTCTTGGAACAAAGATTTCTGCCGTGGATTTAGGCAGGGAAAATATAAAAATTACAACACCCTCGGATATAGAATATGCCGAGTATATATTATCAAAAAGGGAGGTCGACAAAATGGCGGAAATTCGTGTTGGTCACGGATATGACGTTCACAGATTTGCCGAGGAACGAAAGCTCATAATCGGCGGAGTTGACATTCCGTTCGTTCTTGGTCTTCTCGGTCACTCGGATGCCGATGTTTTGACTCATGCGATAATGGATGCTCTCCTCGGGGCTGCGGCTCTCGGAGATATTGGACGGCATTTCCCGGACTCTGACGAAAAATATCGCGGCATTTCCAGCATTGAGCTTCTTCGCCATGTTAGGGCGCTGCTTGAAAGCAATGGTTACATTATTAAGAATATAGATGCAACACTAGTGCTTCAAAAGCCTAAGATTGCCGAGTATGTTGATAAAATGATATGTAATATATCCGAGGCTCTTAACATATCCTCCTGTCAGGTGAATGTTAAAGCCACAACAGAGGAAAAGCTCGGGTTTACAGGCAGCGGGGAAGGTGCCGCAGCTCACGCAGTAGCGCTTATTGAGAAAAAATAAGGGCAGTGCTTTATGCGCCGCCCAATCATAGACACGTTTTTTACGAGGTTTTTTCGGTTTACGTCTTTTGTCTTAGATGTCTTACCTCGGCGCGTGTCGGAATTTGCCACCTTTGGTGACTCTGTATTATTTTATGTTATATTTTGAAAAAATGATACCTTTTTATTGGTAATCAATATCTGATATTTTTGTTTAAACAGTATGTAAAAAGAAAGGAATATATATCATGGTAAAAATCTCTCCCTCGGTTCTTGCATCCGACCTCTCAAATCTCAGCTCGGAGGTTGCCGAGATAGAAAAAGCAGGGGCTGAACTTGTTCACCTTGACGTAATGGACGGAGTTTTTGTTCCCAATATGTCATTCGGCATGCCTGTCATAGAGGCACTCAGAAAGCATAGCAAAATGTTCTTCGACGTGCATCTTATGATAGTAAAGCCCGAGAATTATGCAAAGCGCTTTATAGACGCAGGCGCCGACCTTGTAACATTCCACTACGAGGCATGCGAGGACTCCGCAAAGCTCCTTGATGAAATTCATGCAGCAGGCGCTAAGGCGGCAATCTCCATTAAGCCCGCAACCCCTGCAGAGGCGATATTCCACCTTATTCCTAAGTGTGATATGGTGCTTGTAATGACTGTTGAGCCAGGTTATGGCGGACAGAAGTTTATGCCGGATATGCTCGAAAAGGTGTCAAAAATCAGGGCAGAAGCTGAAAGACTCGGACAAGACCTTGATATCCAGGTTGACGGCGGCATAAATCCCGAAACTGCAAAGCTCTCTGTTAAGGCAGGTGCAAATGTTCTCGTTGCGGGAAGCTCGGTGTTCAATGCACAGGACAGACGCGCGGCAATTGACGCTCTGCGCTCCTAATACATAGTCAATAGAAAAAAAGACCTTTGCGTATTGCCTCGGGTGCTAAAGGACAATAAAAAAGCCGATATGGATTTTATTCCGTATCGGCTCTTTTCTGTTGCACCGCCATCTACAGTGGTGAGTAAGTGCACATTTCCTGATAGTTTTTAGTGATATGCTGTCTACTACAGTGTGATATTTTCTTTAGTTAAAAACGCTTTCAATAATCTTGGTTGCCGTCAGGGGAGAATATCGCCAACGGTCTATGTGGGAATATACCGAGGTGTCGATAAAGTATTCCAATGGCTCAACATAAACAGGAGAGTCGTCGGCATCGATTATTATCAGCTTTATTTTCATTTTTTCGGGGATTATACTTTTTATGTAGACGGCGGCAGTCTGTCCGACACGCACGTCGTCTCTGTATTCCGCAAGACCTGCAAGATTTGGCCTCAGCTCAACAAATACACCGTAGCTTTCAACGCTTCTGATTATTCCTCTTACCGTTTCTCCTTCTTTGAAGAGGGCTGCGTTTTCCTCCCAATTACCAAGAAGCTCACGCTCTGTTACAAAAACTCTGCCTCTGTCGTCTATATTTTTTACAACCGTGTATATAAAATCATTAACCGAAACTCTTGCCGAGGGGTGTGATATTCTCGAAACGGACATAGAATCAATGGATAGCAGAGAAATAATTCCGCAGCCTATATCAACAAATGCACCGAAGCTTTCAAGATGTGTAACCTTAGCGGGGATTATATCTCCGGGCATGAGGGTAGAAATATAATTTTCCGCGCATTCAAGCTGCGCTGCGCGCCTTGAGAGAATTGCTGTGCGTTCACCCGAGCTGTCGGTTTTAAAGCCGATAACCTTAAAGGCAACGGTTTTGCCGACTCTTGTAAGTATTGCGATATCCTTGGCTTCGGCGTCGCCTTGCGAATAGACCGACTCGGCTTTCGGAATAATTCCTTTTATCCCCGAGGGCAGGGAAACATGAAGGGTGTAATTATGGTCGCAAAGAGTTGCCACCCCCTCAAGTATTACGCCGCTTCTCATTGCTTTTTCAAGCCCCTCTCTGCTTGATGTGTATTCAAAATTTTTGTCGGTAGAGATCAGCATTCCCTCGGGCATATAGTGGTTCATAAGATCGACCTTCCTGAAAATTTAAGATTATTTTAATCTATGCTTTCGGAGGTAAAAATATTACAAAGAACCGTTATTAAAAATAGGACTCGTCCTCTCTCGGGGTATTCAGACCAAAGCTTACCTCTATTGCCGAATTAACACTGCTCATTGTTTCGTCATCAAGGTGACCCATTTTTTCTTTAAGTCTCTTTTTATCAATAGTTCGTATCTGTTCAAGAAGAATTATACTGTCCTTGGCAAGTCCTGCATCATCTCCCGGAACGTCAATGTGCGTCGGCAGCTTTGTTTTGCTTATTTTTGATGTTATTCCCGCCGCTATAACGGTAGGACTGTATCTGTTGCCCACGTCGTTTTGTACAATAAGGACCGGCCTCAGTCCCCCTTGCTCACTTCCTATAACGGGGCTTAGGTCTGCGTAGTAAATATCGCCTCTTTTTATGTTCATTTTTATAACCTCGGTTTTTGTTAATGAAAACCGCCTTTTCTTCTCCTTTTTTTGTTAGCAATGTTATTTTTGCTCATTTTGCCTTAATTTAATCACGGAAAATAGAGAAAAATTCTTACCACCATTTTATGCCAAAATGCTTTTTTTCTCTACAAATCAGAATTAGCAAAGTAAGGCTTAAAAATGCTTTTGGTCAATGTAGTTAAATGTCTTGTGTGCTTTTTGTAAATTTTAACAAATTATGTCTTTTTTTGAAAAAATCGGTTGAATTTCTTATAATAATGTGTTACAATAAAAGTAATATGTGCCTAAGGCACAAAAAAAGGAGGTTCTTATGAACAAGTTTTCAAAGCTTCTCGGATATGATCCGATAGAGAAGCAGACAAGTGTCAAAACTGAGATCGTTGCCGGTATAGTTACTTTCCTTGCAATGGCTTACATTTTGACTGTTAACCCAGCTCAAATTTTAGTTGGTATGGAAAATGCAGCGGCTTATTGGCCTTCTGTTTTCATTGCAACGGCTTTAGGTGCTGTTATAGGTACTCTTCTTATGGCATTTGTTGCAAAAATGCCTCTGGCGCAGGCATCAGGTATGGGACTTAACTCCTTGCTTGGCGGTCTCGTTGCGCTGTGGGCTGCAGGTACCTACGGTGTTAGATTCACCATAGGTCAGGCGTTCTTGATGGTTCTTATTTCCGGTGTTATTTTCCTTCTTCTTTCTGTTATTAAGATAAAGGGCAAGACCTTCCGCGAGCTTGTATTTGACGGTATGCCCGTGGCCGTAAGAGGTGCTATCTCTGTTGGTATCGGTCTCTTTATCGCATACATAGGCTTCCAAAATGCAGGTGTTGTTGTTACTAACGACTATACACAGGTTGCCTTTGTTGATTTTACAAATTGGGAAAACACTCAGGTTATCAACAACGGTAACGGTTTGCCTTTTGTTGCTGCTGCTAAAACCGCAGTTGTAGCCCTTGTTGGTCTGTTCCTTATTGCAATTCTTGACAAGCTTAATGTTAAGGGTTCTATTATTTTCGGTATTCTCGGCGCAACTGTTATTGGTATTCCTCTCGGTGTAACCGATCTTTCTGTGCTTGCAGGCACCGATTCTGTTTCTTGGAAGTTCTGGGAAAACTTTACTAACTTCTTTACAGGTGAAAACAGCGTGTTCTTATCCTTTACCGACGCATTTTCCGAAGGCTTCCCCGATGGCTCGCTCTTTACCGTTATAATGATAATCATCACCATGTGTATGATAGATATGTTCGACACAATGGGAACTATTGTAGGATGCTGCGGCGGTAACAGAATTCTCTCCGACGAGAATAACAAGCCTCACAATTACGGTAAAATCATGATTTGCGACGCTGTTGCAACCTGTGCAGGTGCAATGCTCGGTACTTCTACTGTTACCACATTCGTTGAGTCGGGCGCAGGCGTTTCTGCAGGCGGTAGAACAGGACTTACAGCTCTTACAACCGCTGTAATGTTCTTCCTTGCAATGTTTGCTCTGCCTCTCTTCGCGGCAATTCCTTCTGCTGCGGCGGCAGCTGCTCTTATTTATGTTGGAGTTCTTATGATGAAGAACAATGTTAAGAGCATCGATTTCAGCAACGCTATCAACGCAACCTCAGCCTTCCTTACTGTTGTAGTAATGATTCTCTCTTACTCTATCACAAAGGGAATTGGTATAGGTCTTCTTTCTTATTGCGTAATGTCCATACTTGCTTACTTCATTGAGCTTATTAAGTATGCTGTTACTAAGAAGGAAAAGCCTACATGGAATGTTTCTGTAGTTG
Source organism: Eubacteriales bacterium (assembly GCA_045658565.1). Classification (GTDB taxonomy): domain Bacteria; phylum Bacillota; class Clostridia; order Oscillospirales; family CAG-272; genus UBA1740. The sequence goes on from JAZOVF010000024.1 coordinate 7,055, forward strand.
CAATCATAGTTGCATTACTCTTCTGCGTATACTTCTTCGTTCCTGTAAATCTTTTCTAAAAAATATTGTAAAAAAAGAGAGAGTCCAAAACGGACTCTCTTTTTTTCTGTTATGCGTTGCTGCGTGTGGGGTGGGTTTCTTCGTCATCCATAAAGAGCATTGAGATGCACCAGATGCTGGCAAGAGCAATAATAATGTATATTATTCTTGCAAGTATTGCGGTAGAGCCGCCGGCGATCCATGCTACAAGGTCGAATGAAAAGAGACCTACAAGGCCCCAGTTTATTCCGCCTATTATTGTGAGAATAAGCGCGAGTTTGTTTACAATCATCATATATATGACCGCACCTTTTCTGAAATATTCTTGTAACCGTTTTATTCGGTCAAGATTAGTGTTTACGAAAAAGGGGCGCATTATACGGAAAATTTTTTAATCATCAAAATAAGGTCTTTTGTCTCCGAATTCTGCTTTCAAAATTTCAAGTGCTCGTTTTTCAATTCTTGATACATATGAGCGTGATATCCCCAGGTGACTTGCAACCTCTCTTTGAGTCAGGGGCTTGTAGCCCTTTAGCCCATATCTTAAAACGATTATTTCCTTTTCTCTCGGTGGGAGAGCTGTGTCAACAAGCTCTCTTATCTTTTCTATATGCTCCTTTAAGTCAAGGTCGGAGTCCATTGTTTCGGGGGCGCTGATAATGTCTAAAAATGTTAGCGGATTTCCGTCCTTGTCTACGTCTACGGTATCGTTTATTGAAATTTCAAGTCCGGTACGCTTTTTTGAACGGAAAAACATTAAAATTTCGTTCTGAATGCATTTTGAGCCATAGGTTGCAAACCTTGTGCCAAAGCTTGGCTTAAAGGAATCAACCGCCTTGATAAGTCCAAGACTGCCGATAGATAACAGCTCGTCGGGGTTCTCGTATGAGGAATAGTATTTTTTAATAATGTGAGAAACAAGTCTAAGATTGTGCTCGATAAGCTTATCTCTGGCTAAAGAATCTCCTGCTTCTTTTCTTATAAATAAGGAAAGCTCCTCCTCTTTTGCTAGAGGCGGCGGAAAGCTTGTGGACTCCTCTATACCGAGAATTAAAGAGATAAAGCGTAATAATAGCTTTGCAATATCAAACATTGCTTATACTCCGTTCTGCCTTTTGGCATAAATTTATTTGAGTATATGCAATGTACGCTTGTACCCTTTACTTTAAAATTCCTTTTTTTCTTTCGGGGGTGATAATAATATATCCCTCTTTGTCGCAAAATTCAATCATCGGTCTGCCTATCGAAGCCTTAATTTTTTTATTCATCATGGAAATATGTGTTCGGATGCTTGATGGCTCGGGTGAGCGTGAGGGACGAACCGCGTATTTTATAATTTCGTTTGCCGATGCGGGCAGAGGATAGTAGCGGGTGAGGAACCTTAATATCATTTTCTCGGTCTTAGTAAGGCGGATTTCCTTGTCAAAATACATAACCCTTGAGGAGTCGGATGATGCATCAAAGCCTGCACACTTGTATTTTCCGATAACAGGTTTTTCGTTTATTACAAGGTATCTGATAACTCTTTTTATAACAGAGCTTAAAGATGCTCCCGCGGGAAATACTTCTGCAATTCTAGGGTCGGGGAACTCACCGATAGAGAATACGGGGATTTTCAGGGCAGGGGCAGCACAGGCAGATATAACAGCTCCGAATGGGGTAGGGATTGTCTGACTGTCTGTAAGTAAAATAATAGCTCTGTATCTTGGAGATATTTCGTTTATTGCCTGCGAGGCAGTTGCCCCGTATGCAAGATATCCTGCAATATTTAACATCTCAGCTATTCTATCGGAGTATCTTTTTGATTTGCTAACAACTAAAATCATATTTAGCACCTATAAATTTGATACATATATTTTATAATATAAAAGCGAGGTTTGTCAAGTGGGTTGACAACAGATGTGTTTTCGGGTATAATATTGTTGATAAAATGTTTGTTCGGAGGTCTTTGATTTGAAGACTGCGCTTGTAACAGGAGGCTCAAGAGGCATTGGCAGAGCCGTTGTTGAGGAGCTTTGCAAAAACGGTTATACCGTTGCGTTTACGTATAAAAATTCAGAAATTGAGGCAAAAAGCCTGGCAGAAAGCACGGGCGCCCTTGCAATAAAGGCTGACTCGGCTTCTGAAGCCGAGGTTGTCTCTGCGGTGAAGGAGGCTGTTTCATTTTTGGGAAAAATTGACTGTCTTGTAAACAATGCAGGGGTTGCCTCATTTTCGCTTTTTTCGGATATCACACTTGACTTGTGGAACAGAATTTTTTCTGTGAATGTTACGGGAGCCTTCCTTTATTCCAGAGAAGTCAGCCGTTATATGATTTCCGAGAAATGTGGCAGAATAATAAATATCAGCTCTATATGGGGACTTGTAGGCTCTTCTTGCGAGGTTCATTACTCGGCATCCAAGGCTGCTCTTATCGGTATGACAAAGGCTCTTTCAAAGGAGCTTGGCCCCTCGGGAATTACAGTAAATGCAATAGCTCCCGGGCTTATTGATACCGAAATGAATTCCTCCCTCAGCGAGGAAACCGTAAAGGAGCTTATAGACGAAACACCTCTTATGCGTATAGGACTTCCGTCTGATGTTGCAAAAGCCGTCATTTATCTTGCTTCCGATGCTGCGGATTTTGTTACAGGGCAGGTGTTAAATGTCAGCGGTGGATTTGTAATCAATTAAATTTTAAATTTATTTTAAATTTGTAAAAGGTATTGCATTTTTTTCTGCTTTCTGTTATAATATACATCGTTGTTTGTCTATTTGATAAATTACAATCTCGGTGCATCGGGTGGAGCCATACCAGCCGGGGCGGTAGCGGTGCCTTGTACCTGAAATCCGCTATAGCAGGGGTCAATTCCCGTTTTGAGGAATGCTTTTGTGTAGTCTGCACCGCCATTATCTGTGTTGAAGAATGGGTCTTGCGCAACGTGAGGCTGTGAACCATGTCAGGTGGGGAACCAAGCAGCATTAAGCGGTTTATCACGTGTGCCGCGAGGCAGCCTGTTCGGAGCAGATGTGACGGTTACCGTATGTAAGAGTATTTTCGATTTTTGGGTGTATGGCTCTATCCGATGCATCGAGTGTTATATTTTAGGCGCGCAGGCGGAGAAGGCGAGTATACCGCTTTCGTGCCATTATTTTTTAACCGGAGGTAGCTATGGCCGATTACAGAGCTTTATACAGAAAGTGGCGTCCGCGCACCTTTGACGAGGTTTGCGGTCAGGACGGCATAACCGATATCTTAAAGTACGAGGTTGCAAACTCAAAGCTCTCTCACGCATATCTTTTCTGCGGCTCAAGAGGAACAGGAAAGACCAGCTGTGCAAAAATTCTTGCTAAGGCTGTTAACTGCGAAAATCCGGAAAACGGAAATCCCTGTAACTGCTGTGAGGCGTGCCGCTCTATCGATGCGGGAATTGCTACCGACGTTATCGAGATGGACGCAGCCAGCAACAACGGTATTAACGATGTCAGGGATATGCAGGACGAGATTGCATTTACTCCCGCGCTTCTGAAGTACAGAGTTTATATTATAGACGAGGTTCATATGATGTCGGGACAGGCATTTAATGCCTTGCTAAAGACTCTTGAAGAGCCTCCCAGCTATGTTATATTTATTCTCGCAACCACCGAGTTTAATAAGCTCCCAACTACAATAGTTTCTAGATGCCAGCGCTTTGACTTTAAGCGTATTTCGGCAGATGTTATAATTGAAAGACTGCTTAATATCGCAAGGGAAGAGGGAGTTGAGATTACCGAGGATGCTGCCCGCATAATTGCAAGGGTATCACGAGGCGGTATGCGTGATGCAATCAGCCTTTTTGAGCTTTGCGCCGGAGCGAGAAAGAAAATTGACGAAAATCTTGTGTTTGAAACGGTTGGCTCCGGCAACAGAGAAAGCACATATAAGCTGATAAACGCTATCTCTAAGGCAGATTATTCTGCAGTATACGAGGTTGTCGGCGACATTGTAATGAAGAGCGGTGACATCTCGGTGTTCTGGCAGGAGATTATTGATTCCTACCGTGATATTATGGTGGTAAAGAGCACAGATAAGGCAAAGGCATTTCTTGACCTTACCGAGACCGAGTACGAGACCTTAAAGCAGATTGCCGGTGAATTTACAATGTCTCGCCTCTCCTATCATGTTCATATTCTCGAGTCCTCTATGGCGGATATGCAGAGGGCATTTAATTCAAAGCGCAGTATTGCCGAAATCGCTCTTACACGTATGTGTGATTCAAGGCTTGATTCTTCAGCAGAGGCTTTGGTTGACAGAATAGAGACTCTTGAAAGAGAGCTTTCAATGTTAAAATACAGCGCAGGTACAGCAGTTCAAAGACCTGCCGAGACTCCCGCCCCCAAAAAGGAAAATACAGTAATTTACCCGGTTGAAGAAAAAAAGGCCGCTGAGCCTGTTTCCTCTGTCGAGACTCCATACTCATCCTGGGGCAGAGTTGTTGAAAGAATAAGAGAAATAAAGCCGGCTCTTTCGGCATCTATACAGAACGCATCCGTTTTAACCAAAGGAAACGGTGAGTTTAATATCAGGCTTGACACATTCTTTGCAAAGAGACTTTCAGGCTCGGAGCAGGATATGGCAGTAATTCGCGGTGTTATCTCCGAATGCGAGGGAATAGCTGCCGACCGGGTTAAGATTACGGTTGAGGCTGCCGAGATCAAGCGTGAGTCTGTATTTTCGGATATTGAAAACGCATTAAAATAAAGTCAATTTTGAAAGGATAATTAAAATGAAAGTAAGATTACCTCAGGGTGTGGGCGGCGGCCCTTCAAATATGCAGTCTATGCTTAAGCAGGCGCAGAAGATGCAGGAGGATATGGCTGCAAAGCAGGAGGAGCTTGAGGCTCAGGAATATGACATTTCCGCAGGCGGCGGAGTTGTAAATGTTAAGATAAACGGTAAAAAGGAAATTCTTTCGGTAAAAATCGACCCCGAAGTAATTGACCCCGATGATGCCGAGACCTTAGAGGACCTTATTGTTGCGGCGGTAAACGAGGCTATTAAAAAGGTAGAAACCGTTTCTGCCGAGGAAATGCAGAAGATTACGGGCGCTATGGGTATGCCCGGCCTGTTCTAAGATATGGCAGAGTATATTGCACCGCTTCAGAGGCTTATTGAGGAATTTCGCAGGCTTCCCGGTGTGGGAGCTAAAACTGCAGCAAGATATGCTTTTGCCACCCTTAATCTTTCAGATGAGGAGGCGGCAAGATTTGCCGATGCTATAAACGGAGTAAAGAGAGATGTCTTTAAATGTCCTGTTTGCTTCGGTCTTTCGTCATCGGGAGACGGCTGCGAAATTTGTAAAAGCCCCTCAAGAGACCCCTCTCTTATATGTGTTGTTGAGAGCCCTAAGGATGTTATGGTTATGGAGCGTGTAAGAGGATATCGCGGACTTTATCACGTGCTTGGCGGCTCACTTTCTCCCCTTGATAACATTACTCCCGACGACCTTACCGTCAAGGAGCTTGTTGCAAGAATTGAGACAGGGGAGGTGGGGGAGATAATTATTGCCACAAATCCAACCCCCTCCGGTGACACAACCGCGGCATATCTTGCCCGCATTCTTGAGCCATACGGTGTAACTGTTTCCCGCTTGGCTTACGGTATTCCTGTTGGCGGCGATATTGAGTATGCCGACGAGGTTACTCTCTACCGCGCTATGGAAGGCAGAAGAAGTTATAATTAAATATTTTGTGTATTGAAAAGGCTAGCTCTTTTTTGGAGCCAGCCTTTTCTTTTATCTTGTTGTGAGGCATTTATACTTAAGTCTTAAATTATCGGCAATCATTGCGATAAACTCTGAGTTTGTGGGCTTTCCTCTTGAATTTTGAATGGTATAGCCAAAGTAGGAATTAAGTGTGTCAACATCACCCCTGTCCCAAGCAACCTCAATTGCGTGTCTTATGGCGCGTTCAACTCTCGATGTTGTTGTCTGGTACTTTTTTGCAACAGTAGGGTAAAGAATCTTTGTTACTGCGTTTATTATGTCGTTGTCCTCAATAGTCATAAGAATTGCGGTACGCAAATATTGATATCCCTTTATGTGGGCGGGAACACCTATCTGGTGAATTATCTTTGTGACCTGAGCCTCCATGTCCGAAACAGAAGAGGCGTAGCTTGCAGAGCCGTTTCTTATTTTCAAAAGAGTGTTTATGTGAGACACAACCGATAATGCATTATACGGTTTAAGTATACATATTTCAGCACCAGCTTCGCTGGCTTCCATAAGTATATTTTGATTATTTGTTGATGATGTAAGAATAAAAGAGGGGAGTCTGCCCTTGACATAATTCTTTGCCGAGCGAATAAGTCCGATGCCGTCTATTCCCGAAAGCCAAAGGTCGGCTACAACTACATCATATTCAAGCTCGCCAAGCATTCTCTTTGCCGCCTCGCCACCGTCTGCCTCGTCTACTGTGTGATATCCGTCCTTATGCAGAGCATCTGCAAGTTTTCTTCTTTCATCCTTGTTTTCGTCACAAATTAAAATTTTTGCGTTCTTTTCCATAGCTATTTCTCCTTATTTGATGTAAAAATGGTAAAATTTGGTAAATTTCACGAACAACATCATTTTACCACAAAACTTGGTGTAAAATCAAGATGTAAAATAGCGAAATGTTTAACGAAAAAATCATCAAGAAAATGGTAAAATTTACCAATTACGAATATAATCTATCATTTTTCTATAAAATCAGACAAAAAGCGACAGAGCAAAAGAAGTATCTCTTTATCGTAAACACAAAAAAGATTAAACTAAATGTTAAAAATTGGCCGAGGATAAAAAATATTTATAAATACTGTTGCAAATTATTTTTTTATATGATATAATGTAGATGTGAAAAGTTGGTTTTTTCACAATGTCAAGTTGTAAAATAATTTTAAGGAGAATATAGACCCATGAACACAAACGTAACAAAAAACAAGTTCGTTGATGCCTGGATTGCTGAAATGGTAGAGCTTGTAAAGCCCGATAACATTGTTCTTATCGATGGCTCAAACGAGCAGGCTGAGGCTCTCAGAGCTGAGGCTTGTTCTACCGGTGAGATAATCAAGCTCAACGAGAAGGAGCTTCCTAACTGCTACCTTCACAGAACTGCTATCAACGACGTAGCACGTGTTGAGAACAGAACCTTTATCTGTACTTCCAAGAAGGAGGATGCAGGTAACATCAACAACTGGATGGACCCCAAGGAGTGCTATGCTAAGCTTTCTAAGCTTTATGATGGCTCCTACAAGGGAAGAACAATGTATGTTATTCCTTACTCCATGTCTGTTGTAGGCTCTCCCTTCGCTAAGTACGGTATCGAGCTTACTGACTCTATCTACGTTGTACTTAACATGCTTATCATGACCCGCGTTGGCCTTAATGTTCTTGAGGCTCTCGGCGACAGCGCAGATTTCATCAAGGGTCTTCATGCTCGTGCAGATATTGACGAGGAGAAGAGATACATCTGTCATTTCCCTGAGGATAACACCATCTGGTCTGTTAACTCCGGTTACGGTGGAAACGTTCTTCTCGGTAAGAAGTGCTTTGCACTTCGTATCGCATCCTACCTCGGTCGCAAAGAGGGCTGGATGGCAGAGCATATGCTCATTCTTGGCGTTGAGTCTCCTGACGGTGACGTTAAGT
>JAZOVF010000025.1:0-9010 GCA_045658565.1 Eubacteriales bacterium
GAGCAACTAACCTTAAAAGAATATATTGACCCGTTTACGGGCGAGGCGGTAAAAGAAGCCATATAAGAAAGCCCCATTAGGGGGCAGCCGCTACAATCTGCGCGGTTGGCACACTTTTCGATGAGCCTATAGGCTCCCCGAGCCGGTGTTATGCCCTAAGGGGGCTTGTGCATGCCACCGGCACGGCCGGTGGTCATGACTTGCGTTTTTTTCAGCAATTATGCGGTTAAACTCCAAAAAATCTAAAAACTTTTGACATTTTCGTGAATATGTTCTATAATAGAACAGAAATAGAACACGTTCAAAAAACAACAAAGGAGAAAATCTCGGCTTTATGCTTGCGGTTTTCTCCTTTTCTTTAGATAAGGGTAATCTTTTTTGGTATACGCTTTGGCAAGGTGCTTGAATATACCGCGTGGTAATCCTCAAACGAGACATCGCCACCGTAGGTTAACACCTCCATATCAACACCAAACAGACATATCTTATATGGCATGACCGTAAGACCGTGTGAAAGGTAGAATTTCTTTCTTCTCAGCCTCATTTCTCTCTCCGGAATATCCTTGTCGGTATCCTCAATTTCAAGAAGCAACTTTTTTTCTTTGTAAATTTCTTTTAATCTTTCAATAACCTGACCGCCAACACCCCGATTTCTTGCATTTTCTTCAATCGCAAGATAGTCTAAAAGAGAAATATCCGAGTGTAAAATCATTATGGCAAGCCCCAAAAATTCTCCGTTTTCCTCGGCTGAATATATTTTCATTTTTCCTTGCTTTGCCAGTTTTTTTATAAGTAAAAAGGGCTTTTTCTCGGCTTTAGGAAACGTGCGTTCATAAAGAGCCTTCAATTTTTTCATAGTCTCCCTTGTGGGACTGTCATTTAATATCATTGTTCATTCCTTGTCTTTGCAATTACTATATAATTATACCACATTTTAAGATAAAAGAAAAGAGAAAGCCTTTCTTTTTCAGACTTTCTCCTTTTTCAGCCTGCTTTCGGCAAGGCTAAGGACTATCAAAACCTGAGCAGGAATGTAAAACACCCAAGCGAGGTTAAACCCGGGATTGATAAGAAAATAAAGTATAGACTCTTCTGCTACGGGTATGTAATCCGCACTCATGACCGATAGTCCGACACAAATGTCACAAAGTAAAAACAGAACTAAGCCCGGACCAAAGAGCCGTGATGTCTTAAACTCGATAATGGCCCATACCATATTTATTCCGAGATTTGCAAAATAAAATAGTGAAACAAGACTTAATAGGTCTGTCCTTTCGCCTAAAACAAGGCAGGTGATAACAAGAGCGGTAAAGGTTATCACAATTCTTACGGACAGGTGAGCCGCCCTGTATTTCTTGTCTCTTAAATACAGTCTTAAAAAATAGCACATCTGTGTTATTGAGAAAAACAGCATTGCCCAAAGTTGCTCCCTCGGCTGTGCAATAAGCAGAAATACATCTGCCATAACAGTGCAGAAAAGACCGAGCTGCACAAGCAGGTAGTCGGCATCCTTTGCAAAAAACAAGGCCGCAAACAGGCAGGCGATGACTATCGCCCCAACCGAGACAAAATCGTTTTGTCTCCCGTCTACAAGATGAATGGCTATAGAAAAACACAGCTCAACAGCAATAAATGCCACTGAAAGAAAGCAGATTATTTTTTTACTTTTCAGCATAATTCAGTTTTTTGAACACCTTTGTGGGGAGATTGATTTTTTCTTTTATACTATAACTAAGCCTTATAAACAGCTTGACAAGATAGAATACCAATGCTCCCACGGCTGTAAATCCAACAAGATAAACAAGAAGAAAAACAGGGTAGGGGAGTAATGGATAAAGAATGTTAAGTACAGGAAGAGTGCAGTCAAAATAGGGGCTTACATAAAACATATTGAACGTATCGTCCATTCCCGCGCTTTGTAATATATGGTAGCCCGCAATATTCAGCACCATAGCAATTAAAATCAGCATGGCAAAAACAGGTATTCCTCCCGCATAAAACCTAAATGTCAGACGATGGCGGTTGTATACCCCAATAAGAATACCGATAACCACCTGCAAGCCGTGATGTATCATAGATTGGGTGGTTGCACCTATAAGCCTCACAAAAACGTCGTTTGGATATATAATTACCGCAAGGCCCGCAAAGAGCGAAAAGCTCATCATAAAGGCCATAGCACATTCTCTTATCCTCTCGCTTTTGGGAAAAATAATGAACGGAAGTATATATAACGGTGTTGCGCAGAACTGGAACGGAAACTTGTACCATTCGTATTCCCATACAGCAACTCCGCCCTCGTTATGGAAGAAGAAACAGGTCTGGTGATAGGCTTCGCCAATTACCATAACGCACCACAAAACAAATAATAAACGTCTGAATGACTTATCTTCTGCATCCTTGAATTTTGCACAAAGAATAACAGTTGCAGCGACTACCAGCCCCAGCATAACTAAGTGATAGATTCCATAACTTTCAGGAGCAGATTCAATCTCAAATGTCAGATATGACAGTATCCTCTCAAAAAAATTCATCAGCTTCTCCTTTCCTGTTTTTTAACGAAACAATTATATCATCAGGAGGGAAAATAAGCAATAACAGTTAATCATCTTTAATAAGATTTAACAATAGTTAATATTTTTAAAATACATAATTATTTTTGAGCCTTTCGGTTATTGACATTTTTGTCGGAAAATGATAAAATTATCCTGTGGAAATGAAAGGTGACAAAAAATGACAAAAAATCGCGACCTGTTTGAAAAAACTCCTGTTCCAAAGGCTCTGGCAGCCCTTGCTATACCAACAATTATCAGCCAGCTTATTACAATGATATACAACCTTGCCGATGCATTCTTCATTGGCACAACAAACGACCCCTCAAAGATTGCCGCATCATCTGTGGCATTTGTTTTGGTCTTTGCTATGAACTGCCTCTCAAACCTCTTTGGCGTTGGCGGCAGCAGCCTTATATCCCGTCTCCTTGGTGAAAGACGTGATGGCGATGCGGCAAGGGTTTCCTCATTCTCCTTCTGGGGTTCTCTTCTTATCTCGGCAGTCTATTCGGTTGTAATTTTTATTTTTATGGAGCCGTTCCTCTATTTCCTTGGGGCGACCGATACCTCAATAGATTATGCTAAGGACTATGCCTTCTGGGTTGTTGTCGTTGGAGCTGTGCCCTCGACCCTCGGAATGACTCTCTCCCACCTTATCCGCAGCGAGGGATATGCAAAGGAGTCGGGCTTCGGTCTCGGTCTTGGCGGTGTCCTTAATATTGTTCTTGACCCACTCTTTATGTTCGTTATTTTAGAGCCGGGTAACGAGGTTGCGGGCGCGGCAATTGCCACAATGATATCTAATGCGGTCGTTCTTGTATATTATCTTGTTATCCTCCTTGTGATAAAGAAGAAAAAGGGAAGCGTTCTCTCGGTAAATCCTTCAAAGATGATTCCCGAAAAGCATTATATCGGCTCAGTTTTTGCCGTTGGATTTCCCTCGGCTCTCGGCTCGATGTTTGCCTGTCTTTCCAGCATTATGGTAAACAACCTGACCGCCTCATACAGTCACATTTACGGAGACGTTCCCGTTGCCGCCGTTGGTATAGCCAAAAAGATAGATATGCTGCCGATGAATGTTGGCATGGGTCTCTGTCAAGGAATGATGCCCCTTGTGGCATATAACTTCGCATCGAAGGACTATAAAAGAATGAAGGCATTTAGCGATGCCGCAAGAATTGCGGGAATAATTTTTGCAGGTGTTTGTATAGTAGCCTTTGAGGTATTTGCCGAGCCTATTGTCAGAATATTCATAAACGAAGCAAATACGGTAGCAATGGCAACAAAGTTTCTCCGCATAATGTGCCTTGCCGTACCTCTTATGATAACCAACTTCCAGATGTCCTTTACTTTCCAGGCTATGGGTATGGGTAAGCAGTCGCTTCTGCTTTCCTCACTGAGACAGGGACTTATCAATATCCCGCTTCTGTTCCTTATGAATTATCTCTTCGCGCTTGACGGAGTAATCTGGACTCAGCTTATATCGGATATCCTTACCGCAATTATCTCCTTTGCTGTGTATCATGTATCATACACAAAGCTTGTGAAAAATGCAATAAATAAGTAATTTGTAAATAAAAATTGTCAAATAACGCAATAAGAGGTACTGAAAAAACAGTACCTCTCATTTTATGTGTCGCTGACGTGCTAGCTCGGATAGGCTTCCCCTTGAGGGGAGGTGGCAGTCGCTTGTCGACTGACGGATGAGGTGTTCAAATCCCCTCAAAAGCCTTCTTCAACAGGTTTCACTTTGTTTTACCAGAGAAGGTTACTTTATCCTATCCCCATATAGTGCGCCACAGCCCAGGTTGGCTTCAATTTCCGTAAGCCTGTTATACTTTGCAATTCTCTCGCCTCGGCAGGGCGCTCCCGCCTTGATATATGGCGCATTTGTTGCAACCGCAAGGTCTGATATAAAGGTGTCGTTTGTTTCTCCCGAGCGGTGAGAAATTATATATTTATATCCTGAACGCCTTGCCAGGTCAATAACATTAAATGTCTCTGTCAGAGTTCCTATCTGATTAGGCTTTATTAGTATTGTGTTTGCATATCTTTTTGCAATTCCTCGCTTAAGCCTCTCTGCATTGGTAACAAAAAGGTCATCTCCAACAAGCATAATTCTTTCGCCGAGTCTTTCGGTAAGTCGGATAAATCCGTCCTCATCGTCCTCCCCGAGACCGTCCTCGATAGATATTACAGGGTAGTCGTTGACCAAACGCTCATAGTAATCGATAAGCTCGTCTGCATCTGCCGCCTTGCCGCTTTTTGGCATAATATATCTTTCACCCTCTGCCCACTCGCTTGAGGCAACGTCAAGGGCTATTTTTATTTCCTCTGTATTGTATCCCGACTGTATAATTGCCTCTGTGATAAGCTCAATAGCCTCCTCGTCACACTTTAAGTCGGGAGCAAATCCGCCCTCGTCGCCAACTGCTGTGGAGTAGCCCTTAGTGCTTAGAATTTTTGAAAGTGTGCGGTAAATTTCAGCTCCCGCGCGCACAGCCTCGCAAACAGCAGGCACGCCAATAGGTACAAGCATAAATTCCTGTATTTCAAGGTTGTTGTTTGCGTGAGCGCCGCCGTTTATTACATTAAACATAGGCACAGGCATACGTCTTGCAGACGAGCCTCCAAGGTGCTGAAAAAGAGGTGTGCCGAGAGTGAGAGAAGCAGCCCTGGCAGCCGCTAAAGAAACCGAAAGAGTAGCATTAGCCCCAAGGCGCGCCTTTGTCTCTGTGCCGTCAAGGTCGCATAGCGCATGGTCTATGACCGCCTGATTAAACACCGATTTTCCTGCGAGGGCAGGGGCTATTATCTCTTCAATTCCTTTGGCAGCTCCGAGAACACTCTTGCCGTTATACCTTGGTGAATCGGTGTCTCTCCTTTCAACCGCCTCATATTTGCCAACAGATGCCCCCGATGGCACACTGGCAACACCCCTCGTGCCGTCATAAAGCTCCACAACAGCCTCAACAGTAGGAGTGCCTCTTGAGTCAAGAATTTCCCTGGCTCTTATTTCTTTGATTTGACCGTTTTTGTTTTCCATAATAATCTCCTTAAGTAGCTTTGTAAACAGATTGTTGACGTTGTTTTTCATAGATATTCAATAAAATAAGGACTGCCCAAAAAGAGCAGTCCCTGAAATTATTTATCAATCTCATTTATAACATCAACATAGGTGTAAAGTGAGCCGAGACAGCATAGCGCTGTGCCAAGCTCCTTTGCTTTTTCTCTTCCCAGACTCAGCGCGTCGCCAATCCCCTCGGTAGCAAATGCCGAAATTCCAAAGCCCGAAAGAACCTCTGCAAATTTTTCCGCAGTCAGCGCCCTCGGGTTATCCGGAGTGATAGTATATGCATGTGAAATCACCTCAGACATTGACTCGGCAATTGCTTTGTAATCCTTGTCGGAAAGAACACCCGAAACAAGAACCAGCTTTTGCTCACCGAAATACTGCTTAATACTGGTAACTGCGGCAGCTATTCCCTCGGGGTTGTGAGCACCGTCAAAAATAACAGTAGGATTATTTGCGATTATCTCAAATCTTGCCCGCCATCTTGCATTTTCAAGACCCGAATAAAGAGCCTCGTCTGAGATGTTAAGTCCTCTGTTTCTAAGAATTTTTACAGCCTCAATTACAAGAGATGCGTTTCTCGGCTGATACATTCCAAGCAGCGAAATTTTGACATTTTGTAAATCTTTATAGTCAAAAGCAGTACCTTTAAGGCTGGTTTCATTGATTTTTAGCTTTGAGTAGTCGGGGTAAAATATGTCGGAATTTTGCTCTTCGGCAACCTTTGATATAACCTCTTTTGCTGCAATAACCTCGCCTCCGAAGAGTAGGGGAGCATTGTCTTTGATTATCCCGGCCTTTTCTTTAGCAATCTTTTCGGGCGTGTCACCGAGAAAGGCGGTGTGGTCAAGAGAAATTCCCGTGATAACCGAGAGATAAGGATTTCTTATAATGTTTGTTGAGTCAAGTCTGCCGCCCATTCCGCACTCAAGAACAACAACATCGCACCTTTCTCTCTTAAAATACTCAAATGCAATAGCAGTAATAAGCTCAAACTCGGTGGGCTTGTCATTCATGCTTTCAGCGATAGGCTTTACATACTCGGTAATTTCCGCAAGAACATCATCGGGAATGTCCTCGCCGTTAACCCTCATTCTCTCGTTAAAGCGGTAGATAAATGGGGAAGTGTAAAGTCCAACCTTATAGCCTGCCGCCCTCAGCACCGAGTCTGTCATTGAGCAAAAGGAGCCTTTTCCGTTTGTTCCCGCAACGTGTATAAATTTTAAATTTCTCTCGGGGTGGCCGAGCTTTTCGCAAAGCTCACTTATTCTGTCAAGCCCCGGCTTGCAAAAAGTCCATGAAATGCCGTGAATATATTCAAGAGCCTCATTGTAGGTCATCATTTTTTATAGGTGTCCTCCCTTGATAGAAATAATAGCCGAAGAGACAGCGCGGTTTCTTAAAAGTGTGAAAATCAGTATACACTCTAAGCCCCCGACCAAAATGTAGTTGAAAAGACGCCATAGTATGAGAATATAAAGAGGAAAGCTGTAAAATGCAGCAAGTCCAAATGTTTTTATAACAACAGAGCCGATTAAATGGGCAAAAATTATGCTTAGCGTTATAGAAAAGGCAGAGGAAGCCTTGGCTTTTTTGAACAGCAGGTGACCACCACCGCTTATAATGCCGACAGCAATAGCTCCGAGAGTAACAATCGGATTTATTTCATATCCCACAAGCAGACAGCCAACAAGGTCGCTAACTGCCCCGACAAGAGCGCCCACAAGCGGTCCAAAGGCAATTCCCGCAAAAAGTATGGGCAGGTTTTCAAAGCTGAACCTGAGAACATTTCCAATACCGAATGCCAGATACTTTCCGCAAATAATGCTGATAGCCGAAAGCATAGCCGCTGCTACTATAATTTTGACCGAAATGATTTCTTTTCTCATAAAAAAACACCTCCATAATACAGATTTACATCTCCGTACCATGAAGGGCGATAGAGCGCTATGCGCCATATTGTCTTTTTAGGCAACAGTGGGATGCGAAAAATACACCGCAGTAAGGAAAAACCTTACATTCGTCCGCATGACAACTCCCCGTTCACACAGCACTGAAAGCGCGTAAATTTCTACTCTGTTATGTATGACAGTAGTATAGCACAAAGCATCGCAGTTTTCAAGAGGTTTTGAAAAAAACATAATTTACTAAAGTACACAAATAAAGACTCGCTTTACGGTCGAAAATGAAACAACTTAACAAAATTGATAAAATTTTGGCAAATCTATTGTATTGTTGTTTTTTTTGTGCTATAATTATCGTTGGTGTAGAAGGTTTTTGCACCAAATCAAGCTGGTTTATAAAAATTTTTATATTTTGGAGGATTTTCAAAATGGCAAATGTTAAGGTTGCTATCAACGGCTTCGGCCGTATCGGACGTCTTGCTTTTAGACAGATGTTCGGCGCTGAGGGTTACGAGATCGTAGCTATCAACGACCTCACCAAGGCTTCTATGCTCGCTCACCTTCTTAAGTACGACACCGCTCAGGGTCGTTACGACGGTCACACCGTAGTTGCTGATGACGAGGCTAACACAATTACTGTTGACGGCAAGGTTCTCAAGATCTATGCTGAGAAGGACGCTGCTAACTGCCCTTGGGGCGAGCTTGGTGTTGACGTTGTTCTCGAGTGCACAGGCTTCTACTGCTCTAAGGATAAGTCTATGGCTCACATCAACGCAGGCGCTAAGAAGGTTGTTATCTCCGCTCCCGCAGGCAACGACCTCAAGACCATCGTTTTCAATGTAAACAACGAAACTCTTACTGCTGATGACCAGATCATCTCTGCAGCTTCCTGCACAACCAACTGCCTTGCTCCTATGGCAAAGGCTCTTAACGATTACGCTCCTATCCAGAGCGGTATCATGACCACCGTTCACGCATACACCGGTGACCAGATGATTCTTGACGGTCCTCACAGAAAGGGCGACCTTCGCCGTGCTCGTGCAGGCGCACAGAACATCGTTCCCAACTCTACCGGCGCTGCAAAGGCTATCGGTCTTGTTATTCCCGAGCTCAACGGCAAGCTTATCGGCTCTGCTCAGAGAGTTCCCACCTGCACCGGTTCTACTACTCTCCTTGTAGCAGTAGTTAAGGGTCAGAACGTAACCAAGGACGGCATTAACGCTGCTATGAAGGCTGCTGCTACCGCTTCCTACGGCTACAACGAGGATCAGATCGTATCTTCCGACATCATCGGTATCAGCTACGGTTCTCTCTTCGATGCTACCCAGACCATGGTTGCAAAGATCGACGACGATACCTATCAGGTACAGGTAGTTTCTTGGTACGATAACGAGAACTCCTACACCAGCCAGATGGTTAGAACTATCAAGTACTTCGCAGAGCTTGCGTAAGATTACGGCTGAATAATTGCACACAACAAAAAG
>JAZOVF010000026.1:0-2656 GCA_045658565.1 Eubacteriales bacterium
AACCTAAATTCTTTTTCAGAGCTATTTAAATCTAGCTTTTTCTTACTTTTGAGTTATTCTCATTGTGTTTGACAAGATTGCACAATTAGTGCTTAAATCTTTGCTTGTGTTGTTCAATTTTCAATGATCAATTTGCTGTCCGTTTTTTGCGGAGCTTTATTATTCTACCACAAACCTTTTCAATTGTCAACCCCTTTTTTAAATTTTTTTAAAAAAATTTTTTACTTCAAAAAACGGTGTAACAAAAGGGCATATACGGCGCATTATACTATATATAAGGAAGAAAACTTCTTCCGCAATATACAGCCAGCTAAATTTATAAAAACATATTGACAAAATATATATGTGTGTGCTATACTCTATTTCGCAAAATTTATTTGATTATTACCGAAAGGAATCTCAAAAAATGACGCTTTACGAAGAACTTTATTTTGATATCAAGTTTTCCGGACCAAAGACCGAACTCAAGAAGTTTATCAGCTTTTTAAAATCGGGTGAGCTTGAGGACTTTTTTGAATTTACTACCGATTACATTTCCTACGATGACAGATTCGGTGAGGTTGATGCCGGAGAGGAAACATATTTCATTATGTCCAACGATGACTACGGAATTGAAATTGACGAATTTGACGTTGACGAGTTTCTTGAAATTCTCTGCCGTGCAGCAAGGAATCTTGACGTTGAGGGTCAGGTTTATGACATTGACGACGAAGAGTACAGCTTCCGCAGCGATGCAGGCAACTCTTACTACGTAAATTCAAAGCTTGTCAGCAAATTCAACGAAGATGATGACAAGGAAGAAGAGCCCGAAGAGGACGAAGAAGAATAATTCAATACTAATTGCCCCATACGCCATAAGACGTATGGGGATTTTTTATGAATACATATTGTTGCAGGACATATAGTTGTAGAGCTGCTCGCCGTGATTCTGCTCTTCCTTCTGAATATGAGCTAAGGTGTCACGAAGCACAGGGCTTGAGAACTCAAAGGTTGCTGTATTATACACCGATGACACATGCTTCTCCATAGCCAAAGCATCCGAGCAAAGATAGGCATCATTTTTCTTTTCCGCCTCAGAGCAGCTTGACATCTTGCACTGGAGCTTCGCCTGGGAGGCAGAAGGAGCGGCAGGCATCTGCACCTCTGTGCCATTTAATATCTGAGTGATAGTCTCAAGGTGCTTTTGCTCATTTGTCTTAAGATTTGTGAAAAGCTGCTTTAATTCAGGGTCATGTGCTGTATCTGCATACTTGGCGTACTTTTCGATACAAATGTTCTCCTGAGATTTAAGGTCATTCAATAAACTTGTTTCCTTTTGTGTAAGCGTCATAAAAATTCTCCTTTTCAAGAAATACATCCAAAGTGTAACCGAAAAGGAGAAAAATATTCACTTTATATCAAATCTCCGACACTTACTCCGAAAATTTCGGCAAGAGCCTTTAATTCTATATCGGTGACAAATCTTTTGCCGCACTCGATGCGCTGGATCGCATTTTTATCAACGTCGATACCTATAAGCTGCAACTTATCTGCAAGTCCTCTTTGCGAAAGTTTTGAGGGATATGACATACGAAGCTCTCTTACCCTTTCACCGCAAAGATTGTTTTTTTCGTCATTTTTATTTTTGAACATATTTATGCTCCTTTGACATTCAGTGATTGGCAAATCTATTATATTGTGTTATAATGTATTATATGGAACTCACTAGATGTCATTATTCAGGTTTTTGAAGGTGCGTTAAGTGGATAAAAGCGTAGGAATAAAAAAAGAAGTGGACAAACTCGCAAGAATTGTAATTCCCAAAGAGTTTAGAGAAAGATTATGTCTTACCGAGACCGTAGAACTTATACTTACGGACAAGGGGGTAATTATTCGCAATCCCGAATACGAGCTTGTAAAAAAGCAAAAAAATGAAAAAGTCCGAGACTTTTAATCTCAGCTTGTTTTTAATTGCGCTTTCGGCAGAGAAGAAAATTTTCTTCTCTGCCGATTTGTTTTGTTATATTACTTTGTAGGCTTTTTAATCTTATTAAGCTTTGCGTTAATATCAAGAAGCTGTTCCTTTGTAAGATTGACACCCATAGTGCCTATCATACCGGCAAGGCGAATAAATGTAAATCCGCCCATCATCTGCATCATAGCGTCATTCATTTCAAATCCGCCGGCAACCTTGTCGCCCTTCTTCGGGAGCATTGCTGCAAAGATAGAGCCAAACAGCTGCATTCCCTCGGGAGTTGCCATAATGTCAGAGAGCTTATCGTTGATGGAGAGATAACCCTCTACCTCGGTAATATCAAACCAGTTAAGAATTGCGCTCTTTTCTCTGAGTCTGTAAGCCTCGTTGAACACCTGGGCCTTGTTGATAACAGAGGTGTCTGTGTACTCGCCTGCAACTGCCTTCAGCTCTGTTGTACCCTTGTTAGGCACGTCGAAGTAGAAGAAGTGGTCGGGAGCGGACTTCTTGCCGAGAGACATGCCGTTAGCAAAAAGCTCAACCTCGGGCAGGTTTGAGTAGACCGTAACCTTTGTTACATCCTCAACTCTGTCGATATATCTTTTACCGCAAAGGTGAACGAAAGGAGCATCCTCGGGAGAGCGGAGCCATGCCTTATATGCATAGAAGGAGTCCTTCTTATACTTTCTGTCAAAGGTTACA
>JAZOVF010000027.1:0-40668 GCA_045658565.1 Eubacteriales bacterium
AACCTAAATTCTTTTTCAGAGCTATTTAAATCTAGCTTTTTCTTACTTTTGAGTTATTCTCATTGTGTTTGACAAGATTGCACAATTAGTGCTTAAATCTTTGCTTGTGTTGTTCAATTTTCAATGATCAATTTGCTGTCCCTCGCGAGTCAGCTTGTCTATTATACTACAAAACTTGAAGCTTGTCAATACTTTTTTTGAATTTTCTCAAAAAAAATTTCGTTTTTATGTTTTTGGCATTTTTCAACTAATATGTGCCGGTGTTTTTGTGTATATTCAACAATTAACAAGTTGAGTAAATAATCTTAAAACATTATTCACTAATTGCTCTTGACAAGTGCAACACAGGGTGTTATAATACTCTTAGCACTCTGGGGATACGAGTGCTAAGACTTCTTTTACATAACGAAAGGCGGTTATATATTATAATGAAGAAAAAACAATTTAAAACCGAATCAAAAAAACTGCTGGATATGATGATAAACTCTATATACACACACAGAGAAATCTTTCTCCGAGAGCTTATATCAAACGCCAGCGATGCGATAGACAAGCTTTACTTTCGTTCGCTTACCGACTCGTCTGTGGCAATTGGAAAGGGAGATTATGCAATAAATCTCTATGCTGACAAATCTGCACGAACACTGACAATATCCGACAACGGCTGCGGAATGACAAAGGATGAGCTTGAAAACAACCTTGGTACTATTGCGAAAAGCGGCTCGTTTGAATTCAAAAAGGAAAACGACAGTACCGAAGATGTTGATGTTATCGGTCAGTTCGGTGTTGGCTTCTACTCCTCATTTATGGTGGCTAAAAAAATTGTGGTGCGCTCCAAGGTATACGGTGCAGATGTAGCTCACATTTGGGAATCCGAGGGTGCTGACGGTTATACGGTTGAGGAATGTGACAAGTCTACCTTTGGTACAGAGATAGTATTATATATAAAGGAAGATACCGAGGAGGAAAAGTATTCTGAATTCCTTGATGAATATAGACTCCGCGCGCTTGTTAAAAAGTATTCCGACTATATCCGCTATCCAATAAAGATGCCTGTAACCAAGCAGCGCTTAAAGGAAAACTCAGACAAGGATTACGAGAGCTATACCGAAATTGAAACGCTCAACAGCATGGTTCCTCTTTGGAAAAAGCCTGTGGGCGAGGTTTCGGCAGATGAATACAAGAGCTTCTACACCGAGAAGTTCTACGACTATGAGGCTCCCGCAAGAGTAATTACTCAGAAGTCCGAGGGTACGGCTACCTACTCGGCGCTGCTCTTTGTTCCCGCGCATGCCCCCTTTGACTACTACACAAAGGAATTTGAAAAGGGACTTGAGCTTTATTCATCAGGCGTTATGATAATGGAAAGATGCGCCGATCTTTTACCCGACTACTTCAGTTTTGTCAGAGGTGTTGTTGACTCGGCAGACCTTTCGCTTAACATTTCAAGAGAAATACTCCAGCACGACAGACAGCTTAAGGTTATGGCAAAGGCCATCGAGAAAAAGATTAAGTCCGAGCTTTCAAAGATGATGACAGAGGACAGAGAAAAGTACGAAAAGTTCTTTGATGCCTTTGGAATCCAGCTGAAATACGGCATTTATTCCGACTACGGTATGCATAAGGATGTTCTCGAGGATCTCTTGCTCTTCAAGTCCTCGGGTGAGAAAAAATATGTTTCTCTCAAGGAATATGCTGATGCTATGAAAGAGGAGCAGACCGCAATTTACTATGCGGCAGGCGAGTCTATAGAAAAAATCGAGATGCTGCCACAGCTTGAAGCGGTAAAGGCTAAGAGCTATGAGGTTCTTTATCTGACAGACGATGTTGACGAGTTCGCTTTAAAGATGCTTGGAAAATATGCTGACAAGGAATTCAAAAATGTTACAGCAGAAGCCGCTGACCTCTCCACCGAGGAGGAAAAGGAAAAGGCAAAAACCGAAAACAACTCCTCCGAGGAAATGCTAAGTGCTATGAGGGAGGCTATCGGAAAGGTTTCGGCAGTTAGATTTACCACCGCTTTGGCAAATCACCCCGTTTGTCTCACCTCAGAGGGTGAGCTCTCGGTTGAAATGGAAAAGGTACTAAAGAAGATGCCCGGCGCTGACGGAAATCTCCCCAAGGCAAACGTAGCTCTTGAAATCAACCTTAACCACCCGATTGCCGAAAAAATTAAGGCTCTTTACGAAACAGATAAAGAAAAGCTTAACAAATACGCAAAAATTCTTTACTCCGAGGCCTGTCTTATAGGTGGTATTTCCCTTGACAACCCGGGTGAGCTATGCGAGCTTATCTCTGAGCTTATGGTTGAATAATAAATATATGAAGAAGAGGCTGTCTCATTGCAAGATAGCCCCTTTTCTTTTTATTTGGTTATGCCTAAGCCTTTTTTATTCCATATATCTTCTTAGCTTATCTATTGCCCCTTTTTCTAGACGGGAGACCTGTGCTTGCGAAATTCCTATCTCGGCGGCTATCTCCATTTGAGTTCTACCCTTGTAAAATCGGCGCTCAATTATATTCATTTCCCTTGGAGAAAGCTTTTTCATAGCCTCTTTGAGAGAGATATTTTCTACCCAGGACTCGTCTGACTCGCTTTCATCAGCCAGCTTGTCTATTACATAAACGGTGTCCTCACCGTCACCGTACACACTGTCAAAAAGCGACACAGGTTGGGCTATCGCCTCAATTGCTGAGCCAACGGCACGCTCGTCTGACTCCAACCGCTTTGCAATCTCAGAAAGGGTTGCCTCTCTTTGTTCAAGTCTGGCAATCTCCTCCTTTGTTTGCAAGGCTCGGTACGCAAGGTCTCTGATGCCTCGGCTGACTCTTACCGAATTGTTATCCCTCTGATATCTTCTCACCTCACCTATAATCATTGGCACGGCGTAAGTGGAAAACTTAACGTCAAGATCAAGGTTAAAATTATCAATAGCCTTAATAAGACCTATAACACCCACCTGAAACAGGTCGTCTACACTCTCCTGTTTCGGGTTAAACTTTCCTATAACACTTAAAACCAGCTTAAGGTTTCCCATAACAAGCGCGTCTCTTGCTTCCTTGTCCCCGGCTCTTACCGCCCGTAACAGTTCTCTCTTTTCGTCCTCCGAAAAAGTCCTAAGTCTTGCCGTATCAACTCCGCAGATTTCAACCTTGTTAATTCGCATATACTACCCCTCACAAAGTTATTTCTGTGTGGTTAGTATTACCCTTTTTGTCGAAAATAAACACTTATTAACACTATTTATCAAAAAGAAAAAAGCGGATTTTGTTAGAAGAAAATCCGCTTTTTTTGCAACAATTATTTACATTACCAATACTTTTTCCAATCGGGTCTAAGCTTACGCATAAGGGCTTCCATATAGAAATAGTCGCCCCAGATGCAGCACTCATCAATACCATGCCTTCCTGTGTAGTAGTATGTGCCGTGCTTAATAACACCCTCCCACTCTGGCTCGTTAAAGGACGCACAGTCGGTTACGAGAGCATAGAGCATATCCTCAGCAGCCTCGGCATACTTTGCCTTTTTAGCTTCATCGATAGGCATATTCTTTACTGCCTCGAGAAGTCCGCATACTGCAATTGCGTTAGCAGATGAGTCTCTTGGCTCGCCGCCGTCGGTAAAGCAAAGGTCCCAATAAGCTACCTTGTCTGTGGGTAGTCTGTCAATGAAGTAATCTGCGATAGTGTAGTACTTATCGAAGATTTCGGCATTCTTCATATAAGAATAAGTAAAGGGTATTGCAGTAACGCCCCAGGACTGACCTCTGGACCAGCAGCTATTAGCGTTAAGTCCCTGCTTTGTACCACCGCCAAGTCTTGCGCCTGTTGCGGGGTCAAAGTAGAAGTTCTGGAAGGTTGAGCCGTCAGCACGTACAACCGTTTCCATAGTGGTTGTGAAGTGAGAGAAGGCTTTTCTTGTAAACTCGGGGTTGCCTGTAACACTGCCTGCCCAGTAGAGAAGATTTATGTTCATAAGGCAGTCGATAATAAGACGGTACATAGCCTTATCCGCCACGTTCTCATCGCCCCAAAGCTGAATAAACTGTCCCTTTTCTCTGAAACGGTTTCCAAGCACCTCGGCAGCCTTTATTGCCTTTTCCTTATATCTTTCTTCACCTGTAACCTTATATGCGGCAACGCAAGAAAGTGTAAAGTTAAAGCCTATATCATGATCGCCCATTCCGATCATTTCATCAACACGCTTAATAAAGCTCTCAACGTGTTGAAGTCCTGCGTCAAGATACTTTTTATCCTTGGTATACTCGTAAGCTAAGAAGAGCATACCTGTAAAGAAGCAGGTAGTCCAACCGCCGCGGTTTTCTACCGTGGGGTATTTACCGTCTGTAGTGCAAGCGCCGGGGAAAAGCTCACCATGCTTTTCTATCATAGCGTCAATCTTGACAAGGGCACCTTCAAATGCCGCTTCAAGCTGCTTGTTTGTCAATTTTGTCTGCATTGGTGTTTCTCCATCAGGTTATATTTCACGTCCCTCTTTATCAAAGAGAGGAAGCTTCTCAAGATAGATTATATCATCACGGCAGGTAGCATCTCCCTCGGCAAGTATAGCCATTTTTCCAACTATCTCACCGCCCGACTGCAAAACAATATTCTCAAGAGAGGCGAGAGAGCCGCCTGTGCTTATAACATCGTCAACGATAAGCACTCTTTTACCCTTAAGATACTCTGCGTCATCACCGTCAAGGTAGAGAGTCTGCACCGAACTTGTTGTTATGGACTTAGTGTCGCATGCCACAACATTTTTCATATAAAGCTTAACAGACTTTCTGGCAAGGATGTAGCGATTTCTGCCCGAAATGCGACACATAGCATAAACCAGGGGAATGCCCTTGGACTCGGCGGTAATCATTACATCGTGCTCAGGGGCTTTCTTATAAAGCTCCTTTGCGCAATGCTCTGTGAGTTCAACGTCACCGAAGAGAACGAATGCCGCAATATTGAGCCGGTCTGTAAGCGGGCACAGAGGAAGCTCACGCTCCAGACCCGCAATGTTCATTTTGTAAACCATTTTAATAATCTTCCTTTGTATTTTATGGCAATTTAAGTATACAACAATTCGGGCGGCTTTTCAAGCCTTTTTTAAAATTTAAGAGATTTTACTTGGTACTTTTTTCGATTTTTCAATTGTTATAATTATTTTCTATTGCCTTTTAAGTTTAGAATGTGATATAGTTATCATATAATTGAGCTTATGAAACCGAATTAGTGTAACTAAAGGATAAAAAAATGAAAAAATATCCCTTTTTATTATTGGCATTTTTTGTCTCGGCATGCTTTTTAGCTGTGACAGCCTGCTTTCAATTCTTGATAAGAACGTTCCAAATGGTGACGAAGCGCGGTCTGCGTTCTGTGCAATAACTCTCGATACACAGGGCGGTACTCCCCTTGTACCAATGGAGGTAAAGGCGGGGGCGAAGTGCTATTCACCATATGCTACCATAAAGTCGGGACACAATTTTACAGGCTGGTACTATAACGGCAGACTCTGGGACTTTGAAAATGATACGGTTAACGAGGATATAACTCTTATGGCAGGCTGGGATATAATAAATTATAAAATTAAATATGATTTAAGGGGCGGCAACTACGACGGTGATATGCCCGAAAGCTACAACGTCAACTCCGCGAACATCTCCCTTGGGACTCCTGTCCGCGAGGATTATGTATTCCTCGGTTGGGAGATAAACGGCAAAAAGACAAATGAGATAGAAGCATCATCTGCCGAAGATATGACTGTGGTTGCAACCTGGTTCGGTCTTGAGGCGGAAATAATGCCCGCAAAGGGCGGCGCCAAAGGCATTGTTTCGATAATTCACGATGATGCAAGGCTTCCTACTATGGCTCTTCTTGACGCCATGCTCGAAAAATACAGTTTAGTTGCGGATGTGGGATTTATTCTCGATAAGGTGTACAAAAATAATACTGCAAACTATGTAGAACTGGCAAAATACGCAAAATATACAATGTTCAGTATGTAACCCCTAAAACAGAAAACGGCGAGACCTTTTTGCAGTTTGAGCTTACCACTGATATGGGCGAAGCAATCATATCTGAAGTTTCTCCCGAAGATATTCCATAACGATGTTTAAAGAGGCATTTGCAAACAATTGTTTGCAAATGCCTTGATTTTATTTATAAAAATCATGACTGCCTATGGTGAAAAGATATTGTCTGTTTTTAGGAATCCATGAAGATGTGGAATGGCTTGGCTCGAGGAAAAAGAGTACGTCGGGAGATATCATATATCCGTCGAGGCAGATTTTTGCCGCAAGGATGGAATTGAAGTCGGGTGTGTTATATATGCTTCCATCTAAAATCGGACTGAACTGCACGCCGTACTTTCTGTCAAAGATTACACTGTATATTGTATTTGGATATGCAGAGGATTTCACTCTGTTAAGCACAACATCGCCTACTGCGATTTTTCCAAAGAGTGGCTCACCCCGACTCTCTGCATGAATTATTCTTGCAAGCCAGAAAACCTCGTCTTCACGATAAAACTTTGATGCATGAAGGAGAGGAGAATATTTTCCGCTGATGCTCACCTCCGACCCACGTGCCGAAAGAGACATTCCGACCGCCTTTGCAAAAATCTCAGCAGGGATATACATTCTTCCGTCATTCATTATAACAACAGGGCTTTCTGAAAAGAGTGCTCTGTCATTTGCATATACGGTGTAGCAGCCGTCACCTGCTTTCATGTATAGGCCTGAGGCTTTCATAACCGAGCTTCTGTCTGAGCTGTTATAACTGTACGAAGCTCCTATAGCCGATGCCGCGGCTCTAAAGGGTATGTAGGCTTTGTCGTTAATTACAAGGCCCTTGACAGATAAGCTTGTCCCCCCGATTTTTACGGAAAGACTGTTATAGCTCCATACGTTTTTCGACGGTATGCCTTTAAGAGAGAGGTAATTCCTTGAAAAGCTGCGTTCTTCCTCCTCTCCGCCAAAATATGTACTTACAAAATTCGCCTCGGCACGATTATAGACTGCTGCCGAGGTGGGCAATGCTGTAGCGCTCGCTGCCACCAGTGCGGCAAGAACTATTGCCGCTATTTTTTCTTTTCTCATTTTTCTTTTCCTTTCTTTTTGTTGCTTTAAAATTATACCATAAATTCATCTGTCAACGCAATGCAAACAGTTTTCCTCTAACCCCTATATATACCAAAAAGCGCCCTGGATAGGACGCTTTTTATCTGTTTTTTACTATAATTCTAAATATTGCCTAGCCGTAAGTCTCGAGCATTGTTTTCATATTACCCTGAAAGGATAGCTTCATTCCCGGGAGAGAGCATAAGTCGTCAGAGAAATACCTGGTACTTTTCTTCTTAAGTCTTACTGCCCCCGCCCTCTCAAGCACCTCGGCAACGAACTGACTGCAAAAGAACCTAAGTGGACTTGGTCTATATGGTATACCCAAAAGACTAAGGGCTATACCCAGCCTTGAATATCCGAGATATGGCTTGTACTTTACAAAATATGAGATAAGCTCTTTTATCCTGAGATATACCCTGTCGGATACCTCGAGAGTATAAAGCCGGCAAGGATAAGCTGCTCTTCCGGGCTTTATATATCTTGAAATCTTTTCAACAATAAATCCCCTAGATACAAAGCTATAAAATGTATTTATATCCTCATCAAGCCCCACCGAGGCATGAGGATACCTACAGCCTGTCAAGGCAGTTATTACCTTTGAGCCTGTATCAAGGAAGTTGGATAGCAAAATGTGTATTCTCGGCAATATAAAACCCTCGCACTCGTTTTATTTATCTTTACCTATCCACACGCTTTTATGCATCGGTATATTTTATATCTGCAAATTATTCTTATTTATCGCTCCCGAGTATTTCTTCCGAAAGCTCGAAAATCGTTTTAGAGTACTTGGATTTTCTCGAGTTGAGAATTGCCTTGTATATAGGGTAATTTACCGAAACCATAATAATGCCTACGATACCTACAACAATTCCAAAAATCATATATCCCTCAACAACCTCTGGCATAGCGAGGCACATACCTATACCTAAAATCAAAGCTCCAAGCACTCCAAAAATATATGCAAAAACATTTGCAGGTCTCCTTACCGACTTGTGCAGTGCTCTCAGCTCATCAAGCTTGGTTAAATTACGCTCGGTATATTGTTCTCTTATGCTTTCTACAATTTGTTTTTCTGACTGACTCATTTTCTGACTCCTTTTTGTTTATTACGAATCAATTATACCTTTTCTTTGTTTTTTTATGGTCAACGCAGGGTAAATGTATTGTTTGGCTTTTGTTAAGGTTTTGTAAGCAAAAAGCCTGACTCATTTGGAGACAGACTTCTTTAGTGTATTTATTTCGCTTTTTCTCCGTTTCCAAGCAACTCATTGGAAAGACGAAGAATTTCCCCACCGTGCTTTTTCTTTTCAGACTCCAAAACAAGCTCATATACAGGAAAAGCCAAGGATACGGGGATAAGACCAACGGCAGAAACAATAACTCCTATAACAAGCTGCGAAAACTCCATTACAAGAGCCATTCCTGTTCCAAAAACCAATGTACCGACAATGCCTACAGAAAGCGAAACGGCAGTTGCTGTATTCACTATGCTTTTATGAAGATTACGCAGGCACATCAGCTTATTTTCTTCGGTATTGTCGCCGGTCTTGACGTACTGTCGCCTTATACTTTCTATTTCCCGTCTTTCACGCTCGGTGGGAGCCGAATATTTGTATTCAAATCTGTTATTTTGCATTCTTTATTTCTTTACTTCCCTTTACTATCATAAAAATGCTGAGTCCTACCGAGAAGAGGCTCACAGCCGAGCCTGTCAAAGTGTTAAAAAGCGAAATATCCACCTCGCCTCCCGCAGAAAATGTATGAAGAAGGGCTGTTTGCAAAGCAAGAATAGAGACAGCTCCATCAACAAGGTTTATATTTCTTATTCCCTGCAGTGTCAGGTCATCGTGGCTTCTGGCTCTAATAGCATTTATAATCGCCATTGTTATCTTGTAGAATGCGTAAGCCGCAAAAGCATATATAAGCCAGTCATTGTAAGTAAAGCCACGGTCATCAAATATCATTTGAGCTATGGCAGATGAAAGAGCCGCATTGAGAATAAGAAGCCATATTCCGCACATGCGGTAGTTCCTTGCCCCGATGAGCGCATCAGAGCGCACGCTTCTTCTGCTGCCAAGCAAAAGTCCGCCTCTCATTATTACAAGGAAAATATAATAGGAAGCAAGAGCACCGAACCAAATTGAATCTTCGCTAATACCGAGATATGCGTTAAGGGCAGCGTTGGCAAGACCGAATACAAAACTTATGACAGCTGAAACAAGAGTTCTCATTCCCCAGTCTGAAAGCAGCATATTAACATATGAATTTTTGCATATCTTGTCAACAAGATTTCTTTTCATTCCCGGTGCATAGATTACAATCGTATATACAGTATACCCAAAGCTTACTCCCGCAAGTCCAAAGCACACGTATGCCAAAATTTCAAGCAAACTACCTGAGTAATCCACAAATAGCATTAACAAAGAGGCGGCGACAAGCACTACTGTTAATATATATGTTATGGCAAGCACTAATCCTTTGGGGCGAAGGAATTTGTTCAGCAAATTGTAAATATATGTTTTCATTTTAGCCCCTTAAGATTATTGTGAATTTACTTCCTGCTCCGAGCACACTCTCTACGTTTATATCGCCGCCGAGAATGTCAATAAACATTTTTACCATAGCAAGACCAAGCCCCACAAGAAAGGAGGAAACTATTCTGTTAAGGTCTTTGTCGTCTTCTGTCACAAGTATTTTTGCCATAAATCCTCCTAAAATAATTTTTTCTTCTCTATTTTAGCAGAAATTCATTTGTATATCGTTTTTAAATTATGAACTATTTGTAAACACTTGCTTTGCGCAAACAAAAAGACTGCGAACACCTATAATGATGTTCGCAATCTTAAAAACCTTTAATTATTTGGTCTCTGCATCCTCTGCTTTTGCAAGGGGAGTGAGCTTAACAATTGCTGTTTCAGCTCCGTCGCCACGACGGGGACCCATTTTAAAAGTCTGTGTATATCCACCGTTAACGTTCGCATAAGCGGGAGCGATAACGCTGAAGAGCTTCTTTGCTACGTCTTCCTTGGTGATGTATGCAAGAGCTGCGCGGTAAGACGCGAGGTCGCCCTTTTTGCCAAGGGTGATCATCTCGTCTGCCTTTGCGGAAACTTCCTGAGCACGAGTGTAGGTTGTTTCAATCTTGCCGACCTCAAGGAGAAGAGTAACCATGCCGCGAAGCATAGCCTTACGCTGTGCAGTAGTTCTGCCAAGCTTTCTCATTATTTATTCCTCCTGAAAAATTATTCTTCGTCTTTCTTTAGGGCAAGGCCTAAGGAGTTAAGTTTTTGGATAACCTCTTCAAGAGACTTACGTCCAAGGTTACGAACCTTGATCATATCCTCTTCGCTGCGGTTGATCAGATCCTCGACATTATCAATGCCTGCGCGCTTCAAGCAGTTGAAGCTACGAACAGACAGATCAAGTTCCTCAATGGTCATCTCGAGTACTTTTTCTTTCTTTACTTCTGCTCTCTCAACCATGATGTCCTCACCGTTTCTTGCGATCTCGGACATATCGATGAAGAGCCTGAGGTGCTCGTTGAGAACCTTGGCAGCGAGTGAAACCGCTTCCTTAGCTGCAATAGTTCCGTTAGTAAGAACCTTCATTGTAAGCTTGTCGTAGTCGGTAATGTTACCTACACGGGTATTCTCTACGCTATACTCAACCTTATATACAGGCGTGAATATAGAGTCAACGAAAATGAGACCGATAGGAGCGCCAACATTTGCGCCAACACTTGCAAGATAGTTCTGCTTGTTAACGTCGGCGGGAACATATCCACGGCCTTCGTCAAAGGTGATCTCCATATAGAAGCGTGCATTTTCAGCAACTGTGCAGATGTGGTGCTCGGGATTGAGTACAGTAAGATCTGCATCAGGACTAATATCACCTGCGGTAACATTGCAGGGGCCTGTTACGTCAATTACAACAGTCTTGGGCTCATCGCACTCAAGCTTTGCTACAATACCCTTAACATTAAGAACGATTTCGGGAACATCTTCCTTTACGCCGTTGCAGGCAGAAATTTCATGAAGTACACCGTCAATCTTAATGCTGGTTGCAGCATAACCGGGGAGAGTGGAGAGAAGCACACGGCGAAGAGAGTTTCCAAGAGTGATACCATAACCTCTTACGAGAGGATCAGCTACAAAAACTGCTTCGTTGCCGGACTCAGACGTCTCAGACACAACTATATTAAATTTCTCTATTGCGTTCATCATTTTAAAATTACCTCCTGTTTTAATTTTGTGTTTTGCTCTCTTTTAAGAGCGAGAAAATAAACTGATACCCAGCGAAGAATAAGGAAAGATAAAACTTTCAATATTTCTTCGCTCGTATCGGAGGGATTACTTAGAATAGAGCTCGACGATAAGTTGCTCTTCGAACTCGAAGTCAATATCGTCTCTTGCAGGAAGCTGAGCAACCTTTGCAGCTGCATCCTGAGCGTTAAGCTCAAGCCACTTGGGAGCTGCTACGGTAGCAAGCCCCTCGATAAGAGCCTTGATCTTTGCGCTTTCCTTGCTTGTTTCCTTTACAGCAATAACATCACCGGCCTTAACAAGGATAGAGGGGATGGTTACCTTCTTGCCGTTAAGAGTGAAGTGTGCGTGAAGGACGAGCTGACGAGCTTCCTTTCTGGATGCTGCCATACCCATTCTGTATACTACGTTGTCAAGACGTCTTTCGAGAAGGGTAAGAAGGTTTTCACCTGTGATACCGTCCATCTTTTCAGCCATCTCATAGTAGTGCTTGAACTGGCCCTCAAGCACGCCGTAGTAACGTCTTGCCTTCTGCTTCTCACGAAGCTGCTTGCCGTATTCTCCGACCTTCTTACGAGCTGCGCCGTGCTGACCGGGAGCGGTGCTTCTGTGGTCAAATGCGCATTTGCCGTTTGTGCAGCGCTCGCCCTTAAGATAGAGCTTGCAGCCCTCACGACGGCACATTTTACAGTTAGGTCCTGT
This sequence comes from Eubacteriales bacterium, assembly GCA_045658565.1. Classification (GTDB taxonomy): domain Bacteria; phylum Bacillota; class Clostridia; order Oscillospirales; family CAG-272; genus UBA1740. The sequence goes on from JAZOVF010000027.1 coordinate 12,080, forward strand.
ATATCTAGCCATTTTAACTTTACCTCCCTTAGATTTAAACGCGTCTGCGCTTAGGAGGACGACAACCGTTATGAGGAATCGGTGTAACGTCCTTAATCATTGTGATCTCGAGACCAGCGGTTGCAAGAGCACGGATTGCAGACTCACGTCCTGCTCCGGGACCTCTAACGAGAACCTCAACGCTCTTCATACCGTTATCAACAGCGATCTTACCTGCATGCTCAGCAGCAGTCTGTGCTGCGTAGGGAGTAGACTTCTTGGAGCCCTTGAAGCCCATCTCGCCTGCTGTGCCCCAAGCGATTGCATTACCCTGAACGTCAGTAATGGTAACGATAGTATTGTTGAAAGTGGAACGAATGTGAGCTACGCCTTTTTCAACGTTTTTACGCTCACGACGCTTTTTAACAACTTTTTTTGCTACAGCCATCTTACAACACTCCTTACTTCTTCTTGTTTGCTATGGTCTTTGCGGGACCTTTTCTTGTTCTTGCATTGGTCTTGGTGCGCTGACCTCTTACGGGGAGACCCTTTCTGTGTCTAACACCGCGATAGCAATTGATTTCTACGAGACTCTTGATGTTAAGAGCTACCTCACGACGGAGGTCACCCTCTACGTTGTAGTTAGCTTCTATCTCATCACGAAGAGCCGCAACTTCACTCTCGGTAAGATCCTTTGCACGAGTGTCGGGGTTTACACCTGTCTTTGCAAGAATATCCTGCGCACTCTTAAGACCAATACCGTAGATATAGGTAAGCGCGATTTCCACACGCTTGTTATTGGGAATATCAACACCAGCTATACGAGCCATTTCGATATATACTCCTTTGTTAGTTTTATGTCGTCCGAATTGCTAAAGTGTCCGAAAAATCAGCCCTGACGCTGCTTGTGCTTCGGATTCTCGCAGATTACCATGATTTTACCGTGTCTCTTGATAATCTTGCACTTTTCGCAAATTCTTTTGACGGAAGGCTTAACTTTCATTTTTAATACCTATCCTTTCAAAAATTAGATGATATTACTTTTTTCTCCAGGTAATGCGGCCCTTAGAGATATCATAGGGAGATACCTCAACGGTAACCGAGTCACCAACGAGAATTTTAATATAATTCATACGAAGCTTGCCTGAAAGGGTCGCAGTAACTATGTGACCGTTAGGCAGCTTTACCTTAAAGACGGTGTTGGGAAGTGCTTCCACAACGACACAATCTTCAAATTCGATTGAATCGCTTTTTGCCAAGGGATTGTTCCTCCTGTTTTTATAACCGTGAATAGTTTTTTAATCAATCTATTTCGGTAAGCAAAATCGGTTCTCCGTCGGTTATGGCAACCGTGTTCTCATAGTGAGCAGAAAGCTTTCCGTCACGAGTCAGGACTGTCCAACCGTCGTTTTTCACCTTTACTTCATGCGTACCTTGATTTACCATGGGTTCTATGGCAACCGTCATATCGGCATACAGCCTCGATCCCCTGCCCGCAGTACCAAAGTTTGGTATATTGGGCTCCTCATGCAGATCCTTGCCAACTCCGTGACCAACATAATCACGAACGACCGAGAAGCCATTTGAAATGACGAAACTTTCAACCGCGTGTCCTATGTCCCCAAGGCGGCATCCGGATTTTAAAACCTTCATCGCCTCATAGAAGCTATCTTTAGTGACCTGGATAAGCCTCAGTGCCTCATCGCTTACCTTGCCGACAGGAAATGTTCTTGCGCTGTCGCCATTATAGCCGCGGTAGCGAGCACCGACATCGACCTTCACGATATCTCCCTCTGTAAGAATTCTTTTCTCCGAGGGTATTCCGTGTATGACTTCATCATTTACAGAAATGCATGCACTGGCGGGAAATCCGCCGTAGCCAAGAAAGGAAGGCGTTGCTCCGCACTTTTCAATAAAGCGACGGATCTTTATATCAACTTCCTTTGTCGACACGCCGGGACGAATAGCTTCTTTGGCAACTAAAAGTGCCTCTGCAGTAATTCGTCCTGCATGTCTCATAAGTTCAAGCTGCTCGGAATTTTTTATGATAAACATATTAAATGCCAAGTGCCTTGAAAGTACGCTCTGTTGTATCCTCAACACGCTCAGCGCCTGCGGCAGTCGCAAGAATGCCCTTCGCCTGATAGAATTTCTTCAGCGGCTCTGTTGTTGAGTGATACACATCAAGTCTCGAGCGCACGACCTCGGGAGCGTCGTCTGCACGAATAGTAAGCTTCGTGCCGCAAACCTCACAATCCTCGCCCTTAGCGGAAGGATTTGATGTTACGTGATAGGTCTTTCCGCAAGAGGAACAAACACGTCTGCCCGACATTCTGTCGATAATGACTTCGTCTGCAACCTCAAGGGACATTACCTTATCAAGAGTGATGCCCATTTTGTCAAGCGCCTCTGCCTGAGGAACGGTGCGAGGAAATCCGTCAAGGATAAATCCGTTAGCACAGTCCGATTCCGCAAGGCGATCCTTTACAATCCCGATAACAATGTCGTCGGGAACAAGCGAGCCCTGCTCAATAAATTTTTTGGCTAATGCTCCCATTTCGGTGCCGGTCTTGATAGCCTCGCGGATTATTGCTCCTGTAGAGATTGTCGGAATACCGAGTCTCTTTGAAACGTTTTCTGCCTGAGTACCTTTACCTGCGCCGGGGGCGCCAAGAAAAATTATTTTCATTTTGAGTTACCTCTTTTGCGTAAATCAGTTAAGGAATCCCTTATAGTTACGCATTGTAAGCTGAGCCTCAAGCTCTCTGAATGTCTCAATAGCAACACCAACAACGATAAGAAGAGTTGTTCCGCCGAAGGTGAAGATGCTAACAAGATTGGATACAGTAGGCTGGATATAGATCATTTCATAGAACTGCTCATATCCGGGATTCTGAGCGAATACACCGGTATAACCGCCTCTGATTACCCACTCGAAGAAATATTTCAAAGCATGAGGACCGAGAAGCATGGGAAGAAGCGAAATAAATGCAAGGAAGAGCGCTCCTGCAAGAGTAATCTTGTTAAGGATCTTCTTGATATAATCAGCTGTGGATCTACCCTGTCTAATACCGGGGATAGCACCACCCTGCTTCTTAAGATTGTTTGCAACCTCAATAGGATTGAAGGTTATCTGAGTATAGAAGTATGCGAAAGCTATGATAAGCACGAAGGTGAGTGCGGGATATACAAAGCCATCGGTTCCTATGATTTCCATAAATGTGCCCCATCCGGTGTTTGTACCATCCGAATTTGTAAGAGCCAGAACCTTAGCGTTTGCAAGGATCTGAATAATGGTGGGAACAAAGGAAACTATAGAAGATGCGAAGATGATAGGCATAACACCTGTCATATTGAGCTTAATCGGGAGATTAGAGCTCTGGCCACCGTACATCTTACGGCCAACAACCTTCTTTGCATACTGAACAGGAATTCTTCTCTCAGAGCCGGTTATATAAATAACGAAAGCAATAAGAGCAAGAAGCATTGCAACGAGAAGAACTGCAAATACAGTAGAAATTATAGCGTAAAGCCAAACATTATCTGTGTAGCTGTAGGTCGATGCAACGAACTGAGCAAGGCTATAAACGAATGAGGGAACCTCGGAAACGATACCCGCAAAGAGAATAAGAGAAATACCGTTACCAATACCCTTCTCGTTAATTCTCTCAGCAAGCCACATAACGAGGGTCGCACCCGCTGTATAGCATGCTATGATAACTATACCGTAAAGCCAGGCGAGATCACTCTCTGTAGCAGCCTTGGTCAGCGCTCCACCGTTAAGAAGCATGAAGTAATAACCAACTGCTGTAACAATTGCAAGAACAAGTGTTACTATTCTTGTAATCGCGGTCATCTTCTTCTTATCTTCTTTAGCAATCTCACCGAGCTTTGGGAAAACAACGGCAAGAAGCTGAATAATGATCGAAGCGTTAATGTAAGGCTGAACGCCAAGAGCGAAAAGTGTCATCTGGCTGAGTGCGCCACCCGACAGAGTATTCATATACTGAAGAATAGTTCCGTTAAGGCTGTCAGCCAGGCTGTTTGCTTCAACATAGGGAACGGGAATAACCGTACCTATACGGAAAAGCAAGAGGATAAAAAGAGTAAAAAGTATCTTTGTCCTGATTTCTTTAGTATTCCAAGCGTTCTTTAAAGTCTGAAGCATTATACCACCTCAGTCTTTCCACCTACTGCCTCAATCTTCTCTTTAGCAGAAGCGGAGAAGACCGCTGCTTTAACAGTGAGTTTTTTGGTTATCTCGCCCTCACCAAGAACCTTGATGCCATCACCGATAACATTTATAACGCCTGCTGCAAGAAGTGCTGCTGCGTCAACGGTGTCACCATCATTGAACTTGTTAAGAGTCTGAACATTTACAATTGAGTAAACCTTACCGAAGCGGAAGTTATTGAAGCCTCTCTTCGGGAGTTTTCTGTAAAGAGGGAGCTGTCCACCCTCAAAGCCGGGTCTTACACCGCCGCCGGAACGTGCGTTCTGGCCCTTGTGACCCTTGCCTGCTGTCTTTCCGTTTCCGGAACCTGCGCCTCTACCCTTGCGGAATCTCTCCTTAACGGAGCCTTCTGCGGGTGAAAGTTCATGGAGCTTCATTTTGTATCCTCCTTTCAATTCCGATTAAACGGCCTCTACCTTAACAAGGTGAGAGATAACTTTGATTTTGCCCTGAAGGCAAGCATTGTTCGCCTGAACGGTGAAATCACCGGGTCTCTTGAGACCAAGAGAGTGAGCGGTTGCAATCTGACCCTTCTGGCAAGAAATAAGGCTCTTTACGAGTGTAACCTTAACGTTTTCCATTACTGCTACCCCCTTATGCCTTTACATCTTCTACGCTAAGTCCGCGCAGAGCTGCAATTTCCTCAGCGGTTTTGAGAGCCTTAAGACCTTCAAATGTAGCCTTAACCACGTTTGTGGGGTTGGTTGAACGAAGGCACTTAGCACGAATGTTCTTAATACCTGCAAGAGCAAGAATTGTACGAACAGTACCGCCTGCAATAATACCGGTACCGGGAGCGGCGGGCTTAAGGAGAACCTTGCCTGCACCATACTCACCGATAATCTCGTGAGGAATTGTACCACCGTGAAGCGATACGCTGATCATATTTTTCTTTGCGTCCTCGATGCCCTTACGGATTGCATCGGGAACCTCGGCTGCCTTACCAAGGCCAAAGCCGACATGTCCATTTCCGTCGCCTACTACCATGATAGCTGCAAAACGAGCGATTCTACCGCCCTTTACGGTCTTGGAAACACGGTTTAAAACTACAAGCTGTTCCTGAAGCTCAAGCTCAGCTGCATTGATTCTGTTTGCCATGTTAAACTCCTTATAGAATGTTTCTTTTGTTCGAAACAGTGTACAAACCGGCGATTAGAACTTAAGGCCGCCCTCGCGAGCACCTTCAGCCAATTCCGATACACGTCCGTGATAAATGTAGCCACCGCGGTCAAATACTACTGCGGAAATGCCTTTTGCAAGAGCTCTCTCTGCGAGAAGAGCGCCTACCTTGCGGGCTGCTTCCTTGTTAGAAGTTACGCCCTCAAAATCCTTCTCATAAGTGTTTGCACTTACAAGAGTTACACCTGCAACATCGTCGATGATCTGAGCGGAGATGTTAGCGTTAGAACGGTATACTGCAAGACGAGGTCTTTCAGCAGTTCCGGAGATCTTACCGCGAACTCTCTTATGTCTCTTAAGACGCTGTGCGTTACTGTCGATTCTCTTAACCATTTTAACAGTCTCCTTTCATTATTTACCGGTCTTTCCGGCCTTGCGGCGGATGTGTTCACCGGCGTACTTAACACCCTTACCGAGGTAGGGCTCAGGAGGTCTCTTGGATCTGATAACGGCTGCAACCTGTCCAACTGCCTGCTTATCAATACCCTTAACTATGATAGTGGTCTGATTGGGGCACTCAAACTTGATGCCGTCAGCTTCCTCGAAAACAACGGGGTGAGAGTAGCCAAGGCCAAGAACGATCTTGCCTGCCTGCTTCTCAACTCTGTAACCTACACCAACAATCTCAAGAGTCTTCTCATAGCCCTTGGTAACACCAACAACCATGTTGTTAAGAAGAGTTCTTGTAAGACCGTGAAGAGCACGGTTCTCTTTTTCGTCATTGGGGCGGGTAACAGTAATCTTGTCGCCGTCCTGTGCAATGGTAAGTGCTGCGTGGAAGGTGTTTTTAAGTTCGCCGAGAGGGCCCTTAACAGTAACCTTGTTGCCTTCAGCAACAGTTACGGTAACGCCTGCGGGAACGGTAATAGGTTCTCTACCAATTCTTGACATAACTTTACTACCTCCCTATTATTACCAAACGAAGGCGAGAATTTCGCCGCCAACGTTTGCCTGTCTTGCCTTCTTGTCGGTCATAACACCCTTAGAGGTGGATACGATCGCGATTCCAAGTCCGTTCATAACCTTAGGCATATCCTCACAGTTGGAGTAAATGCGGAGACCGGGCTTAGAAACTCTCTTAAGGCCGTGAATAACCTTCTGCTTGCCGGGAGCGTACTTGAGGGTAACACGAATGATGCCCTGCTTGCCGTCCTCAACAATCTGGAAGTTTTTGATATAACCTTCCTCAAGAAGAATCTGAGCGATAGACTTCTTAAGGTTGGATGCGGGAATATCAACAGACTCATGCTTTGCATCATTTGCATTTCTGATTCTGGTAAGCATGTCTGCGATTACGTCTGAAATTTGCATGTTTTTATCCTCCTGTATGCAAGTTTTCTTTTCTTGCTACCGTAGCCGTAAGGTGGTCTCGAACTCACAAGCCATACGGCTATACGGTGCCTTATCGGGGGTTAAAGCCCAAGGTACGGCCTAAAGTCTTGACCGCCCTTTTGGAGCTTTCCTACCGAATGCTGGGAGATGCTTTGGCATCTCTAAAAAACGTTTTTTACCAAGATGCCTTTCTTACTCCGGGAATCTCGCCCTTGTATGCGAGCTCACGGAAGCAGATACGACAGATGCCGTACTTACGAAGGTAAGCATGAGGTCTGCCACAGATCTTGCATCTGTTGTATGCACGAGTAGAGAACTTAGGCTCTCTCTGCTGTTTGAGAATCATTGACTTCTTTGCCATTGTTGTTTCTCCTTAATTTGCAAAGGGTGCACCCATAAGGGTAAGCATCTCTTTTGCTTCTTCGTCGGTGTTAGCGGTTGTTACGAAGACGATATCCATACCGCGGATCTTCTCAACCTTATCGTACTCGATTTCGGGGAAGATAAGCTGCTCCTTAAGACCGAGAGCATAGTTGCCTCTGCCGTCGAAGCCATTGGGGTTGATACCCTTGAAGTCACGAACTCTGGGAAGTGCGAAGCTGAAGAGCTTATCCATAAACTCATACATCTTCTCGCCTCTGAGAGTTACCTTAACGCCGATCTTCATGCCCTCACGGAGCTTGAAGTTAGCTATGGACTTGTGAGCGAAAGTAGGAACTGCCTTCTGGCCGGAGATAAGAGTAATCTCATCGATTACACTATCAATAACCTTGGAGTTGTCCTTTGCATCACCGCAACCAACATTGATTACGATCTTGTTAAACTTCGGAATCTGCATTACCGAAGAATAACCAAACTTCTTCATGAGGGCGGGAGCTACTTCATTCTTATACTTTTCAGCAAATCTTGACATTTATCTCTACCTCCTCATTATATTTCTGCGCCGCACTTAGCGCAAACGCGGACTTTCTTACCGTCCACAAACTTAACCTTTGTGCGAACACCTTTGTCGCACTTGGGGCAAACAAGCTGAACCTTGCAAGCATACATAGCGCCCTCAGTCTTAACGATCTGAGACTTTTCGCCCTGACGGCGAGCCTTTGTGTGCTTAGATACAACATTAGCGCCCTCAACGATTACCTTACCCTCTTCAGGAGAGGTTGCGATAACCTTACCGCGAGTACCCTTGGAATTACCGGAGAGAACAACAACGGTATCGTCTTTTTTAATATGAAGCTTATCCATTATCATTTTCCTCCTGTAAATTAAAGTACTTCGGGTGCAAGAGACATAATCTTGGTGAAATCATGCTCACGAAGCTCTCTTGCTACCGGGCCAAAGATACGAGTACCTCTGGGTGTCTTGTCTTCCTTGATAATAACTGCAGCGTTCTCATCAAACTTGATGTAAGAACCGTCTGCACGGCGAATCTCCTTGACAGTTCTAACTACAACTGCCTTTACAACATCGCCCTTCTTAACTACGCCGCCGGGAGCTGCCTTCTTAACAGCGCAAACAACGATATCACCGATGCTTGCATAGCGACGACCTGAACCGCCGAGAACACGGATGCACATAAGTTCCTTTGCACCGGTGTTGTCTGCGACTTTCATTAACGATTGCTGCTGAATCACTGTTTTTTCCTCCTTTTTCGGTAAACCTTTAATCTACCTACTGGTTTAGTGACTTTACCTTATTTTTGTTAATAGAATTATTTAGCCTTCTCGATGATCTCAACAAAGCGCCATCTCTTAGTCTTAGAGAGGGGTCTTGTCTCCATCACAGCTACCTTATCGCCTACACCACAGGTGTTAGCTTCATCATGAGCGTGAATCTTTACAGTTCTCTTGATGATCTTGCCATACTTGGGATGACGAACGTTGTCCTCGATAGCAACTACGATGGTCTTATCCATCTTATCGCTGACTACCTTACCAACTCTAACTTTTCTGAGCTTACGATCTTCAGTCATTTTCATTACCTCCGTTATGCATTCTTCTCGCGAAGAACAGTCATTACGCGAGCAATGTCATGCTTAACATCTTTGATTTTGTGAGGATTCTCAAGCTGCTTTACTTCAAGCTGGAAGCGAAGATTGAAAAGTTCTTCCTTGAGCGCAGCAAGCTTCTCGTTAAGCTGCTCTACGCTCATATTTCTGAGTTCTGTTGCTTTCATTGCTTAAACCTCCTCGTTCTCAAGGTCGGCTTTTCTTGCAAACTTGCACTTGATAGGAAGCTTGTTAGAAGCCAGACGCATCGCCTCTTTAGCCTGCTCCTCTGTTACGCCGTCCATCTCGAACATAACACGTCCGGGCTTAACAACGGCTACCCAATACTCGGGTGAACCCTTACCGGAACCCATTCGAGTCTCGGCAGGCTTCTCTGTGATAGGCTTGTCGGGGAATATTTTGATCCAGACCTTACCGCCACGCTTTACGTATCTGGTCATTGCGATACGGGCAGCCTCAATCTGATTAGATGTGATCCATGCAGGCTCGGTAGCAACAAGGCCGAAGGAGCCGTTAGTGATCTTGTTACCGCGAAGGGCTTTACCTGTAAGTCTGCCGCGCTGTACACGACGGAACTTTACTCTCTTAGGCATTAACATTAGTTGTTACCCCCTTCGTTGTTTCTCTTGAAAGGACGGTTGCCGCCCTCACGACGCTGACCATCTCTGCGAGCAGGACGTCTGTCGTTACGGTTACCATCATTTCTTCTACGGGGTCTCTCGGGACGGTCGGACTTCTGGTTCATGCTCTCTGCGAGAACCTCACCCTTGTAGATCCAAACCTTGATACCGATCTTACCGTAGGTTGTGTTTGCTTCCCAGAATCCGTAGTCGATGTCGGCACGGAGTGTCTGAAGCGGAATAGTACCCTCGTGATAGTGCTCGGTACGAGCAATCTCAGCGCCGCCAAGACGACCGGAGCAGGATACTTTGATACCCTTAACACCAAGACGCATGGTTCTGCCGATAGCGAGCTTCATAGCTCTACGGAAGGATACTCTCTTCTCAAGCTGTGCTGCGATAGACTCTGCAACAAGCTGAGCATTTATATCGGGATTCTTGATCTCGATTACGTTAACTACTACGGGGCGGCCAACAAGTGCCTCGAGTTCTGCTCTGAGCTTCTCAATCTCAGCGCCGTGGAAGCCGAATACAACACCGGGCTTTGCACACTGAATGAAAACTCTAACGCGAGCAGAGTCGCGCTCGATCTCGATCTTGGGAACGCCTGCGCCCTGAAGCTTAGCCTTTACGTACTCTCTGATCTTATAGTCGGATACGATAGTATCGCCCATATCCTTAGCGTTAACGAACCATCTGGAATCCCAGTTCTTTATAACGCCAACTCTCAGACCGTGGGGATTAACCTTCTGTCCCATGTCAGCCTACCTCCTTTTCCTTTACTGTAAGTGTTACATGGCTGGTTCTCTTAAGAATCTGGAATGCTCTGCCCTGAGCTCTGGGCTGTACTCTCTTGAGTGTGGGGCCGGGGCATACGAAGCATTCGGAAACATAGAGGTTACCTGCGTCCATGTTGAAGTTGTGTTCTGCATTTGCTACCGCGCTCTTAAGAAGCTTGATAAGATGCTCAGATGCGATCTTGTTGGTGTTCTTAAGAATAGCCATTGCTGTATTGGTATCCTTGCCTCTAATGAGGTCAAGTACGATCTGTACCTTGCGCGGAGAAATTCTCACATATTTAAGATGTGCTTTTGCTTCCATTATGGAATTGCCTCCTCTCGCTTTTTGCGATTACTTTATTACTTTCCGTTGTTGGATGTCTTCGAACCTGCGTGACCCTTGAAGGTACGAGTAGGTGCGAACTCACCGAGCTTGTGTCCTACCATATCCTCAGTAACATATACCGGAACATGCTTTCTACCGTCGTGAACGGCGATTGTGTGACCGATGAACTCGGGGAATATAGTAGACGAACGAGACCAGGTCTTAAGAACCTTCTTCTCATTTTTTTCATTCATTGCACATACGCGGTCAAAGAGTTTCTTTTCAACGTAGGGTGCTTTCTTTAAGCTTCTGCTCATTAGTTATTCTCCTCCGTCAATTACTTAGCGTTTCTGCGCTTTATAATGAATTTGTTGGTTCTAGCCTTCTTGTTTCTGGTCTTATAACCAAGAGCGGGCTTGCCCCAAGGAGTAACAGGACCGGGACGGCCGATAGGAGACTTACCTTCACCACCACCGTGAGGGTGATCACAGGGGTTCATTACAGAACCGCGAACTGTGGGACGAATGCCCTTGTGACGGGTTTTACCTGCCTTACCGAGCTTAACGGTCTCGTGCTCGATGTTACCAACCTGACCGATAGTTGCCTTACACTCAAGACGAACTATACGAACTTCACCGGAGGGAAGTCTTACCTGAGCTGTTCCGTTCTCCTTAGCCATAAGCTGTGCAAACGCACCCGCAGAACGAACAAGCTGTGCGCCCTTGCCGGGGTAAAGCTCGATGTTGTGAATGATAGTACCAACAGGAATAGCGGAAATAGGAAGCACGTTACCGGGCTTGATGTCCGCGCCGGCGCCAGAGGTTACAACGTCGCCGTCGGTAAGACCAACGGGAGCGATGATGTAGCTCTTCTTACCTGCCTCGTTCTCAAGGAGAGCGATGTAGGAGGTTCTGTTGGGGTCGTACTCTATACCAAGCACCTTTGCAGACTCGTCAGCATTTCTCTTGAAATCAATAAGTCTGTACTTCTGCTTGTTGCCGCCGCCATGATGACGAACAGTAATCTTACCGTAGCTGTTACGGCCGGCATTCTTCTTTTTCTTAACAATGAGGCTCTTCTCGGGAGCAAACTTAGTTACCTCTTCAAAGGAGGGGCTCATCATATTTCTGCGCGACGGGGTCGTCGGTTTGTATTTAATTGTTGCCATTACTCTCTACCTCCTCGTCAGTTCATGCTCTCGAAGAACTCGATAGGATCGGACTCAGCAGTAAGAGTAACAACTGCCTTCTTCCACTCGCTGGTATAACCGAAGTGAACGCCGTATCTCTTGGGTTTCTTCTTCATATTGATTATATTGACCTTAGCAACCTTGGTCTTCTTGAACATCTTTTCTACCGCCAGAGCAACATCAGCCTTGGTAGCGTCAGCAGCAACCTCAAAGGTGTAAACCTTGTTAGCAACTCCGTCCATGCTCTTTTCGGTGATAAGAGGTCTTACAATGATATCTGCAACCGATTTCATCTTGCATATACCTCCTCGATCTTAGATACTGCATCCTTTGCTACGATGAGAGTATCGCAGTTAAGAATGTCGTATACGTTGATGGTGTTCCACTGAGTGGACTTAACACCCTCAATGTTCGCAAGGCTCTTGATTACGCAATCGTTAACTTCGGGAAGAACTACGAGAGTCTTCTTAGCTGCGCCAACTGCGGAAAGCATAGAAACCATTGCCTTGGTCTTGTACTCTGCAGCGGTGATAGCATCGATAACTACCATATTGCCGCCTGCAACCTTAGAGGAGAGTGCCGAGAACATAGCAGCTCTCTTAAGACCTTTGTTAAGGTTAACGCGATAGCATCTGGGCTTGGGGCCAAGTGCGATACCGCCGTGTGTCCACTGAGGAGAACGGGTAGAACCCTGTCTTGCGTGACCGGTACCCTTCTGCTTCCAGGGCTTTCTGCCGCCGCCGGATACTTCCGAACGGGTGAGAGTGGACTGAGTGCCCTGTCTCTGGTTCATAAGAAATGCTCTTACTGCGGTGTGGAGGACTGCTTCGTTCACTTCTGCGCCGAAGACCTTCTCAGAAAGGGCGATCTCGCCAACTTCCTTACCCGCCATGTCAACAACTTTCATATTAGGCATTGTTTATTCCTCCTTCCGTTATGCTTTAACCGAATCACGAATGAAGACTATGCCGCCATTTGCACCGGGAACCGCACTCTTCACTGCGATAAGAATTTTTTCTGCATTGATCTTAACCGCTACGAGGTTAAGGATTGTAACCTGCTCGTTACCGTACTGACCGGCCATCTTCTTGTTCTTGTAAACACGAGAGGGATCAGAGATAGGACCCATAGAACCGCACTGGCGGTGGATAGGACCTGTACCGTGAGTCATTCTAAGGATCTTGTGACCCCATCTCTTAACGCAACCGGTATATCCGCGGCCCTTGGTAATACCTGTGATGTCGACCTTCTCGCCCTCGGCGAAGGTATCGACGGTTACTACTGAACCTGCCTCATACGCGCTGCAGTCATCGAGTCTGAATTCCTTGAGATGACGCTTGGGGGTGATGCCCGCCTTCTTAAAGTGGCCGAGCTTTGCCTTGTTAACGTTCTTTTCCTTCACATCTTCAAATGCGAGCTGGAGAGCGTTGTAGCCGTCTGTTTCAACGGTCTTCTTCTGTGCTACCGCGCAAGGACCTGCTTCAATCAGGGTAACGGGTATCACGTTGCCTTTTTGGTCGAAGATCTGGGTCATACCCAGCTTCTTACCGATAATGCCTTTTTTCATTTTTCCTCCTGATAGGTTATTGGTTGACGGTTTTGATTTTACCTTTCGGCAGACCGCCAACGTGACCACGAGGCCGTGGTTTTTGGAGCGCAAGACTCCGCGGGATTTGAAGCTCCCGATGGGTTAACTTGAATTAAGCCTTGATCTCAATCTCAACGCCCGCAGGAAGCTCGATGCTCATAAGAGCCTCAACAGTCTTCTGTGCAGGATCGATAACGTCGATAAGTCTCTTGTGGGTACGCATCTCGAACTGCTCGCGGCTGTCCTTATACTTGTGAACAGCTCTGAGGATAGTTACGATCTCCTTGTCGGTAGGAAGCGGAATAGGACCGCTCACCTTGCTGCCATTTCTCTTAGCAACGTCTACAACCTTTGCCGCTGCGGCGTCAATGATGGTGGAATCGTAGCTCTTGAGGCGTACTCTGATTTTGTTCTGTGCCATTTTGTTTTCCTCCTTGTAGCTTTGTTGTGCTTTGAAACGCATTAAGAAGGCGATTTTGTTTTACACTGTCTCGGGTGTATCAAACCACCCCGGTAAAATCAGTTCGTAAATCCTTCCGCAGTGACTAACGAACCGTAAACGTTTTGACAGCGTGCAACGAATACAACACACTTCTTCGCCCGGTTAAATATCGGACATACTCCACGGAAATTCCCTACCTCGATGGGTAGCCACCTCCCGCTTCATCGCATATCAAGCCCTATAATTATAAACTAAAAGGCAAAAAAAATCAATAGTTATTGCAAAAAAAGTCTAAAAAATTTTCTTAGAATATTCATGAAAATCACGCGTGTTTTTTGTGCATTTTATACAAAAGCTTTCTTTTTCCGCACATTCCGCGCCCGGATTACATTCCTAATAAGTAAAAATTTCTTTTTTTCTGTTTTTGTTACAATTTGTTCATAATTATGTAGTACAATATGTACTGTAATAACAATGTACGCGCGCGTGCGTTATAATAATAAATGAAGGAAAAACCACAAAATGACAAAATCATCAAAGCGATTAACCCTTTATCTCGCACTTCTTTTGCCCTTTATCATAGCGGCTACAACCATACGCACGGTTGCGCTGCTCCTGGATCTTGACGAAAGACTGTTGTATTTCAATTCGCAAACACTCATAACTGTCGCCGCAGCAATAATCACCGCTTCTTGCTTATTTGCGGTTTCATATTCCTTTATTCCGGGGCAAAAAATGTCGCCCGCTTCATCCTTTGTTAATCCCAGAACATATATTCCATCGGGGCTTGCAGCCACAGCTATGCTCTTCGTCGGTTGTGAGCTTGTATCTAAAGTTGCAAAAATGCTTTTAGCTCAAAGCACAAAAGCAGAGCCTGTTTTATCAGTAGTTCTGCCCTTGACAACCTTATTGGCCTTTGTCTCCACCGCCAATTTCTTCTTGAATGTTTTCTTTGAGAAAAGACAAAGCCGTTCAAGAGCAGCATTTTGCATCTGCACAGTCCTGTTCTTTGCCTTTTATGCAGGATATCTCTTCTTTTCTGAAGATCTTCCCATAAATTCCCCAAACAAGGCAACAGACCAGTTAGCATTTCTTTCACTGTCAATATTCTTCCTTTATGAAACACGCATATCACTCGGCCGCCCCGCATGGAGACCTTATATAACTTTCGGTATGATTGCGGCCGCACTTTCGCTCTTTTCTTCTGTTCCATCGCTTGTATTCTACCTTGTAAACGGAGCAAGGGATACCGCTGTTATATCCGAAAGTGTTGCAGAAAACGTTCTTACCCTTGTTCTCGGGGCATACATCATATCCCGTCTTTCTCTCGTTTTAACCTTAGTCTCCGACGAAACCTGCGAGGCCGCACTTGCTATTGAAAAAATGGCCAAGATACGTTCAGAGAAAATTGCCACCGCACAAAAGGAGCGTGAGTTAACCGAAAAAGAGGAGGCACCCGAAATCCACAAAGCAGCACCAACCGAGGGCGCAAATTACGAAATAGACCTGAGTGCATTGACAAGCTTTACCGAGGAATCGGAAAAGACAGATAACGAAAAGGAAATATAATTAATGAAGAAAATTCTCGTCATTGACGGCAACAGTATAATAAACCGCGCCTTTTACGGTGTCAGAGCATTGACAACCAAGAGCGGCAAGCCTACAAACGCAATTTTTGGTATGATAAGCATTATTTCTCGCCAGCTTGCAGAGCTTAAACCCGACTATGCCGCCGTAGCATTCGACCTTAAAGCGCCAACATTCCGCCATAAAATGTACCCGGAGTACAAGGCAGGAAGAAACCCAACCCCCGAGGAGCTTCTGGTTCAATTCCCCGAAGCCAAGGAATGCCTTTCACTTATGGGACTCCATATACTAGAGCTTCCCGGTTACGAGGCGGATGACCTTCAGGGAACGGTTGCCGGCCTTGCCCACACCGCAGAGGATACAAAAAGCTATATTCTGTCAGGAGACCGAGATCTTTTGCAGCTTATTGATGACAAAATTTCGGTTCTTCTCGCAACAAATGTTGAAACAAAGCAAATGGGAGAGGCAGAATTCACCCTTGAATACGGAATACCGCCAACCGCATTTATTGATATGAAGGCCCTTATGGGCGACTCCTCCGACAACATTCCGGGAGTTCGAGGAATAGGAAAAAAGACAGCCGCAAATTTAATTTCTACCTTTGGCTCCCTTGACGGCATTTACGAAAATATAGATGACCCCAGAATAACAAAAAGTGTTCGTGAAAAGCTGATTTGTGACAAGGAATCCGCCTATCTTTCAAAGCAGCTTGCGACAATAATAACCAATGCACCGATAGACCGAACTCTCGACTCGCTCTCATACTGCGGCTTTAACAAGGGCGGATTGTACAAAAAGTTTGTTGAACTCGAGCTGAATTCCTTTATCACAAAATTCGGACTTAAGTCCACGGACACAGATGCCTGCGAAATGTCTCTTCAAGAAGCAGAGCAGATGCAAGAAAGCTCAGATTACATTGCACCGGAATACAAAAAATGCAATTCGGATTTTATAACAAAAAATGCAAGCAAAGCATTCTCTTTTGAGATTTTGAACGGTATTGTTTACATTTGTTGTGAAAACGGTGCATTTTCATATGACGGTGAGCTTAGTGATATTGCTAATATTTTTGACGGAGCAGAAGTATTCTGCCACGATGCAAAAGCACTTTGGCATATTCTTGACTGTGCCGGAGCAAAACTTAACAATACGAAATTTTTCGACCTGGGAATATACTCCTATGTTCTGAATCCCGGCTCAAAGGCCGCATCAATTGAGTCTCTCGCTGCCAACTTTGCAGGAACTACACCGCCTCCCGGTGCGCCTACCGCACATCTTTTCACCAAGATTGAAAATAACATGAGAGCCAAAATAGAGGCCGAAGGAATGGGTAAAATACTATTCGATATAGAGCTGCCTCTAATACACGTTCTTGCCGAGATTGAAAAATGCGGCTTTAAAATAAATCCTGCAAAAATGACCGAGTTCGGTGATGCTCTTGAAGGTCTTGCACACGACCTTGAAGCAAGAATTTTTATGCAAGCCGGCAAAGATTTTAATATAAATTCGCCAAAGCAGCTGGGCGAGGTTCTTTTTGAGGATCTGGGTCTTCCGTGCAAGAAGAAAAAAACAAAGACCGGATACTCTACCGATGCAGAAACTCTCGAAGAGTTGCGCTCCGAGTCGCCTATAATCGACGATATTCTTGAATATCGCCAGGTAACAAAGTTGCGCTCAACCTATGCAATTGCCCTCCCTGAGACAGCGGATAAAAACGACAGGATTCACACCGATTTCAAGCAGACTCTTACCGCAACAGGCCGTCTTTCCAGTGCTGATCCCAATCTGCAGAACATACCGATCAGGACAAAGATGGGCAGAGAGATGCGCCGTTACTTTATTGCAGACAAGGGCTACACCCTTGTTGATGCCGACTACTCTCAGATAGAGCTTCGACTTCTCGCACATATTGCTGACGACTATACGATGAAAGAGGCCTTCATTACAGGCGAGGACATTCACCGAAAGACCGCAGCCGCTGTTTTTGGTGTTCCCGAAGATCAGGTTACCGAGGATATGCGTAAGCGTGCGAAAGCGGTAAACTTCGGCATAATCTACGGAATCAGCGGTTTTTCGCTGTCAAAGGATATTGGCACCGGTGTTGCCGAGGCCACAAGGTATATAAAAAACTACCTTATGAACTACCTTTCAATAAACGAATATCTTGAAAAGGTTGTGGAGGATGCAAAGCGTGACGGATATACCTCGACTATTCTCGGACGCCGCCGATACATCCCCGAGTTATCCGCCCCGAATGGTGCAGTTCGTGCCTTCGGCAAACGAATCGCCATGAATGCGCCTATCCAAGGCTCGGCTGCGGATATAATGAAGATAGCAATGATAAACGTAAGAAACCGTCTTGTTTCCGAAAACCTTGATGCCCGTATCGTAATGCAGGTCCACGACGAGCTTGTGGTAGAGGTCCGCGAAAGCGATGCGGAGCGTTGTAAAGCTATCGTTAAAGAAGAAATGGAAAACGTATTGTCTCTATCAGTCCCCTTGACCGTAGATGTTACGTCGGGCAATAACTGGCTCGAACAAAGTTAACAAAAAAAGGTCGGAAATGTGATGAATCCCAACGGACTTCACTCATTTCCAACCTTTTTTATTTCAAATCACCAAAGCCTAACTCAAAATATCAACAATCTTTTCGCACCAAGCCCTTGCTCGGTATCTGAAACAGATGCCCGACTCGTCGAATTATCTGCAGAAATCTTCTCCGAGGTTGTATGGAAGCGTCTTGCAATATCAAAAAGAGTTTCGCCACTTTCGGGATAATATACAGTTATTTTCGCCACATCGGTTTCATATTCTCCGCCGGAAACAAGCTCACAAGAGGCAAGTATCTCCCTGTGCATCTCATAAAGAACGACAAGCTTCATGTGCGACTTGCAGCCGAGATATACATTGTTCTCATCTACCGAAACAGTTGCATCAGTGCAGAAAAAGCTCGGCACAAGCTTGATTTTCATGTCTTGTTGACAATTTATGTTTACATTTTTGCTAAACGGAACAGTGCTTTTAAAAGGCTGATAAGAAATCCCGCCGTTTTCGTCAGTGCCTGATGCAACACCGGAGTAGTTCACCTCACCTATAATATTGCACACTCCGTCGTCTATGCTCGTATCAGTAACCTTTATCTCCGCTCCAAGACAAATTATCTCTCGCAGATTTTCGATCTCTAACGCCCCTCTTTCTACTGCCGCTGACAGCTCCTCTTTTTCATTAATTGTCGTTGCCAGCTCGTAATATTTATAGTCTTCATATTCATTTTTTGTATCACAGTCACAGCGGTACGCATCTACCACCCTGACAACACTCTCATTCCGATAACTTTCTGCCGCCAAATCGATTATAACGTTCGCAACCAAAGAGCAACCGTTATCATCTGCGTTTACGTTGCATCTTACAGAGCTTACCGACGCTCTCGGAAGAATACGCAAGGCTTCCGCCATAGCCTCGCAAGGTAGGCTTTCATCTATGCGGATGATTTTCTCTACCGACTGTAAAGGCTCTCCATCACACTTTATGAGTGCCATTATACGCAAGGTTCCTTTAATCGTAACTCCTTCATTTTCCGGAACGGCAGAATCCAAAGCACATTCTGCGCTTGAATAAACCACCTCAATTTCATCAGCAACTCTTCCGTCAAGCCGCAAAATCTCCTCCGCATACTCACGCTCTACACCTTCGGATATGCGTCCTCCGGCAATCGAAAGCTCAGCGCATAACACCTCGGGTTTTCCCGCTTCAAAGGCAGTCCCCCTTACAGGGAAGCTCTCTTCATTTTCCATAATCACCCTTGATGAAACGATAGCCTTCGCTGATATTTTTCTTGGTCCGAGAAGACGCATCGAATAAGAGGATACTGTCGTATCTGCAAAAGATGACGTATAGCCATCCGAATTACACTTAACTCCAAAGTCATAATCGGATGAAAACGAAACTGTATTTATCCTGTTTTCGGAGTCTGAATACACCATATTGTAAACAATTATTCCCGAAAAGTCGACACTTTCACCGTTTTCAAAATTTCCCGCCGGTCTTACCTTTGCTTCTGTGTAAAGTATTTTCCTAACATCACCGTTGTAGTCGGGTAATACATAATCAGCTCCGGTATCCGTATATATCTCCGAGCGCCAATCACACACCTTGAATTTGCCTCTGTCTTTATATTCCATAAAAAAGCCTCACCTTCATTTTTGTTCACTCGAATATATTCGGCGACAGAGAATAATATTACAAACAGAAATGGCCCGAATGAAAAAAATTTCATCCGAGCCATAAAATTTATTTTTCACCAAGAAGCTCCAAGAATATTTTTTATTCTCTGCATGGGCCATATATCCTGCGTCAATATCAATGCCGAGCAAAAGCTCTCTGAAGATTAGGTAAAGGTCTGCCAAGAGTTGTATAGGGGCAGATAATCTTCATAAGTCTGTTTGACGCCCTGCATGTAAGCTCCTTTTCCCAAAGGCCGGCCTGCCACTTATATATGCAATCGGTATATAGCGATTGCAACTTACAGAATGCCTCATAGGTATCTTTGCCATGATTTGTCTTTATCTTTTTGTAATTGGCATTCAGTATCTTTATTTTACCGTTTTTCTCTTTATTTTACCGGAATATACTTTGTTTTTTACTGTTTTTACATAGCCCCCATAGATTCCATAAGGCGCTTGTTAAATTCAGCAGCAGTATTATATCCCATTCTCTTCTGGCGGTTATTCATAGCCGCAACCTCAATAACAACAGAAAGGTTTCTACCGGGGCAAACAGGAAGAACTATGCTGGGAACAGCTATACCGAGAATGTCGGTTGTCTGCTCATCAAGCCCAAGGCGATCATACATCTTTCCGTCCTGCCATGCCTCAAGATTGATAACCAGGTCTATCTTCTCGGTTTCCTTAACCGAGCCCATACCAAAGAGACGACGCACGTCAACAATACCTATACCGCGAAGCTCAACATAATGTCTAATAATCTCGGGAGCACGTCCAACAAGAGTAGTCGCCGAAACCTTTCTTATCTCGACCGCATCATCGGCAATAAGTCTGTGTCCACGCTTAAGAAGCTCTATCGCCGTTTCGCTCTTACCTACTCCCGACTCGCCAAGCAGCAAAATACCCTCGCCGTAAACCTCGACAAGAACACCGTGCCTTGTAATACGAGGACCTAGCTCAACATTAAGAAAGGCAATAAGCGCCGCCATAAAATCAGAGGATGTCTTTGATGTACGAAGAAGCGGAACACCGTATTTTTCAGCAAGGTCAACAGTCTCCTGGCTTACGGGCAGAGATGTTGTGTAAATCACACCGACAGGTCTCGACTTAAAGAAGTCGTCAAGCCTTGAGGTTCGCTCGGCAGGCTCAAGAGTTTCGATATAAAGATGCTCAACCTTGCCGATTATCTGCAGACGCATCGGCTCATAATGGTCATAAAAGCCTACCATCTGAAGACCGGGGCGGTTTATTCTGGTACAAGAAATTTCTATATTCTCGGGCAGGTCGTTAAGATACATGACCTCCAAACCGAATTCGCTAATTATTTTTGATAGCTTTACTGTATAAAGTTCTTCCATAATGGCCTCCAAAACTATTTTTTCAACGTGATAATGATATCATATTTTGCCCTGAATTTCAATAACTTTTGCTAACTTTTCAAACTTTTGGCGTTTTGTCTTGATTTGTTAACATTAATCTGCTAAAATAATTCTATAAACAAAAGAAAAGGATACACCGATGAAGAGAATAGCTTTTTTATCAGTTTTGCTTATTTCGCTTCTTATATTTGTAGGCTGTACAGAGGAAAAATATCCCCCTGTTGAAAGCAGCGAGGAAGAAGCTCGTGTTGTGATAACCCTTAAAATTGAGGACAAGGAGTATGACGTGCGCTACGAGCTTTACAGAGCGCTTTTTCTTAATAACAAGTCAGAGGCAGACGGCGGCCACCCTGAGGTTTGGTCAAGTGATGATGCATCCAAGTACGTAGATAAGATAAACGGTCTTATAATAGATGATGCCGTTGAAATTTTCTCAATGCTGCATCTTGCAAGTAATATAGGATTTGACCCCTACTCTGATAAGGCAAATTACGATGTAGAAGAGCTATTCGAGGCGGATATTGAAAGTTTCAGCTTTGGCAAAGACCTAAGTGATGAAGAAAAATACAACGCATATCTTGAAAATTTAAAGAACAATAATCTCAATTACTCAACCGCCGACCTGCTTTATCGCTATGCCCTTGCCGAAGAGGCTATTAACACCTATTACAGAACCGAATATGAATACTCGAAGGACGATGTTAAAAATTATTACTTAAGCGACGACTGTGCAAGAATTCTTCAAGCCTATTTCCAGACTGGAATAAAAACATATGATGCTATGCAGAGCTATCGCGAAATGCTTGTGGGTATAGATAACGAGCTTTCACTTGCCACTCAGATAATAGGCAGTACATCAGCAAACGAAGCCGACCTTATCGACAACGGTGTGCTTAGCGGAATAATGCTCGGAAGGTTATCTCTTTCACAGAGAAAATATTCAAGCTACGTTAATGAAATATTCTCCCTTTCCGAGGGTGAGATGAGCGAAATTATAACTCTCCAAAATACAAATGCCGACGGTTACTATCTCGTTTATCGCCTTGATAAGAACGATGAACATTTTGAGACATTCTACCCAGCTATAGCAAACTCCTATCTAGATAACATTGTAGGCGGTATTCTCGGCGGTATGGAAAACGAGCTTGACAACAGTAAAATCTTTACCGAGGCTTACAGTCGGATATCTCACAAGGATATATCAATGAACTGACAGGCTATATTATGGACTACGATAAATCAATACTCTCGGGGCTTTCATCAAGAGTGCCGAAGAGGGCTACAAAAGAAAAATTTTCTGTTTTTTATATTTCAAGGAGCCTCTCTGATTTTATAATCGAAAATTTCCGCGGTCTTGCAGAGGTAAAAGCAAATATTAAAAATTCGGGCTATGTAGTTATATCGGCAGAGCATCTTGCCTACCTTATTAAGCTGATTTTAAAGCAGGTAAACGGCGAGATGTTTCTCCCATTTAACATATCCTTTGACAGCAGAATTTTGGTTATGGAGATCCCATTTGAAAGGGAAATTGTCCTCTCGCTAAAAGAGCGGGCAACCCTTTGCGCTGCTGCCGACGGCGCAGGACTTGATATTGAAATTCTTCCCGACAAAATAACCCTTTCGGCAAGCTCTTCCGCGCCTGCTCCCGCAATGTTTGTCTATGCAGGCGGTATGCAAAAGCTGCGGGGTGTGTTCCACGATATCTTCTTTGGCAGATAGTTTTTATTTAGTAAGGCTTTCTCGTATTACTGCGAGAGAGCCTTTTTCATTTTGTTGAATTGTGTTTTTCTACGGTTTGTTGAGTTTGGTTTTTCTGCTGCGAATTTGTTGTTTATTTTTTGCACCTTTGGATAGTATAAAAATGCAAACAATCGGTTACAAAACTCCTTCACATACGGACTTGTAGCCGATTTTTTCATTTTTTGTTTCCTGTTTTTGTTACGAATATTATTTCACAAAACTCCGCACATTAATACATAGCAAGGTTGATTTTCAAACAACCTCAAGGTCGCCTCAGGCGACAGAATGGAGTTTTTATGAAACAAAGAAAAATTATATATGCCATGACTCTCGCACTTACTCTCTTTACTCTTCTCTCGCCTGTTAAGACATTGGCTCACAACATATCAAACGAAGCAGAAGTAAGCCAAAGTGCCCTGTCAGATAATATAAAGGTAGATTCAAGGCTCAGGGAGCTGTTTTTTGGTAAAAGCGAAAGCACAAACGCTGTCTCTACACTTATCCCCGGCGGATGTGTGTTCGGAATTAAATGTAAGCAAAGCCACGTGACCGTCACAGAATCCGCGACTATCCCCGCCCTCTCGGCAGGCGATATTATTTTATCAATAAACGGCAAAACCGTGTGTTGTGTTGAGGATGTGCGCTCGGCAGTCGAAAACTCGGGCGGCGGCTCGGTTACAATAAAGGCGCTCCACCTGGGTAACGAAATTGCAATCGAGGCAAGACCTACTCTTGTTGACGGCAAATACAGGCTCGGACTGGGTCTCAGAGACACCGCCTCGGGAATTGGCACCATAACCTACTGCGACCCAAAAACCGGCGCATTTGGCGGTCTTGGCCACGGTATATGCGACTCTGAAAGCGGCGAGGTAATCTCGATTGATACAGGAAAAGTCACCGGAGTAATCCTCGGCGGTGTTCATAAGGGCGAGTGCGGAAAGCCGGGCGAGCTATCGGGAATTCTTAAAGAAAATGACTTTGGAACAATAAGCAAAAACACAGACTGCGGAGTCTTTGGAGTCTTGACAGACACATCCATTCTCCCAAGCTCCTCTGCCCTGCCCGTCGGTACAAGAAACGATATTCACGAGGGTGAAGCGACAATCATTTCAAGCCTTAAAAACGGCAAAAGCTCTGAATATAAAATTGAAATTTATGATATAGATAAAGAATCCGAAGGCTCAAAATCCTTCCGCATAAGAACATCCGACCCCGCCCTCTTGGCTATCAGCGGCGGCATTGTCAGAGGTATGTCGGGCAGCCCTATAATACAAGACGGAAAACTTGTGGGTGCTGTAACCCACGTTCTTGTAGCAAACCCCACCGAGGGCTATGGAATCTTTATTGAAAATATGCTGAGCGCAGCAGAAAACAAGGTCCAGCCCAAGGCAGCATAAAAAATGCAAAATTGAATATAAAAAGGCAATATCATTCCAAAAACCCACGAGGAGCGGTTTGATATTGCCTTTTTGCAAACATTTATTTGCTTTTCGAGGTTTTATCCCGGTTTATGCAAGTTTATTTTCAAGTCTTGCTCTTATTGCCTTGATAAACTCTATGGTATTAACTGCGGTTGCCTTGAAGCCCTCTTCAACAAGACCTACAAGGTCCTTTGTCATAATTCCGTCGTTAAGAGTGTCGATACAGGACTCCTCCAGCTTGTCTGCAAAGTTAACAAGGTCAGAAAGACCGTCAAGTTCGCCGCGCTTTCTGAGAGCGCCGGACCAAGCGTAGATTGTAGCCATGGGGTTGGTTGAGGTATCCTCGCCCTTAAGGAAGCGGTAATAGTGTCTTGTAACTGTGCCGTGAGCTGCCTCGTACTCATACTTTCCGTCGGGAGAAACGAGAACAGAGGTCATCATAGCAAGTGAGCCGAATGCGGTAGAAACCATATCGCTCATAACGTCGCCGTCATAGTTCTTGCAAGCCCAGATGTAACCGCCCTCGGAGCGGATAACTCTTGCAACCGCGTCATCGATAAGGGTGTAGAAATATGTAATTCCAAGCTCTTCAAACTTCTCCTTGTAATCTGCGTCGTAGATTTCCTTGAAAATAAGCTTGAAGGTCTGGTCATACTGCTTTGAAATTGTGTCCTTGGTAGCAAACCAAAGGTCCTGCTTTGTGTCGATTGCGTACTGGAAACAGGAATGAGCGAAGGACTCGATTGAGGAATCCTTATTATACTGTCCCTGAAGCACACCACCGCACTCAAAGTCATAGATTGTCTCGCGGAAGGACTCACAGCCATTTTTGTCGGTGTAAACAAGCTCTGCCTTTCCCTCGCCGGGTACACGGTACTCAGTTGCTTTGTAAACGTCGCCGTATGCGTGACGGGCAATGGTGATAGGCTTTTTCCAGTTTCTTACAGCAGGCTTAATAGAGTCAATAAGAATAGGCGCTCTAAAAACAGTACCGTCGAGAATTGCGCGGATTGTGCCGTTAGGGCTCTTCCACATCTCGGTAAGGTTGTACTCTTCAACTCTCTGCTTGTTGGGGGTTATGGTTGCGCACTTTACGCTGACGCCGTACTTCTGGTTAGCATAGGCTGCGTCAAAGGTGACCTGGTCCTTTGTGCGCTCTCTTTCGGGCAGACCAAGGTCGTAATACTCGGTCTTAAGGTCGATAAAGGGATAGAGGAGCTCGTCCTTAATCATCTGCCAGATGATTCTGGTCATTTCGTCTCCGTCCATCTCAACAAGTGGGGTTGTCATTTTAATCTTTTCCATGTTCAATACCTCCGAACTATAAAATTTTGAATAAAATAACAGGCTAGAATTTAGCCTCGTATATTGTATCACATAATCCAAGTAAATTCAAGTGATTTTCAAAAATATATAAATGTCTTTTTATAATTAAAATAGACTGACCGAACAAAAGAACAGGGCGGAAAATCCGCCCTGCTTTAGTGTTTTTTTGATTATTCAGCTATCTTTCTGAATACTACGTTATCGATTGCAAAGTAGAAATTCATTGTTTGTTGAGGCATTCCGTTGGTAACTACAAATGCATTTGCAATATTCTCTGCAGAAATAGCTGCATCTGCGGAATAAGGCTTCGTTACATCTTCAATTTGTTTCCCTTTGATTTTCCCTTTGATTTTTTCAAAATCCTTCCCTTTGATTTTTCAAAAAAGGCTTGACTTTTGTTTGAAAAAATGATATAATACTAGAGTTATATGCCAAGGAAATAAGTATTTCTCTCGAAACCTAATCGCACAGAACTAATCAAAACCAACGATATCCGGTTCTGGCTCATTTGGTAGAGCACGGCGTTCATGTGGAAATCATCGTTTTTCCTTTCAAAAAAACCAAAAATGCCGAACCCCCTTGGAAACACTGACTTTTTCGGCTCTCAAAATTCTGCTTTTGGTTCGCAAAATTCGGTTTGACCACATGTTTGACCACTTACAAAAAAATCGCATAAAAATCACCAAATCGAGGTGTAGCGCAGTTGGTAGCGCGCCAGTTTCGGGTACTGGAGGCCTGGAGTTCGAATCTCCACACTTCGACCAAAATTTAGTGCTTTTTGCACAAAAAAACAGTCTAAATCATTGGATTTAGGCTGTTTTTTTATTTATTCCAACTTAAACCTTAAGCATGAGGCCTTGAGGCTCGAGAGCCTTGCAGATAGCCTCGGTGGCGGGAGCTAGCTCCTGCTTTGTCAGCGTTCTCTCGCTCGAAACAAAGGAGAAGCGGAATGTTACTGCAGAAGTGCCGTCTGCAGTATAGATATCCTTAAGCGCAATGTCTGAGAGCAGGTCGCCTGCGGCGGTCTTTGATGCTTTTACAAGCTCATCAAATGCAATTGCACCAACATCAGCGGTAAAGGTCATATCAATATCTATTGCGGGGAACTTTGAAGGCTCTGCATACTTAACATCAGCTGCCTTAATAGCGGCAAAGTCCTCGGTAAATATCTCGAAGAATGCAACGGCGCACTTCTTGTCAATATTCTCACAGACGGTGGGATGAGGCACTGCAATATAACCAACCTTAACACCGCCAACCTTAATATCAAAGGTGTTTACAGGGTGACAGAAGTCGTAAAGCTCTGCAGAGGAGAACTCTACATTCCTATGAAGAATGTCAGACACAAGCTCTGCCGCAATATCACGCATACGGAGGAAGAGCTGCTCTTCACCCATAGCCTTTGAGAACATTACTGCGCCAAGCTTATTTTTCTCGTTACACTCTCGATTTTCACGAAGCCCCTCAACTGTGTGACCGATCTCAAATATACCGAATGTCTCGGAATAGCTCTTGTTCTCCTTAACAAACGAGAGAAGAGTGGGTATCATCGACACACGCAGGTGGGTGTGGTCGGGGGTCTGTGCATTGATAATGCTTACATTCTCGGGGGTGGATATTCCAAGCTCCTCATTTTTCTTAGAGTCGGACCAGATGTAAGAGTGCACCTCATGGAATCTATGGCTCTTAACCATAATATCCTTCATTCTATCCTCGTCAGACTTGATTATCTCCTTGCGAACAGGGAGAAGAGGGCTTGAGGAGGTGAATATCTCGAAGTTATCGTATCCGTAAATACGGGTGATTTCCTCGATTATATCAGCCTTTATGGTAACGTCCTTAGTCGCTCTCCAGGAGGGTACAACTACGGAGAAGTTATCCCCCTCAACAGTTACCTTAAAGCCAAGAGCTGTAAGGGTTTTTACGATAGCCTCGTTTGAAATCTCAATACCTGTATAGCGGTCAACATACGCCTTTGTGAAATCGAGGCTTATTGTAGGATACTTATTTACATAAACATCGGTAAATGCAGAGGTAACCTTTGCACCCCTGTCGCACTCGTCAAGAAGAGCAAGAAGTCTCTCGGTTGCGGTACGGCAAAGCTCGGGGTCCAGCATTTTCTCGTATCTCTGAGAAGCATCGGTACGAAGTCCGAGTCTTGTTGTAGTCTTTCTTACCGAAACACCGTCAAAGGTTGCAGACTCAAGGAGAAGGGATGTTGTGCCATCCTCAATCTTTGATGCATCACCGCCCATAACACCTGCAATAGCAACAGGAGTGTTACCGGAGGTTATCATAAGCATTTTATCATCAATATTTCTTTCAACACCGTCAAGAGTTGCAAACTTGAAGCTCTCGGGGAATGTCTGCACTTCGATTTTATCAACCTTTGCACAATCAAATGCGTGCATAGGCTGACCCAGCTCCATCATAACATAGTTTGTAAGGTCGGCAAGGAAATTGATAGCACGGCTACCGCAATAGAAGAGTCTTATTCTCATGTTTGCGGGGCTGTATTTCCTTGTAATATTCTCAACCTTAATAGCCGAATAGCGCCATACAAGGTCGGTAGCCTTAACATCTACTGCAATGGGAGAGAGGTCCTTAAACTGCTCTACATCGAGAAGAGCTGGGCTCTTAAGCTCTCTGCCTGTAAGAGTTGCAAACTCTCTTGCCATTCCGTAATGGCTCCAAAGGTCGGGGCGGTTGGTAAGCGATTTGTTATCAACCTCAAAAATTATATCCTCGATGTCAAAGATTTCCTTAACATCGGTTCCAAGCTTTACACCCTCGGGCAGGTCACGCTCAATGTCCCAAAGCCCGGAATGGTCATCAGAAATTCCAAGCTCTGCCTCAGAGCAGCACATACCGTATGAGGTGTAACCCGCAACCTTACGGGGAGATATGGTTATCTCGCCAACCTGACCGCCAACAGTTGCAAGAGCTACAAGCATTCCCTCTCTTACGTTAGGAGCGCCGCAAACAATGTCAACAACCTCGTCACCCTTGTCAACCTTAAGCAGGTGAAGTTTTTTAGACTCGGGATGATTCTCTACCGAGAGGATTTTTGCAACAACTATACCGCTTATGTCGCTTCCCTTTTCGATTATGTCCTCAACCTCGGCTGTGGAAAGAGTAAAGTTACGGATAAGAGCCTTTCTGTCAAGTCCTGAAAGGTCAACGAAATCTCCAATCCAATTCATTGATAAGAACATTTTTCTGCCTCCTTAAATCGACT
>JAZOVF010000028.1:0-22048 GCA_045658565.1 Eubacteriales bacterium
AAAAGTTGATAACTGTTTTCGTGAAGCGAAGTGCGCCGAGTGCGAGACGGCAGAGCCGAGCAGGTGCAGGCGATAGGCGGCGACACACGAACGTACTGGAAAGAAGCCGCAGAACTCGGAGAGTTCTTGGCGGGTGCAGAGTCCCTACTGCATAAAAAAAAGAAAAACCAGTCATTCCAGACTGGCTTTTGGAGCGGATTACGGGGCTCGAACCCGCCACCTCCACCTTGGCAAGGTGGCGCTCTACCAAATGAGCTAAATCCGCAGGTATTTAATTTGTTGCTCTGTTCGAGCCGTGGGAATTAGTAAAAAGTTGGCGACTCGGATGGGGCTCGAACCCACGACCTCTAGCGTGACAGGCTAGCGCTCTAACCAACTGAGCTACCAAGCCAAACGAGTAAATAAAAGCATAGAGCCGTTGCCGACTCTATGCTTTGGTGGAAAGTACAGGGCTCGAACCTGTGACCCTCTGCTTGTAAGGCAGATGCTCTCCCAACTGAGCTAACCTTCCATTTGAAAGCCATACTATTATACCAAAGCCAAAAGCATTTGTCAAGTACTTAAACGAAAAAAATCAAAAAAATCACCGCAGATTTTTTGGTCTGCGGTGATTTGCTGCAAAAAAGCAGGAGTTAGTCAATGGTCATATCGATCTTTCTTCTAAGAATTTTTCTTAAGGTGTTCTTGGGGAATTCTTCCTCTCTTACCTTAAGGAGACCGATTTTCTTATAAGGAACGGCGGTTTTGTTGTACTCGTTAATAAACTTCTGGAAATATGCCTTAAAGTCGGTAACACCGTTCTTTGTCAGCATATCCTTGTCGGGATAAATTTCCGCAACAATTGCGTTAAAGGTTTCGCCTCTTGCGGATTTACCCTCGTAAACAACAATTTCAAGAAGTCCGGGAGTTGCGCTGAGAGCATCCTCTATCTCCTCGGGATAAACATTTTTACCGTTGGAGAGAATGATAATATTCTTAAATCTACCTGTAATATAGAGGATTCTGTCACCTTCCTTGGTGATTTTCATTTTACCTGCGTCGCCTGTGCGGAAGAAGCCATCCTCGGTAAACGCCTCGGCATTTGCTTCATCGTTCTTAAAGTAACCCAGCATAATGTTGGGGCCTTTAACCTGAATTTCGCCCTCACCGTTATCGTCGGCATCGGCAATACGGCAATCAACTATGGGAAGAACAGGTCCGACACTCTTAGGAACAATATAATTGTTATGGTTAACTGCAATAATGGGAGCGCACTCGGTAATTCCGTAGCCGTTAAGCACCTTGACGCCGATAGAGTCGAAGAGGTCTGCCATCTCCTGGTTAAGAGGAGCGCCGCCGGAGATTATCATATTAAGCTCGCCGCCAAAGTTTGAGAGAATCTTCTTTTTGAAGAAACCGTCAAAGGGCTTGAGACCTATCTTGTGGCAGGATTTGTTTATGCTCATAAGAACATTCATGAGACCCGCGGCAAGTTTACCCTTGTCGTTAATACCCTTAAGTATTCTTCTGTAGAAGGTCTCAACATAGAGAGGAACTGCAACAAGGTGACCGGGCTTATGCTCCTGAAGCTCCTTGAGTATATACTTAACGCCCGAAGAGATGTAAATGTCGCATCCGATAGAGTTCTGACCGTAGATAGAAACAGAAGAGCCGTAGGTGTGGTGGGGTGGAAGTACGTTCATGCACTTGGTAGAGAAGTCTATAAAGGGGATAACGTCAGCAAGGTCGGACATAAAGTTTCTCTGTGAGAGCATAACACCCTTACCCTGACCGGTGGTACCCGAGGTAAACACAAGCTCGGCAAGTGCATCGGGGTCAATTTTGGCATTGTAATAAGGTGCGCTGTCCTCACTGAATTTCTTAGCGCCTGCTTCCCTCCAAGCAACAAGGCTGTCCTCGTCCTCACCTGTAAGGTAAAGAGGTGCGGGAAGTCCAAGCTCCTCTACAATATACTGTCCCTTTTCTGCAATATCGGTATCGCACATAAGGAAGTCGCACTCTCCGCTCTTTACGGTGTCACAGAGGTCCTCCTTAGCCCAGTCCCTATCGAGAGGAACCCATATACCGCCTGTGGACATAACCGCATAATAGCTCTGGATTATCTGGTAGGTATGCTTTCCGATAACAGCAATTTTCTTTCCGGCAAGTCCGCGAGATATAATCTCGGTTGCAAAGGCGCGAATGTGGTCACGCATTTCGTCATAGGTAACAACAACAGCTTCTTTGTCGTGGGGATTTTTGCGGTAGCGGTAGGCAACCCTTCCCTTATACCTTTCGCCAATGTCCTCAACCATCTCACGGATGTTGAGATACTCTCTCTTTTCATGCAAAGCCTTTACTTTCATTTTATGAAAAAACCTTTCTTTTTTAGCGGTCCTTGACAAAAATTCATAGGAGTGCAGCCCGCCAGGATCGGGGGATGTCGGGAAGTGCGCTGATACGTTCTCTTGTCTCAGAGCCGAAATTTTGTTTTGTATATCCAAAACATTGACATTTTAGCATATTTTGTCTCTTTTGTCAACACTTACAGAAGTTAGTATACACCTGTTACGGTTTTGTTTGTCTTTTCTTTTTAAAGTAATCGGACAAAATCTTTGCACACTCATCACCGAGAACTCCACCTATAACCTCGGGCTTATGGTTTAATGGTACTTCGGCAAGGTTGATAAGCGAGCCGAATGCACCAAAGCGTAGGTCGGGCGCACCGAAAACCACCCTCGGAACTCTGGCATTGATTATTGCTCCTGCACACATAGCACATGGCTCCATAGTAACATACAGGGTAACACCGGGCAGTCTCCAGCCGCCAAGAACATGACAGCATTCTTCAATTGCCAAAAGCTCGGCATGGTGGGTTGCACACTTTGACTCCTCTCGGGTGTTTGATGCTCGGGCGATTATTTTTCCGTCTCTTACGGCAACGGCACCGACAGGAACCTCGTCGCGCTCCTCGGCATCAATGGCAAGCTTTATCGCTTCCCTCATAAAATATTCGTCATCTTGATAAATTTCGTCTTTTGTTTCCATTTTATAGCCTCTTGCTTAAATAAATTCAAGAAATGCAATCAGCGCTGTCGGTATAATAAGCGCAAGGGAGATAGCGGGGAATATTGGCTTGTCGTTCTTTGTAAATGTAATTTTTAGCAGTCTGCGGTAGTCTCTGAAAAGAATTGTTATAGGTATCAGCGAAAGGACAGCCCCAAGAACAAACATGGCGATATAAATTTCGGCAAAGCCCTCTATGCCCGAGCCGTACATCCAGGCAACAGACATAAGATTGTTTAAAAAATGAAGAATAACCGATGGCCACACACTTTCTGTTATAAGGTCAATAGTCATAAATAACATACCGGCGGCAAGGGCATAGGGAATTGAGAAAAAGCTTGTGTGAATCACAGCGAAGAACACCGAGGAAATAATCAAGGCACTCTTTTTTGACAAAGGGGCAATAATTTTCAGAGGAACATATCTGAAAAACATTTCCTCGGTCAGGGCAGGCACTACCGCAAGGCTTAAAACATCAAAAATAATGTTGCCGCTTACAGGCATATCTGCCTGTGCTCCCGTAAGGCTGTAAATAATAAGAGAAACAACAAAAGACAGCCCGAAGATAATAAGCAAGGAGGGAAGCAACACAGGAAGTAAAAGCAAACCTCTTTTGTCAAGCGAAAGATAAGCGTATCTATTGCCTGAATTTGCTTTAGAGTACCAAATGGCAAGAGCTGTCGGGACTGCAAAGGCAATCAGGCGAACTACGAGAGCCAATGGCTCGGAGAAGCCTCCGCCAAGGCTTAAAATGCACAAAAGTATAAGTGAAGAAAGAGTATATATCTTTACATTTTCTTTCATTGGCTTCTCCTTTTTTGAATTTATTCGGTATCCGTTATCGAAAAGCGTAGCTTTCCTCTTATAATATCAACCTCTTCAAGCATAACTGTGAGGCTGTCGGCTATATGGTAGCTTGTGTCAGATGAGCGTATTGTTAAAGTCTTTTCGTCAAAAATAAACATTCCCGGAAGCTCGCTTATAGGAATAAGCCCCTCGCAGGTGTTTTCAAGCTCGCAGAAAAGGCCGTACTGTGTCACCGAGGATACGGTAGCAGAGAACACCTCGCCAAGATGCTCTGCCATATAAAGCGCCTTGTAGAGATTTTCAATCCTTCTCTCTGCCCCCTCGGCTCGCAGCTCGGCATCGGTTGCCGCTGCGGCAGCTCTTCTTGCATAAGAGGCATAAGCCTCGGGACGCTTGTCTCCAATCAATACCCGCTTGATTATCCTGTGTGTTGCAAGGTCTGAGAGTCTGCGGATAGGGGAGGTAAAGTGGCAATAGGTCTCCATTCCGAGGCCAAAGTGAGCCGAGCGCTCGGAGGAATATTTCGCCTTAGACATAGCTCGGAGCATTGCGTGAGAGACCTGTGAAAGATTGCCTTGCTCCTCGGCCTCCGAAAGCAGATTTTGCAAAGCTCTCGGTGTAACATCTCTTTTTGTTATTACAGATGTGTCAAAGCCTAGGTTGTGAGCATAGGTTACAAATTCCGAAAATTTCTCCTCAGGGGGAGGCTCGTGGATACGGTAAACACAGGGTATTCCCTTGTTATAAAGCAGGGTTGCAACCGCCTCGTTTGCCGTCAGCATAAACTGCTCTATTATTCTTTCGCTTACTCCTCGCTCACGCCTGTCTATATGAGATGGAAGTCCGTCATCGTCAAGGTATATTTCTGCCTCGGCTGTGTCAAAGTCTATATATCCTTGACTTTCTCTTTTTTTAAGAAGGATTTTGTAAAGCTCCAGCATTATCTCTAGCGAGGGAGAGACGGCCTTGTATTTTTCTTTCAGCTCGGAGTCATTAACACCGTCAAGCAAAAGGTTTATCTCGGAGTAAACACCTCTTACCGAGCTTGTTATAACAGATTCCTTTATATCGGTGCTCAGTATATTACCATCTTTATCCAGGTCGATTATGGCAGACAGGGCATATTTTTCTTCGCCCGAGTTCAGCGAGCATGCGCCGTTTGACAGAGCAGGTGGCAGCATTGGCACAACCTTGTCTACAAAGTAAACGCTTGTACCTCTTGTCATAGCGCATCTGTCAAGCGGCGTTTTCTCCTTAACATACTCGCTGACATCGGCAATATGAACACCCAGGCGGTAGCCAAAGTCAAGCCTTCTTATCGATACCGCGTCGTCAAGGTCTTTTGCGCCCTCACCGTCCATAGTAAAAATTATATCGTCAAATCCGGCTCTGCCCTCGTCTGTGAGAGGGAGAGAAGCAAGCCTTTCGGCTTCCGAAAGCTCCTCCGAGGAAAATTCCGTCTCTATACCCGATTCGGCAAGAATTGCCGCATAGTTTGCTTCTCTTGACTCTGTATGGCCGAGAATAGCGGTTACAATGCACTCGGGGGAGGAATTATTGTTTCTTACAAGCCTTGCTATAACCTTGTCGCCAATCTCAGCTCCCATAGTGTCGCTGACGTAGGGGGTGATGGTCAGGTGGGTATCATCGGGAATTATTACCGACGAGCGATAGGTGCGTCTGCCGTGGCGGTAAATTTCCTCATCAAGAGTTCCCACAACCGTTTTTCTGCCGTATTCCACAATGCGGCTTACCCGTCCCTCGGTTTTTTCTTCCCCATTATATCCCGTATAGCTGTGATAAATTACCTCAACAAGGTCGCCGTCTATTGCGCCGTGTGTCTTGTGCTCGGGAATAAAAATATCCCTTGTGAGTTCCTCGGTCCTCACAAAGCCAAAGCCCGACTTTGATGAGGAAAAAACACCTCTTACCGTTTTCTCGTCGCGGTGTGGAGAGTGTGACACTCGGGCATGTCTGCCGCCATCAAAGGAATCGCGTATTTTAAATCCCGAATAGTCGGCCTCCACCTCTCTTACGGCACGTAAAAGCTCGGCGCGCGCCGCATCTTTAGAACGGCGCTTGTGTGTATTTCGTTTTGCAAATTTGTTAAAATTATTGTTCTTCATATTTCTTAGTATAACTAAATACCAGCCTCGTTATTATTCAAAAACAAAAACTGCCGCAACGAGTGCGGCAGCCTAAGTTATTACTTGAAAATTTCCTGGTAGGTGTTGAAGGTGTTGGTCTTCCACTCGTCAAGAGAATAAGTAGCGTAGAAGTCGGGCTGAATTACGTAAACGGCCAGGACCGCAAGAACAAATATAATAGCCACGATGATAGTAAAGATAAAGAGGGTTCTCTCACCGTGAGAGGCCTTGTCTTTGCCATAGAAGGTATCAGAGCCGCCTGTGATAGAGCCGGAGAGACCTTCGTCAGAGCTTTTTTGAAGAAGAACGGCAACAATAATAAAGAGTGCCGCAACAAGAAGTACAACAAGAAGAATGCTTTCGAGAATCTGAAGTTCCATATTTTAAAGCCTTTCGATAATTTGGACGCAAACTGCGATATTATATAGAGGTATTTTACCACAAACAAAAGAAAATTGCAATACCTTTGAGAAAAAAATTGTGAAAATATAAGTTTTTGACAATATTAAATACTGAAATGTTATAGGCTCAGCGTCTTACAGTCTGACCTCTTGCGGCAAGCTCCCAAAAGGCAACCGCACCTGCGGCAGCCACATTAAGCGAATCAACTCCCCCTGACATTGGTATTTTTACCGTGTAATCACAGGAGGCAATTGTGCTTTTCGTGAGTCCGTCTCCCTCTGTTCCAAGAATTATGGCAAGTTTTTCCTCTTTAGCTAAAATCGGGTCGTCAATATTTACAGTTCTGTCGCAAAGAGCCATTGCCACCGTTTTAAATCCAAGGTCGGAAAGCTGCTTCATTCCCCCATCCGGCCAGTCGGCGGGCTTTTCACCTATCTTACCCCACGGAACCTGAAAAACCGTTCCCATACTTACTCTGACAGCCCTTCTGCAAAGGGGGTCGCAGCAGGTGGGTGTTATCAGCACCGCATCAATGTTAAGGGCAGCCGCAGAGCGGAAAAGCGCTCCGATGTTTGTTGAATCTGCAACCGCCTCAAGCACGGCAATTCTTCTTGCATCCGCCAAAAGCTCGTTAAGAGTTTTTGGCTCGGGGCGTTTCATAGCGCAAAGCGCGCCTCTTGTCAGCTCAAAGCCTGTCAAAGATGAAAGAACCTCGCGCTCGGCAATATATATCGGAATGTCTCCGACTCTTTCAATAATGTTTTTAACCGCTCCGTTAATCAGTCTTTCGTCGGTAAGCAGAGCCACAGGCTCACATCCCGAGTTCAGCGCAACTTCAATAACGGTAGGACTTTCTGCAATAAAAATTCCACGCTCAGGCTCAACCTTCGAGCGAAGCTGTGCGCCGGTAAGACGCACAAAAACATCAAGCTCTGGTGCTGAGAAGTCGGTTATTTTCTTAAGTTCCCTCATATAATGCTCCGAATCTATTATTTCTGAATTCATTATAACACAAAACGGTAAAGATGTCTACATAAAATTCTTGACAAATACCCGTGGGGGGTATATAATAAATTAGAAATTAAAAACGAGAAATAGAAAATTAGGAATTCAAAATTTCAAATTAGGAACTGTGGGGGAAGCGTAATGAGTGATTGCTGCAAAACAAAAAAGCGCGAGGAAGAGGAACGCCGTATGCTGACAAACAGACTGAGCCGCATTGAGGGGCAGGTCAGAGGAGTTAGGAATATGGTAGAAAACGATGCCTATTGCGTTGATATTCTGACACAGATTTCTGCGATACAGTCGGCACTGTCCTCTTTTTCAAAAGAGCTTATTTCAAGTCATATAAAGAGCTGTGTGGTCAATGATATAAAGAATGACAGGCTTGATACGGTAGATGAGCTTGTAAAGACTGTTGAGAGGATGATGAAATGAGAAAATTTGAAATTTTGGGAATGAGCTGCGCTGCCTGCTCAGCAAGAGTAGAAAAAGCGGTAGCAAACCTGGAGGGGATAAAATCCTGCTCTGTAAACCTTCTGACAGGCTCTATGATAGCCGAGGGGGATGCTACCGATGAAGAAATAATTGATGCGGTTGTCAAGGCAGGATACGGAGCAAAAACCGTGGAAAGCAAAGCAAAAAGCAAAGAAAATGACAACAATCGTTTGCAAAACAACCGGGAAAATGCCGTTTTTAAGAGATTTGTAATATCTGCGGTGTTGCTTTTGCCGCTTATGTATGTTTCAATGGGAGTTGCAATGCTCGGCGCGCCTATGCCGTCTGCTTTTCCGAGCAGTCCATTGTCGCTTGCTCTTTTTCAGCTGATTGTTTCGGGGATTATTATATTTATCAACCGCAAGTTCTTTATTAACGGAGCTTTAGGGTTGATTCGACGTTCTCCAAATATGGATACCCTTGTTTCTCTTGGCTCGGGAGCTTCATTTGTATATAGCGCGGTTATAGTTTTTATTATGTGTGAGAGCTTAGCATCGGGCGAGGATATCAGCCATTATCTCCATGGGCTTTACTTTGAGTCGGCGGCAATGATACTTGTTCTTATCACCCTCGGCAAAATGCTTGAGGCAAGAGCAAAAGGAAAAACCACAAATGCAATAAAGAGTCTTATGGACCTGTCTCCAAAAACCGTTACTGTGATAAGGGAAGGGAGGGAGGTTACAGTACCTGCATCAGAGGTGGATATCGGTGAAATATTTATAGTTCGGCCGGGAGAGGCGATTGCCTGTGACGGTGTTATTGCCGAGGGGGAGAGCACTCTTAATGAGGCTGCCTTGACAGGAGAATCTATTCCTGTAGATAAATCGGTGGGTGACAGAGTGTATTCCGCAACAATTAACGGAACCGGTTATCTAAAATGCAGGGCTACCGAGGTTGGTGAAAACACCACTATTGCATCCATTATCAGAATGGTAGAGGATGCCACTGCGACAAAAGCTCCTATTTCAAAGCTCGCAGACAAAATTTCGGGAATCTTTGTTCCTGCCGTTATCGGCATTGGTATATTGACCTTTGCGGTGTGGATGCTCGTCGGAGTCGGAGTCGGAGCATCTCTTGGCAGAGCGATATCAGTCCTTGTAATAAGCTGTCCCTGCGCCCTCGGCCTTGCAACACCCGTGGCAATAATGGTAGGCGGCGGTGTTGGCGCGAAAATCGGTGTACTCTATAAGAGTGCCGAGGCGCTGGAGCTTGTAGGAAGAGCAAAAACTATAGCTCTTGATAAGACGGGAACGGTTACAAGCGGAGTGATGTCGGTCGGCGACGTTGTACCCTTTGGTAAGCGGAGTCGGGAGGAGCTGCTTTCTATCGCTTATTCGGCTGAGTCAAAAAGCGAGCATCCCTTAGCCCGCGCGATTTGCAGATACGCAGAGGAAAAAATTCCTCTTAAAGAGGCAGCTTATTTCGAGGCAATTGTGGGCGGAGGAGTCAGAGCAGTCACAGATGGCAAAGAAATATATGGCGGAAGCTACAAATTTATATCCGAGAAATTTGGCGAAGCAGAGGAGATGAAAAAGGGCTATCTGCGACTTTCCAACGAGGGAAAAACACCCATGTTTTTTGCCTGTGATGGAGAGGTTATGGGTATGATAGCCGTATCCGACACCATTCGCCCCGATAGCAGAGAGGCTGTAGCCGGGCTTAAAAGCATGGGAATAAATGTTGTAATGCTGACAGGAGATAACCGCCTTACCGCTGAGTCGATAGGACGTGAGGCAGGCATTGATGATGTTAGAGCCGAGCTTTTGCCGGGCGATAAGGAAGCCATAATACGCTCACTTTCGGAGAAGGGCAGAGTGATAATGGTTGGCGACGGAATAAACGATGCTCCCTCTCTTGCAAGAGCGGATGTGGGAATGGCTATCGGAGGCGGAACAGATATAGCCATAGAGTCGGCAGATGTTGTGCTTGTAAGAGAGTCGCTTATGGGTGTTCTTAATGCCGTGCGGCTGGGGCGGGCTGTGCTTAGAAACATTAAGCAAAATCTCTTCTGGGCATTTATTTACAACAGCCTTGGAATTCCTGTTGCGGCAGGTGTGCTTATACCTATTATCGGACTTGAGATGAGCCCGATGCTGGGAGCTGCGGCTATGAGTATATCAAGTCTGTGTGTTGTTTCAAATGCTTTGCGACTTAATGGCTTTAAAGAGAGAAAATTTAATACAAATGATGGTTTGATAACAAAAAAGGAGAAAACAGAAATGAAAATTACAATGAAAATTGAGGGAATGATGTGCCCCCACTGTGAAGCAAGGGTAAAATCAACCCTTGAGGGAATTGATGGCGTTTTGTCCGCCGAGGTAAGCCACAAGGCAGGAGAGGCAACAGTAACCGTAAACGAGGGTGTAAACCGAGAGACTCTTGATGCCGCAATAACGGCTCAGGGTTATAAGGTGATTGATTGAATAAAACAATGAACAAAAAGCACTTGTATTCTTTGAGATGCAGGTGCTTTTTTCGTTTAAATTTAACAAAAATTGTACTTTTCAGCGGTTTATCCCTACTTTTATGTAAAAAATACTTGAAAATAAGGTTAATTTATTGTAAAATTAGAATGGATTTTTCCGTATCTTAAATAAGAAAGGTATTTTTTAATGGGTATATTTGAAGTACTTCAGCTGATATGCGGTCTTGCGCTCTTCCTCTACGGTATGGACGTTATGGGAGACTCGCTTAAAAAAAGCGCAGGAAACAGCCTTAAAGTCATTTTAGGAAAAATGACCTCAAATCCTTTGAAAGGATTTCTTCTCGGACTTGGTGTAACCTGCGTTATTCAGTCCTCCTCGGCCACAACGGTTATGGTCGTGGGCTTTGTTAACTCGGGTACGATGACGCTTTTACAGTCTGTCGGTGTTATAATGGGTGCAAACGTGGGTACAGCGGTTACCGCGTGGCTTACAGCTCTTTCTGGACTTGGCGGTGAAGAGGGCGCTGATGCGGTTGCTGCCCTTGAGTGGCTTAAGCCCGATGCTTGGATGCCTATTCTTGCTCTTATCGGTATTTGCCTTATTATGTTTGTAAAGCGCGGTAAAAAGCGTGATATAGGTGCAGTTCTTCTCGGCTTTGCGGTGCTTATGACAGGTATGGACATTATGTCAGCCTCTGTCGCAGGTCTTAAGAGCGACGAGGGCTTCAAGGCCATTCTCACTATGTTCGACAACCCCATTCTCGGAGTTTTGGCGGGTCTTGTTCTTACCGCAATTGTACAGTCATCGTCTGCCTCTGTCGGTATCTTACAGTCGCTTACAGTTACGGGTGCTATTACATACGGCGCGGCAATTCCTATCGTTATGGGACAGAATATCGGTACTTGCGTTACTGCAATGCTCTCCTCTATCGGAGCAAATAAGAACGGTAGACGCGCGGCTATAATTCACCTTTACTTTAACATTATCGGTGTTGTGATTTGGCTGTCGCTGTTCTATCTTTTCAACGGGCTTATTATTCCCGGCGGCTTCCCCTTTGTTTCAGAGGCTACAAACATGTGGGACATCGCCATAATCCACACAGTATTCAAGATTCTTTCTGTTGTTGCAATAGCTCCGTTCTACAAGCTGCTTGAAAGGCTTGCCTGCCTTACCATCAAGGACGACCCCAACGAGAACGAGAGCGCAAATCTTCTTGACGAACGTCTTTTCGAGACTCCCTCTGTTGCGGTCGGACGTGCTACCGAGGTTACCGCCTCTATGGCAGAAATATCCTGCAAGGCTATGATTGATGCTATGAGCCTCTTTGATAACTTTGATGTAAAGCTTGCCGATTCAATACGCGACCTTGAAACAAAGGCCGACGTTTATGAGGATACTCTCGGTACATATCTTGTCAAGCTTTCTGCAAGAGACCTCTCTGACAGAGACTCAAAGCAGGTAACAAAGCTTCTTCACATCATAGGCGACCTTGAGCGTATTTCCGACCATGCGGTAAACATTCTTGAGTCTGCAGAAGAGATGAAGGAGAAAAAGATTGAGTTCTCGGCAGAGGCAAAGCGCGAGCTTTCTGTTCTCAGAGCGGCAGTTGGCGAAACAATTGACCTTACCGAGCGTTCCTTTAGGCTTAATGACGTAAATCTTGCCGCGGATATCGAGCCTCTTGAGCAGGTTGTTGACGACCTTAAGGACGATATAAAGCGCAACCATATTATAAGACTTCAGAAGAGCGAATGCTCTATCGAGCACGGCTTTATTCTTGCCGACCTGCTTAACAACTTTGAGCGCGTGTCTGACCATTGCTCAAACATCGGCGGCTGTGTTATAGAGATTTCCACCTTTGATGCTATGGACCTTCACAAGTATCTTGCTGATATAAAGCAGGGAAGCAAGATTTATGAGGAAAAATACAAGGAATATTCTTCAAAATATTCTATTGAGGCATAATTTTGACAACCGCCCGCTGTTTTTCGGTAGGCGGTTGTTTTTTTATAAAAACCGATATAAAGTGTATAATAACTCTTGTGTTTGTTTCATTATTATGATAAAATAAATTAAAAAGATAAATCGGTAGGAAGTATGGCAGATACAAAAAGTACAGAAAGAATAGAATTTAAAAGAATAGCTCCCTCTGACAAGGCGCTTTATGAAAGCTATTTTCCCGACAGAGAGGCAAGGGGATGCGAATTCTCCTTTGCAAATCTTTATCTTTGGGGCAGACAGAGCTTTGCTATAAAGGATGGGCATATTGTTATTTTTTCTCAGTTCAGCCGTCGAAGCGTTTATCCTTACCCTGTGGGGAGGGGAGACAAAAAGGCGGTAATCGACAGTATTATTGCCGACGCTGAGGACAGAGGTATTCCTTGCCGTATAACCGGACTCAGCAGGGGAGCACGGGATACACTTATGGAGCTTTACCCCGAAAAATTCAGCTTTCACTCCGACGAGGGCTCATATGACTATGTTTACGATATTAACGACCTTGCCGACCTTAAGGGTAAAAAGTATCAAGCAAAGCGCAATCATATAAACCGCTTTAAGGATGCCTGCCCCGACTATAAGGCAGAGCCTATAACCGAAAATAACATCGGTTTAGTTCGGGAAATGGCGGAGCGATGGTACAGAGAAAAGCTTGAGGAAAATCCAAATGCCGATTACAAAATGGAAGAGGCGGCTCTTGAAAAGGCATTCAGAGACTATAAGGAGCTTTGCCTTGAGGGAATGGCTATAATTTCGGAGGGTGAGGTTTTGGCATTCAGCTTTGCAAGTCGGATGTCACACGATACCTTTGATGTTCATTTTGAAAAGGCTCGCTCGGATATTCAGGGCACATATGCAATAATAAACTGTGAGCTGGCAAGGTATATAAGAGACAAATATCCCGAGGTGCGGTATCTTGACAGAGAAGAGGATATGGGGCTTGAGGGACTGAGAAAGGCAAAGGAGAGCTATGGCCCTCACCACAGGGTAGAAAAATTCTGGGCATGTCTTTTGGAGGACGGTCATGAATATTGATAATCCCGAGCTTCGACATATTCATGGCTTGAAATTGCTTTGGCAGGAGGCCTTTGGAGATAGCGAGAATTTTATCAATTCCTTTTTTCATACGGCATTCAGCCCCGACAGGTGCTTTGCGGTTACCGAGGGTGATAAGGTGCTTTCCGCCCTTTACATTCTTGACTGCTCTTTCGAGGGAAGAAAAATAGCCTATATTTACGCTGTTGCAACAGCAAAAGCAGAAAGAGGAAAAGGCCTTGGCAAAAGGCTTATGCGGTACACCCACGAGCGTATTAAATCCTCGGGCTATGAGGGTGCGGTGCTTGTTCCGGGAGAAAAATCCCTCTTTGATTTTTACGAGAGTCTTGGATATATCACCCGAGCTTATAAGAGCAAAACCGAATGTGTCTGCTCCGGGAAACTGACGGATATCAGAAGAATAGATGCTAAAGAATATGGCGAATTAAGGCGAGAGCTTTTGCCCCGCATGGGTGTTATACAGGAGGGGGAAAGCCTATGCTTTCTCAAAGGTCAGGCAGAGCTTTATGCCGGAGAGGACCTTCTGCTTGCGGCTCGGAGAGAAGGCGATAGACTTTACGGCATAGAGCTTCTCGGCAACACAAATCGAGCCGCCGACATAGTATGCTCGCTCGGTTGTGCTGAAGGTGTCTTTATGACCCCCGGGGGTGACATGCCCTTTGCGATGTATTTACCTTTCTGTGACAGCAATGTCTACCCCGAGTATTTCGGTCTTGCCTTTGATTAAAAACATATAAGGAGAAAATTATGGAACGCAAACGCTGGTATAAGGATATGGTATTTTACCAGATATGGCCTCGCAGCTTCAAGGACGGCGACGGTGACGGAATGGGCGACCTGTGGGGCGTGCTTGAAAAGCTTGATTATATAAAAAGCCTCGGCTGTGACGGAATATGGTTCTCGCCTATTTATCCCTCTCCGGGAGCAGACTGCGGTTATGACATAGCAAATTATATGGATATAGCCCCCGAGTTTGGCGGTATGGAGGCATTTAAACAGGTGCTTCAGGGCTGCCACGAGAGGGGAATGAAGCTGCTTATGGACCTTGTGGTAAATCACACAAGCGACGAGCACGAGTGGTTTGAAAAAAGCCGCAGAAGAATTGACCCCTATACCGATTATTACATCTGGCGACCGGGTGAGCCGGGTGGAAAGCTACCCAACAACTGGGACTCAAACTTTGAGGGCAAGGCATGGACTTATGACGATGTGAGAGGAGAATATTATCTCCACCTCTTTGCCATAAAGCAGCCCGACCTTAATATGGATAACCCTCTTGTGCGTGAAGAAGTAAAGAAAATTTTACATTTTTGGCTCAATATGGGCGTTGACGGCTTCAGAGAGGACGTTATAACCTATATTTCAAAGACCGAGGGGCTTCCCAACGACCACATCTTCCCTATATACAAAGGAATGAGAAAATACAATCACGGACCTCATATCCACGAATATCTCGCTGAGTTTAAGAGAGATGTTTTTGACAAGTATGATTGCTTCACCCTTGCCGAAGCACCCCTTGTGTGGCCGAAGAGGGCGCTTAAGTACATCGACGAGGAAAAGGGACAAATAGATATGATGATACAGTTCCAGTGCGAAACCGCAGACTGTCTATTCACCGACTGGATTCCCACAAAATTTAAGCTCCGTAAGATGAAAAAGGCATTTTCCGATTGGCAGTATAAGCTGTCGGGCAAAGCCTGGAATATGCTGTATATCGAGAACCACGACCACCCGAGAATAATCTCTCGCTACGGAAGTGAAAAATACCGCACCGAGAGCGGAAAAACCCTTGCCGCAGCCTATCTCTTCCAGCAGGGCACACCATTCCTCTATCAAGGACAGGAGATAGGAATGTTAAACTGGCGTCCTGAAAGTCCCGAGATGTATGAGGATGTGCAAACGGTTTATAATTACAATCACTCTAACCTTAATAAATCCCCCGAGGAAAGGTTAAAGAAACTCTGGCGCTCTTCCCGCGACTCTGCCCGCACTCCTGTGCAATGGTCGGCTGAAGAAAACGCAGGCTTTACCACAGGCACACCCTGGCTTCCCGTAAACGAGAATTATAAGGAAATAAATGTGGAGAGGGAAGAGAACGACCCCGACTCGCTCCTTAACTTTTACCGTAAGGCGATAGCACTCAGAAAGAGCCTGCCTGTTGTAAGATACGGAGAG
The DNA here is from genome assembly GCA_045658565.1 of Eubacteriales bacterium. GTDB lineage: Bacteria > Bacillota > Clostridia > Oscillospirales > CAG-272 > UBA1740. The sequence goes on from JAZOVF010000028.1 coordinate 15,554, forward strand.
TACAAGGAGCATTTCCGCAGGAGCAAGAAGCTCTATGTTTACACAAGAGAAACCGAGAGCCAAAGACTCCTCGTTGTCTGCTCCTTTAGCGAAAAGCCTACCAAAATTAAAATCCCCAACCGATATAATACCGAAAAGGGCGAGCTTATACTCTCAAATTACAATGAAAGAGACGAAAAAATCCTAAAACCCTACGAAACAAGGGTTTACCTTTTTAACAGTTAATAAAAACCACCGGTTCAACCGGTGGTTTTTACTATTTTAATATTAGAGGTGCAAAACTCTTTCCTGTATTTCCTGAGTTCTTCCCTGATTCCAGTACTGTGTTCCGATGTAGCCGCAGGTGCGTCTTGCGACATTCATTTTTGACTGGTCGCGGTTATGGCAGTTGGGGCATTCCCATACTAGCTTTCCGTCATCGTCCTTTTCGATAAGGATTTCTCCGTCATATCCGCACTCCTGGCAGAAGTCGCTCTTTGTGTTAAGCTCGGCATACATAATATTGTCGTATATGTATTCCATAACACCGAGAACTGCGGGAATGTTGTTCTGCATATCAGGCACTTCAACATAGGAGATAGCTCCTCCGGGTGAGAGAGCCTGGAACTTTGCTTCAAGTGAGAGCTTGTCAAAGGCGTCAATCTCCTCGGTTACGTGAACGTGGTAGGAGTTTGTAATGTAGTTTTTGTCGGTAACACCCTCTACAATGCCAAACCTCTTTTGCAGACATTTTGCGAACTTGTAGGTGGTGGACTCAAGGGGTGTGCCGTAGAGAGAATAGTCAATGTTTTCTTCAGCCTTCCACTTTGCGGTGTAGGAGTTGAGCATTCTCATAATCTCAAGACCCAATTCCTCGCCCTCCGGCTCGGTGAGCTTCTTTCCTATAAGAGCATAAACACATTCCCAGAGTCCCGCATAACCGAGAGAGAGGGTAGAGTAACCTCCATAGAGGTATTTGTCTATTGGCTCGCCCTTAGGCAGTCTTGTAAGTGCTCCGTACTGCCAGAGGATAGGCGCAGCGTCGGAGAGAGTGCCCTTAAGCCTTTCGTGTCTTGCTCTGAGGGCCTTGTGGCAAAGCTCCATTCGCTCGTCAAAGACCTGGCGGAACTTCTCCATATCTCCCCCTGCCGAAAGACCGATGTCAACAAGGTTTACTGTTACAACGCCCTGGTTAAATCTGCCGTAATACTTAGGCTTTCCGTTTTCGTCAACATAGGGGGTAAGGAATGAGCGGCAGCCCATACAGGTATAGCAATGGCCCTCGCCGTTTTTGTCAACCTTATTTTTAAGCATTATCTTTTCGGAAATATAGTCGGGAACCATACGCTTTGCGGTGCATTTTGCCGCAAGCTCGGTAAGGTAATGATATTTTGAGCCGGGACGCACATTGTCCTCTTCAAGAACGTAAATAAGCTTAGGGAAAGCGGGGGTAATCCATGCGCCCGCCTCGTTTTTAACACCCTTTATTCTCTGCTCAAGCACCTCTTCAATAATAAGGGCAAGGTCGGCTCTTGTTTCGTCGTCCTTTGCTTCTCCAAGGTACATAAAAACGGTGATAAAGGGAGCCTGTCCGTTAGTTGTAAGCAGGGTTACAACCTGGTACTGTATACATTGAACACCGCGGTTAATTTCATCACGCAGCCGCTTCTCGGTAATTTTAGTAATAATAGCCCCGTCTGTAACTCCCGCCTCGGCAAGCTCTGATACAACCGCGCGTCTTATCTTTTCACGGCTGATTTTTACAAAGGGGGCAAGGTGAGTAAGGCTTATAGACTGACCGCCATACTGATTTGATGCAACCTGAGCTATTATCTGAGTTGCAATGTTGCAGGCGGTAGAGAAGCTGTGGGGCTTTTCTATCATTGTTCCGCTGATGACTGTACCGTTCTCCAGCATATCCTCAAGGTTAACAAGATCGCAGTTGTGCATATGCTGTGCAAAGTAGTCGGCATCGTGGAAGTGAATAAGTCCTTCCTCGTGAGCCTTTACAATATCGGGGGTGAGTAGAATTCTGCGGGTAATGTCCTTAGAAACCTCGCCTGCCATATAGTCACGCTGAACCGAGTTGACGGTGGGGTTCTTGTTGGAGTTCTCCTGCTTTACCTCCTCGTTGTTACACTCAATAAGCGACATTATTTTGTCATCTGTGGTGTTAGACTTACGAACAAGCTCACGGGTATATCTATAAGTAATGTAGGTTTTCGCAAGAGTAAATGCGCCTGTTGACATAATCTCTCGCTCAACCATATCCTGCACCTCCTCAACGCTTACTGCGCGGGAGAGCTTTTCGCATTTTTTTGTAACCTTATCGGTAATTTTTTTTATATCTTTTTCGCTTATTCTGTCGGCTTCGTCAACCGCTTCATTGGCTTTGCTGACAGCGGCAAATATCTTTTCGTTATCAAATACGGCCTCAGCGCCGTTACGTTTGATTATCTTCACAAGTAGCTCCTTTGCTGTATTTTTTATAGTGTGGAGCTTTATTATACACCATATCTAGTGATTTGTCAATAGAAAAACACAATATTTTGTATTTTGCGTTTGTAACAGGTTTCTCCCGGGTGGATGAATTTATATGCAAGATGTAAAAATGAAGAAACACGCTTTCCTTGCTGCTCTTTGTTAACAGAGGTAAATAGAAATGTTAAAACTTTCATATTTATTTGTAAACAAGAATATTTTTCTATTGACAAGATATAATTTGAATGCTAAACTTTAGTAAAATACGCAATTGAGAGGGATTTTTATGAGGTATCTTAGAGAGAGACTAATGAGATTTATGCAGGGAAGATACGGCTCTGACAGCCTTAACAATTTTCTTCTGGCTGTATACTTTATACTCTTCATAGTCAATATTTTTGTTTATAATATTGCTCTGTGGCTTCTCGAAACTCTGCTTGTGATTTGGATGTTTTTCCGAATGTTGTCAAGAAATATTTACAAAAGACGTGCAGAAAACGAAAAATTCCTTAAATTGACCAAAAATTTTAAGAACTTTTTTGCCTTAACAAGAAACCGCATCAGGGACAGAAAGACCCACGTTTACCGTACCTGCCCCGCCTGCAAGAGCACCCTCCGTCTCCCAAAGCAAAAGGGTAAGCACACCGCTGTTTGTCCGAGATGCGCAAGAAGATTTGATGTTGATATAAGATAAAGTAGAACTTTTTTGAAGAATAAAAATAAAGAAATGGACCGCAGTTCTCGGCGGTCCTTATTCTTTATATTGGCCCTAGATGTTATATCGAGGGGCTTTACGAATTGTCCTCTCTTTTTTTACGGAGAATTTCCACGTTTTTATCAACTGCTCTTTTGTTTAAGGGGTACCAGAACCAAAGAATTGCAGCTAGGACTATAAAGCCTATGGCGGGGACTATGGTAGAAATATTGAATATTCCGTTCTTTACGCCGAGGGGAAGAGCCGCACCCTCTATTTTTTCATATCCGATAATCGAGAGGAAAAGGCCTGTAAGACCTGCGGCAGCCGCCTGACCTATTTTTCTTGCAAAGGAGTAGAGGGCATATATAGAGCCGTCCTCGCGGTAGCCGTTCTTTATTTCAGAGTAGTCTATAACGTCGGTAATAAGCGCCCATGAGACCATAGAGAATACACCAAGACCAAGCCAGGCAAAGAGATTAAAGCCTACATAAACCCACACGTTTTCGGGGCGGATAAAGAAGAGCAGAGCGCATACAACACCCGCAACCACGCTGCTTACAGCACTTACCTCAGCCTTACCAAACCGCTCTGCCAGGGGCTTTGCGCCTGCTGCCGCTACCAGCATACCGAAGAGCATTGCAAAGGTTGATGCCGACTGGGCGGCAGTATTACCGTAAAAATCGGGGTAAACATAGTTTGCCATCTGCTGCAGGGTGAACTGGGAAAGAAGCATTATTATTGATGCACCGATAATTGAGATTATTGCTCGGTTTTTTACCGAGCTTGTAATAAGGCGGATTGCGCTGTAATCCTCCTTGTGGGGGGATGGCTCGGAGACAACTCGCTCGCTTGTAAGATAATAGCAGGCAAGGTATGAGAGTATTGCCAACACAGAGAAAATTCCGGCAATAAGTGTAAATCTTGGGCCGTTCATTTCTGCAATCTGCTCTCCGCCAACGGTGGTTACATCATAGGCAAGAAGAGGCACGCCCGCACCGATAACAACTCCCGCAAGAGTGCTGCCGAGAGAGCGGAATGTGGAGAGCGACTGTCTGTCGCTCGGCTCGGGGGATATTGCCGATGCCATTGAGCCGTAAGGAATGTTTATTGAGGTGTAGAATATCGAGCCCCAGAGAATATAGGTAACAACAAGCCAGCCGACTCTGAATGTGAGGGGAGTGTCTGCAAAGGACGACTGATAAATTAGAAATGAGGCTATTGCAACAGGTCCCGCCATGCGTAATATCCATGGGCGGAATTTTCCTGCCCTTGTAACTCTGCTGCGGTCGCAGATGCGTCCCATAGTAACGTCGGTAAAGGCATCAACAAAGCGGGCAAGCATCATAACAAGGCCCACAATACCTGCATCGACATGCATAACGTCGGTATAGAATTTAAGAAGAAAGCTGGAAGAAAGGATGAATGTAAAGTCGTTTCCAAAGTCTCCGAGAAGATAGCCAATCTTGTCTCGAAAACCAAACGGGCGGGTAGATTTTAAGGATTCGGAGTTCATTTTTAAGGTCCTTTTCTCGTTTTTAACATAGTTTTACCCAAAGACAGGAAAAATAATCACCGAAATAATTCCTACTTTGTTTCGATGTTGTTAAATTTTTTATTTTAATAAAAATATAGTTGACGTAAGTTGCAATTTGTGGTAAAATTAAGACGTTAGCTTATGCCCAAATGATAAAAAACAAAGGGGAAATATTAAATGAGAAACATTTTGAACATCAATGAAGGATGGACCTTTACTAAAGAGGCGGTAGAAAATTTTGCAAAGCTCCCTGAGGGCGAGGCAATTTCTCTTCCTCATTCCTGGAACGCTATCGACGGTCAGGATGGCGGAAACGACTATTTCCGCGGAACAGCATATTACGGTAAGGAGATTTCAAAGTCAGACCTGCCAAAGTGCGACAAATACTATCTTGAAATCAGAGGCGCAAACTCCTCTGCCGCAGTTTACGTTAACGGCAAAAAGCTTGCTACCCACGACGGCGGTTATTCTACATGGAGAGTTGACATTACCGAGGCTCTCATCGACGAGAATGTTATAGTTATATCGGTTGATAATGCGGCAAACGAGACAGTTTACCCTCAGATGGCAGACTTTACCTTCTATGGAGGTCTTTACAGAGATGTAAACATTGTCTGCGTTGACAAAAACCACTTTGACCTTGAATACTTTGGCGGCGAGGGAGTAATGGTTACACCCGCTATTGTTGGCGAGAATGCCGAGGTCAATGTTAATGTATGGCATACTGCCGAGGGTGCATCGGTAAAATATACAATACTTGATGCCGAGGGTAAAGAGGTTGTATCCGAGGAGAACACCTACAACAATGCAACTCTTAAAATTGAGGGCGTTCACCTCTGGCACGGTCGCCGCGACCCATACCTCTATACTCTTAAAGCTGAACTTATTAAGGACGGTGCGGTTTGCGATACTGTTACAGCCCGCTTTGGTTGCCGTACATTTGAGATTGACCCCGACCGCGGATTTATTCTTAACGGCGAGGAGTATCCTCTGAGAGGTGTATCCCGTCACCAGGACAGATGGGGAATAGGTAACGCTCTTCTTCCCGAGCATCACAGAGAGGATATGGACCTTATCTGTGAGGTTGGCGCAACCACTATCCGTCTTGCTCACTACCAGCACGCCCAGTATTTCTATGACCTCTGTGACGAGAGAGGAATGGTTGTATGGGCTGAAATTCCTTATATTTCAAGACATATGCCCACAGGACGTGAGAATACTATCTCCCAGATGAAGGAGCTTATAACTCAGAACTATAACCACCCCTCTATCGTTGTTTGGGGACTTTCTAACGAAATTTCTATTGCGGGAAGCGATGAGGACCTTCTTGAAAACCATAGAATTTTAAACGACCTTTGCCACGAGATGGATAAGACAAGGCTTACCACTATTGCAGCGGTTTCTATGTGTAAGATGGATGACCCCTACATTCAGATTCCCGACGTTGTTTCTTACAACCATTACTTCGGCTGGTATGGCGGCGACACATCTATGAACGGCCCCTGGTTCGATAAGTTCCACGGTATGCACCCCAATATTCCTATCGGCTGCTCTGAGTACGGCTGTGAGGCTCTTAACTGGCACACATCCGACCCGAGGCAGGGCGACTACACCGAGGAATATCAGGCATATTACCACGAGGAGCTTATAAAACAGCTGTTTTCGAGGAAATATATGTGGGCAACCCATGTATGGAATATGTTCGACTTTGGTGCTGATGCAAGAGCAGAGGGCGGCGAGAACGGACAGAACCACAAGGGTCTTGTAACCTTTGACAGAAAGTATAAGAAGGACTCCTTCTATG
>JAZOVF010000029.1:0-45132 GCA_045658565.1 Eubacteriales bacterium
TTGTTGGTTGGCAGACCGACTCTATTATACACCAAGGGAGGTGCTTTTTTCTACGCATAGCTAAAGCTTTTTTGAACCACCAGCCGGACTGGTGGTTTTCCTGCGAAGACTTTTTCTAAGTCTTCGCTATACAAAAAGAAAGCTCCCTTTGTCCAAGGGAGCTTGATATTTAAAAATTATTTTTGAACAAGGTGAACTGCAAAGCCGGCAATTTCATCCTTGAAGTAAACAAACTTAGGCTTGCCTGTCTTATCATCATAAGTGATGGAGGACTCGTCAAACTCAAAGCCCATACGCTTGAAGTATGCAATTGCTCTGTCCACAAAGTGAGTCTTAATACCGATGTGGCCGCACTTGCCGGGGCCCTTACCCATCATGAACTCAAATGCATCGCCTGCGAAGTAGGACTTGGAGGTTTCCTTAATAGGCATACCGAACATAATATTGAAGAGCTTTGCAGACTTTTCTGCCTCTTCCTTATTGTCTGTGTTGATACCCATGTGGGTAAATTCAAGGCCGAGCATCTTCTTAACCGCATCCTTGGTAAGAGCGGTAATCTCGTCCCACTTCTTCTCCTTAACAAGCTGATCTGCTACCATAAAGGAACCGCCGCAAGCTACAATCTTGTTAAACTTAAGGTAGTCGAGAAGGTTGTCTGCATTGATACCGCCTGTGGGCATAAATGTAAGCTGACCGTAAGGAGCAGCCATAGCCTTAAGCATCTTAAGGCCGCCAACAGCCTCTGCGGGGAAGAACTTAACAGTCTTAAGACCCAGCTCGATAGCCACCTCAACATCAGAGGGATTGGAGCAACCGGGAAGCATAGGAACACCCTTAGAGAGGCAGTAGGAAACCACCTTGGGGTTAAGACCGGGGGAAACGATAAACTTAGAGCCTGCCGCAATCGCTGCGTCTACCTGCTCGCAGGTAAGAACAGTTCCTGCACCAACAAGCATCTCGGGATATGCCTCGGTGATATTCTTAATAGCCTCAGCCGCGCATGCAGTTCTGAAGGTTATCTCAGCTGCGGGAAGACCGCCGTCGATAAGCGCCTTAGCAAGCGGAACTGCGTCATCGGAATTCTCAATCTTGATTACGGGAATAAGGCCGATGGAATAGAGTTCTTTCATCATGTCGTTGTTCATTTTTATATCTCCTTAAAATTATATTTTATTTGCATATATATTATACAATATAAACCTTTTTGCAACAATTGCAAAAATTGCTCTCGATATTGCAAAAGTTGATGTTATTGCTACCTGACTCTTAATCACCCAAATCATAGACAAATTCAACCGTTGAGTGGTCTACCGTATCTGTCCACAGGTAGATTGTCGGCCAGAGGGCTTCTTTTTTTACGTGGATTTTAACCCCTCCAAAGTCACGTATGGGGTGCACCGCCTCGGCATCTGAGCCGCCGGAGTCATAATGGAAATAAATGTCTCAGACTTTCGAGGATGCAAAGCCACCGCCTGTAAGCAAACGAAGATTTGTATCATCGGTAAGACCTACAATTCGCTTTCCACCATTTTCAAGAGTTTCATATATAAAATATTTTTCGTTTTCGTCATACCCATCAAAGAGAGTGTCTCTTATAGGAAGAGGCGGAACCGAGGGTATTTCGATATCTGCGGCAGAGCTATACCCTAAATCTATGGCAAGCTGACGGGTGCGTACAACGGCGCCCACTTCTCCCAGATGGAAGTTTGTGTCATAGAAATAACCCGGGGACATGATGTAGTCGTCAATATAGCTGATTACCCTGCAATCGAGATTTCTTATTAAGAATTTTTCAAAGGCGGAAGAATCGCTGTCCTCACTTATTGCAGCCGAGTTCATAGGCGGATAGCTGAAAACGACCTCTGCACCTCTCCTCTCACATTCGGCAATATAAGAGTTCAGATATGCGAGAAATTCGGTGTCCATAATGCTTTCGGAGAGCAGAATAGGCTTTGCGGCTATCTTTTCAGGTATAACTACTCTGTCGGCTGTACCCGAGTATCCTGTTATCTTTACACCCTCGGTATTCCAGTTTGATGAAATTACCTTATCGGGCTTAGGTATTGATACGGTTTGATAGCTAAACTGATTTTCGGGTGTGTATTCTGCCCATATACAGTAAATCACAGATATATCGCTATTAAGCGAGAACTTTGAGCCAAGGCTGTATCCCTCGCCTGTACCGTCGGGCTTTGTATTATATTCAAGAAGCACATGACCGTTTCTCACAAAACTGCCGTCATCCCAAAACAGCGATGCACAACCAACCTTGTTGTAATACTGTTCCTGCAGGGCAACCTTAAGTCTGCCCGACTCGTTAGAAGTCTTGTAATAGGAATTCCCAACAAGGTTTACAGTACCCGTTGCAATATTACCGCCATTGGGGTCTATGTAATAAACATTCGACTCTATGTAGTTTACATATACTGTAAGGCCACTACCGTTTGCAACGACTGCGGGAGAAATCTCAAAGGCATATTCCCTCTCCTCGGAGATAAGCTGGCCGCCCTTGTCCATATAGTTGCCAAGTCTCCAACCCACAAACTTTGAATATCTGTCTGCTGCGGTAAGCACAACCTCTGTTCCCGCAAACACCATAGCTCCGTTATCTACCGAGGCGCGGGCTAAGGTGGAGCCTATATAGCTAAATTGATACTTTATGGTAGTATCATAGCCAACATTCTCTGCCGTAAGCTCAATTGATGTATCCTTGCTTACATTTTCAAGGGTTGCGGTTTTTGTCTCGGGGTCAAAGTTACCCTCGCTAAGAGACCTGAACGCAACAGTACTGCCAAATGCAAGCTCAAACACAGCGCTCTCCCCGTCAGCAACCATAATTGGGTTTTCACTTTTAACGCTGACTCCCGACGGAACAGCAAGCCTTACGCGGTGGCTAACATCGCCCACTCCGGGAGTACAAGAAGCGAGCAGTAAAAGCGAAAGCGCCAAAACAAAATATTTAAGAAGTCTTTTCGTTTTTTTTCTCCAATCTGCCATAACTTGCGACTTCAGAGAGGATTGATACCTGCACTGATTTATATACAGACATTTTAACATAAAAAAGTGAATTTAAAGAGGAACAAACTAAAAAAACACACCTTCCGCAAAATTCGTTTTAATATACAAATATCGGTTTCTTCTTTTAGTAAAAATGACAGAAACATTTACTACCAAAAGCCCTATTTGTGTAAGCAATGTTATTTAAAGATAGATGCCCCGCTTTTTGTTTACTACTTGACAATGGGCAAGGATTGTATTATAATATTTTTAATAAATTAGAATTTTGGGAAGGAGCATTGAATATGAAAAGGGTTCTCGTTGTAACAGACAAGCCATATCTTGGTCAAAAAATCCGTCTTGCTCTTGCGGACAAATGCACCGTTGAGGTTAGCGGCTCGGCTGACTCGGATTTTGATATATGCCTTTGGGATATTGATTATTCGGATGCTCCGAAAGACCAAAGAATTATCACAATGAGCTATATTTCATCGGCAGACCTTCTGCTTCCCTGCGCCTTCGGCTCTCTTTATACCCTGATTGCTAAAGAAGATGGTGCACTTATCAGCCTTAACGGCCGCATCTGCCGCATTAGAGGAGAAGCAATAAAGCTCACCGAGCTTGAAGCCGCACTTCTTTCCTGCCTTATATCGGCAGATGGAGACTTTGTCAGCCGTGAGGAAATACTCTTAGGTGTTTGGAATAATGATGCCGATCCCTGCATTGTGAATGTTTATGTTCACTACCTGCGTGAGAAGATTGAGAAGGGTGAAAAAATAATTCTCTCGTCGAGAAAGCAGGGATACTGCATCGACAAAAGGTATCTTGGAGGAGGTAAAAATGCTTAGAATAATAAAAAGCGGCTTTACTTCTCTCGGCCGCGAAAGGATAAAAGACGAAATCAAAAAACGCGTTGCCGAAGGACACAAGGTTCTTCTTATCGTTCCCGAGCAGCAAACGGTTATGGCAGAGGCTGAAATGGCAGACCTACTGCCCTTCTCAGCTCCTTTATGCTTTGAGGTAACAAACTTTACAAGACTCTCAGACACCGCATCAAGAGCGCTTGGCGGAATATCGGGTGAATACTGCGACAAAACAAAAAAGAGCCTTATTATGTGGCGCACACTCACCGAGCTTTGCCCAATTCTCTCATCCTGTGGCTCAAAAGCAGTAAACGAGAGTATGGTTTCAAGATATCTTGCGGCATCAGAGCAGCTCTCTGTTCAGGGAATAACCGAGGAGGCACTAATGCTGGTGCTTGATTGCGATGGGCTGACAGATACGAGATTAAAATCGAAGCTCAAGGACCTAGCGACAGTATTTTCCCTTTATAAAAAGCTCTTATCCGAGCGCTATTCGGACAGCATGGATGCTATATCTGCTATGCCTGAAAAACTTAAGGCAAACCCTGACTACCTTGAAAAAAGCCATATATTTATTGAGGGCTTTACTTCCTTTACCGCTCCGCAGTATTCGGTTATTTCAGAGCTTAGTAAAAGAGGCTGTGTCTCGATTCTTATAAACATTTCTCACAGCTCTGCCGATTCCTTTGAGTACACCGAGGTAAGAGACACCATAGACAGACTGAAGCGCGCAGGCAGACTTGCTGACACCGATGTAAGGCTTGAAAACGAGTACAGAAGTGCAAATTATGAAAGCCCCATTTCTCTCTCGGGTGATCTTTTGTGGCGTCAAAACGGTAAATTAGACAAGATAAGTTTACAAAACAGCGATGAAATCAGAATTTTTGAGGCTGAAACGCCCTTTGAGGAATGCGATTTTATTGCCTCGGATATTAAGCGAAAAGTTATGGCAGGAGAGTCGTTCTCAGATTTCGCCATAGTAGCAAGGAATGCAGAAAAATATATTGGCATTCTCGACACAGCCCTTGATCTTGCCAAGATTCCCGCATTTTTCTCTAAAAAAAAGGATATCGCCTCTCACGAGGCTATAAAGCTTATTTATGCAGCCTATGCCGTAACAAGGTCGGCTTTTTCCAGAGAAGCAGTTATTGCCTATGCAAAATGCGCTCTTGCGGGGATAAGCCGAGAGGAATGTGACGAGCTTGAATACTATGTTGAAAAGTGGCAGATAAACGGCTCTCGCTTTACCGACGGCGAGATATGGAATATGAACCCCGACGGATACACAACCGTATGGAAAGCCGGTGCTACGGAGCGTGTTGCCAAAATCAACGAAATCAAACAGAGGCTTATTTCTCCCTTGCTTGAGTTTTCTGAGGGACAATCAAGAGCTAAAACTGTAAAAGAACAGGCAGAGCTGCTTGTTTCTTATCTTTTGTGTATAAATTTACCCGAGGCTCTTGAAGCCGAGGCTAAAAATCTTGAGACTATCGGCGAGGGCGCTATGGCTGATGAAACAAGGCGGATATGGCCTATGTTGTGCGGCTGCCTTGACACCCTTGTTGAGGTTTCGGGTGAGATGCCCTCCGGGGGAGATGCATTTATCGGTCAGCTTAAGATATGCCTCGGGCAGATTGATATGGCTAAAATCCCCTCTTATGTAGATGAGGTTACGGTAGGAAATGCCGATATGCTGAGGCTCTACGGCAAAAAACACATTTACCTTATAGGTGTTAATGCAGGTGAATTCCCGGGAAATGTAACAGACAATGCCTACTTTTCCGAAAAGGATAAAGAAACACTTTTCTCACTTGGCCTTTCGGTATCACCTGAGCTTGAAACCAAAGGAGCTAAAGAGCTTTATATCTTTACAAGAAGCTACACCTATGCCACCGAGAGCGTTACACTCACCTACTCAGCAAGAAATGCAAAATACAAAGCCACAGAGCGCTCAGGCGTTATTGACCGCCTAACAACTATTGTTGAAGGACTTGAGGTAAAGAAAATTTCCAAGCTTTGCGTATCCGAGCGAATTTATTCGGCAGAAGGAGCGCTTCTGGCTCTTTCGAGCCTTTCCGCCGATGACTCTGAGGCAACAGAGGAAGCTCTACGCAAAACAGGACTCGGTAATATGGTAGAGCGCTGCCACTCATCAATAACAAATGAGTCGCTCTCTTTGGGGCGCGAGAATTTTGGAGATGAGACAAGGACAATTTCCCTGACCCAATCAAGGATAGACAGCTTCAGAAGCTGCCCCTTTGGCTATTTTTGCAGATACACCCTTTCGCTTAGTCCCGAAGAGCCTGCAGAGTTTGATGCACGAAACATAGGCACATTTATCCACGCAATACTTGAAAATGTTTTTCGTCATATAAGAGACAAGGGTATTGACACAGCCGTTCTTTCAAAAGAGGAAAGAGCAAATCTTACCGCTACGGCTGCAGAAAAATATTTAGCCGAGCTTGGAGAGGGAGCAGAAGAAACCTCAGCGCTGACAAGAATAAAAATTTCAAGGCTTGTGCGCGCGGCATCGCCTATTGTGGACGGCCTTTGCGACGAATTTGCAGTCTCGGGCTTTAAGCCTAAGTTCTTTGAGCTTGCCATAGCACCTAACAGAGAGGACTGCCCCGAGCCTGTAAAAGCAAAAACCCCGGATGGCAGAGATATATGCGTTTACGGATATATTGACAGGGTTGATACCTATGAGTCGGGAGAGGATGTTTTTGTCAGAGTTGTTGACTACAAAACAGGAGCAAAAAAGTTTTCACCCGAGGATATCTCAGAGGGTAAAAATCTGCAGATGTTCCTCTACCTTAAATCCATACTTGACTCTCGGAACAAGAGCTTCAAAGAAAAGCTTGGTGTTAAAGAGGGCGGTCGAGCAATACCCGCAGGAGTAATATACATTAAAACGGCTGTTGGAGATACCAGGGTTGATACTCCCGATGATACTCTGGCAGAAGTGGCGGTAAAATCCGCCCAAGGCAGAGAGGGTATGGTTCTTGACAATGAGGAAAGCCTTTCGGCAATGAGGCTTGAATACACTCCTGTTCCGGATAAAAGAAAACCTGACAAAATATCCGACTCCAAGCGTAAATTCCTCTTTACCGAGGATAGCTTTGAGGAAATTATGAATGATGCTATGGATGCAGTCGTGAGAGTTGCCGACGGTATCACGGGTGGAAACATCAAAGCAGCCCCTATAGAAGAAAAGGGAGGAACACGATGTGAAAGCTGCGAATTCAAGCCTATTTGCCGTTCTGCGGTAATCAAATAACAAAAACAAACAGCCTTTGAGTTTTATCTGCTCAAATGCTGTTTTTTTATACCAACTATTTTTGCTTCAGCATGTAGCTGACATAATTTTCGGTCTGCTCGTAACTTAGGCCCAGAACGGCAGAAAATTCAGAATAAAGCCTTTTTTTCGCCTTTTTCATTATTACCTCGTCCGAAAGATAGCTTCGCTTTCCCGACTCGGTTCGCATGGCTATTTTTTCTTCAATAGCCATTATCATTCGCAAAAGCTCGGGAATATCGTCAGTATCAACAATCTTCTTAAAAGCCAGCGACCTTGCCCTGGAATCCTCTATCCACTGAAAGTCGGGAAAGGACTTTACGGCAGAAAGCATTTTCTCTATCTCCTCTTTTTTCATAAGAGGGCGCATAAGGGAAACAAGCTCCCCGTTGTCCGTAGGCACAAATGTAAGCGCACCCTCTCCCGCATCAAAAGCTCTCAGAACATAATAGGTCTTTCTTTCGTTAAGGACCGTCTCCTCTCTTATATCAACAACGGTCATAACTCCCGCCTGACCGTATACTATCCTGTCCCCTACCTTATACATACTGCCCTCCGCACTCTTATACTATATATATTTTACCATAATTTGATAAAAAAATACCAAGGACATTTTTCTCAAATTAAAAGTTTTTGTCTCTTGAAAATTGCCAAAACCGAAAACGCTGAACTTCTTTATAACGAAAAAACAAGAGCTAAAAACCAAGTTTGTTAAGCTCCTGTTTTTTATTTATTTGTCTCTACCTCAGTCTTTTCGGAGAGTCGCTAAGCCCCAAAATATAATCCACAGACACATTATAATAGTTTGACAATTTTATGAGAATATCTGTCGGAACATCTCTTTGTCCAAGCTCGTAATTTGAGTATACCTGCTGGGAACAGTTAAGTTTTTTTGCTATTTCTTTTTGCGTTATATCCCTGTCCTCGCGCAGGTCACGTATCCGTTTATACACCATATCGTCCTCACTATTGACAGCTTTTAATAAAATTATACCAAACTGCAATTTGCGGTATTGACATTTACCGCATTTTGCGGTATAATGTTTAAAAATCGCACATCATTTTCAATATAAGGGGAGGTATAATTTATATGCATGTCGGACACAAGGACACATTATCGGCAAAAAGAAACACTACCTTTCCAAAAGAAGAGCTTAAGCAAAGCGACCACTTTGGCGAACATTTGCCGATATACCATACGGCAAATGATAAATCCACTACACCTCCCTACTTTACCGAGACACAAAATGATTCACGGCTTTTTCTTGACCCCAGATTGGATTTTGCCTCTTTTGTAACAAGCTGCGGTTTGTCGCTTTTCAGAACAAGAGGTAAGTACGGTTATATTAACATTTCGGGACATATTGTCATTCCCGCTTTATTTGACTATGCCACCGATTTTTCAATTGGCGGCACAGCGGTCGTTGCTATTAATGGCAAATACGGGTATATTGACACCCATGGAGATTATATTGCTGCACCCGAATTTGACGGTGCTCTTCCGTTTTCACCTATAGGGCTTGCTTTGGTGTGGATTGGCAGCAGGTACGGATATATTGGAAAAAACGGTAAATATGCCATATCTCCCAGATTTGAGTGCGCATATAGCTTTACCGACCTTAATATCGCCAGAGCAGAGCTTAACGGAAAATACGGTTTTATATCAACTAAAGGAGATTTTATTATTCCGCCGGACTTTGATTATGCCTCGGACTTTGCGCCCTGCGGTCTTGCTCTTGTTTTATACGAGGGGAAGTACGGATATATTGACATAGACGGTGAGTTTGTTATATCACCGAAATTTGACGATGCCTACGATTTTACCGACGCAGGGCTTGCCGCTGTTAGATTCGGTGGCAGATACGGATATATTGATACCGTAGGAAGATTTATTATTAATCCATCCTTTAATACCCTTTCCTCGCCCGATGACGAATGCGTGTACACACAGTCCTACACCTACTCAGGCAGCCAAAGCTGTATCAGCGACTACCGTGGGAATTCAATTTTTGAAATAAAATGCTGACAAATCAATTTGTGATTTTTTTCACAAACCACTTGAATAATACAACAAAAAGAGATATAATTAGTATTATAAAAGTAAACATCAAAGGAAAAAGCAAATGGACTACACCTATCTCAGAAGCAAAAAAGGCTTTATATGCGATATGGACGGAGTTATATACCACGGTAATAAGCTCCTGCCTCACGTTAAAGAATTTATAAACTGGCTTGAGGATAACGACAAAAAATACCTCTTCCTTACAAATGGCTCGGGACGCTCTCCAAGAGAGCTTGCCCAAAAGCTCGCCAGAATGGGGCTTAATGTTAGTGAGGACCATTTCTACACCAGCGCTCTTGCCACCGCATCGTTTTTAAAGAGCCAGTGTAATGGTGGCTCGGTTTATGTTATCGGTGAACCCGGACTTACTTATGCTATGTACGAGGCTGGCTTCAGTATGAATGACGTAAACCCGGATTACGTAGTTTTCGGCTCCAGCAAATTCCTTAACTATGAACAGATAGAAAAAGCCTCGCGCTTGGTTATGAACGGCGCTAAACTTATAGGAACAAACAGCGACCTTACCGACCCCTCTGAAAAGGGTATAATTCCTGCCTGCAGAGCATTGATTTCGCCTATTGAGCTTACAACCGGCAAAAAAGCATATTTTGTAGGAAAGCCTAATCCTCTTATGATGCGCCATGCATTAAAGAGTCTTGGAGTTTCACGCTCCGATGCTGTAATTATCGGTGACAGAATGGACACAGACATTATCGCAGGTATTGAAAGCGAAATGGACACAGTTCTTGTACTCTCAGGGGTTTCTACCATGGAGAGTATAAATGACTTTGCCTACAGACCGAAATACATACTCAAGGGCGTTGGAGAAATCGCCGGAATAGAAGACTAAATAAAAAGATGAGCCAAGCGTTGTTTACACTTCGCTTGGCTCTTTTCAATTTTGCACAAAATCTTCCGAAAACATTAATTATTTAGCAAGTTTCATCGGCTCTGTCACAATGCTGTACGAGTGTACTGCAGGCGGCAGAACGACGAAAATCGCAATAAATTATGCTTTCTTATAGTACCTGTGAGCTACAGGCTCTCCGCCCTTTGCCGCAGGACTCAACTGCCGCAATACCAACAGCAACAGTATTTGCACCCTCGTAAACGGTGCACTCAAGGGTAATGTCATTAAGGATAGCTTCTGCCATATCCTTGATCTCTGCAGTTACGTTATGGTTGTTGATATCAACAGGAATTTTCTTGTCGGGATAGATATGCTCGCCGTTGTCGGTTACTGCATGACGGTAGAGTGTGATCTCGGGCGAACGGTTATCACAAATGATAGTACCCTTTGTACCGTAGAGGCAGGTACGCATAGTGTAATCTCTCTTAACACCGATACCGCAGTAGATTTTACCAATAACATTATTGGGGAACTGCATAATAGCTATCGTACAGTCATCAACAGGCCAGTCGGTAAGTACCTTTCTGTTAGCGAGAGCCATAATCTTTTCGGGGTCGCCTGCAATCCAACGAAGAAGGTCAATAGCATGGCATCCTCCGCCGATGATGGAATAGCGAAGATTTACGGGATCCCATCTCCAAGCCTTGCCGAGGAACTGATAGTCATGAGCATACTCGGACTCAACGAAGAAGAGCTCACCGATCTGTCCCTGCTGTACAAGCTCCTTTGCCTTCATAAAGCCGGGAGCCTTACGGCAAACCTGACCGGTCATAAACTTAACTCCTGACTTCTCGGCAGCCTCTATCATAGCATTGCAGTCATCAACAGTCTGTGCAAGAGGCTTCTCGCAAAGAACGTGGTAGCCCTTCTCACAAGCTGCAACAGCGTGCTCTCTGTGAAGATAGTCGGGAGTTACGAGAGAAACGCAATCGAAACCACCATCCTCAAGCATCTTGTAAAAGTCGGTGTAACGTCTTTCCACACCAAACTCGTCGCCTCTCTTCTGGAGGAACTCCTCGTTTACATCGCAAATAGCTGCGATTTCTGCAATGTTGGAATTATTGTTGACGCCAATCATGTGCGCTCTGCCAAGTCCGCCAACACCAACAATAGCAAATCTTACCTTTTCTGTGCCTTTTTTTGTTCTCCTTTTTTAGTAATTGCATTCAGAAATTAAAGGTCAAAAACCTTACAACTCGATTATATCAAAAATGAATACAATGTCAAGTTTTTGGGATGAAAATTGTCTTATCTTTATTTTTTGTATAAAATCGTTCGCAGTTTGTGTATTTTTAAACCCATTTTCAATTTGCTTTTGTCTAAAAAAACACAACAAAAAATTCCCGCAAAAGACTTGAATAAGTACTTTTGCGGGATTTTTTCAGAAGCGAACTATATCAATTCCAAATTTGAAATTTTGAATTTTAAATTAGTTCTTTACTTCTTCCATAATAAATGCTTCGAGAGTGTCGCCCTCGCGGATGTCGTTGAACTTTTCGATACCAACGCCACACTCGTAGCCGTCGTTAACTTCCTTAACGTCATCCTTAAAACGACGGAGAGAAGCAATCTTATCCTCAAAGATAACTATACCGTCACGAACAATACGAATCTGTGCGTTACGTGTGATTTTTCCGTCAAGGATATAGCATCCTGCGATAATACCCACATTAGGCACTCTGATACACTGACGAACCTCTGCGTGGCCCAGGAGAACTTCCTTGTAGGTAGGCGCAAGCATACCCTTCATAGCTGCCTCGACCTCGTCAATAATCTCGTAGATAATTCTGTGAGTTCTAATGTCAACCTTGTTGCGCTCAGCAGAGTCGAGAGCGTTTTTGTCAGGACGTACATTAAATCCGCAGATAATAGCATTTGATGCGGCTGCAAGCATAACGTCACTTTCGGTAATGCCGCCTACTGCTGAGTGAATTACGGCAACCTTAACCTCTTCGTTAGAGAGCTTAATAAGTGAAGCCTTAACCGCCTCAACAGAGCCTGCAACGTCTGCCTTAACAACTATATTAAGGGTCTGAACACCTGCCGCAATCTGACCAAACAGCTCATCGAGGTTAATTCTGGAGTTAGCCGCAAGAATTTCCTGACGCTGCTTTTCTCTTCTCTGCTCGGCAAGGTCCTTAGCCATTCTTTCGTTTTCAACTGCGTTAAGCTCGTCGCCCGCCTGAGGAACATCATCAAGACCGATAATTTCAACAGGAACAGAGGGACCGGCAACCTTAACATTCTTGCCCTTATCGTCTACCATTGCTCTTACACGTCCAACCGCGTTACCAACGATAACATAGTCGCCCTGGTGAAGAGTACCGTTCTGTACCAGAACTGTGGCAACAGGACCGCGCCCCTTATCAAGCTTGGACTCAATAACAAGACCTGCCGCGCGACGCTTGGGATTAGCACGAAGCTCCTTAACCTCGGCAACCAGAAGCACGTTCTCAAGAAGGTCGGAGATACCCATGCCGGTGTGAGCCGAGCAAGGTACACAGATAACATCACCGCCCCATGACTCGGGAACAAGCTCATACTGAGTGAGCTGATTGAGCACGTTGTCGGGGTTTGCGGTGGGCTTATCCATCTTATTTATTGCTACTATAATATCAATTCCCGCAGCCTTTGCGTGGTTAATAGCCTCAACAGTCTGGGGCATTACACCGTCATCAGCCGCTACAACAAGAATTGCAATGTCGGTAGACTTTGCTCCGCGCATACGCATTGCGGTGAAAGCCTCGTGACCGGGAGTATCAAGGAATGTGATATCCTTGTCATTCGCTTTTACTCTATACGCACCGATAGCCTGGGTAATACCGCCTGCCTCGCCGCGTGTTACATTGGTGTGTCTTATTGCGTCAAGGATAGAGGTTTTACCGTGGTCAACGTGACCCATAACGCAAACAACGGGTGCGCGCTCAACAAGATCCTCTTCTGCATCCTCAGCCTCGGTGAAGAGCTTTTCTTCTATTGTAACAACAACCTCTTTAGTAATCTTTGCGCCGAATTCGTCGGCAATTATCTCTGCGGTTGCATAATCAATAGTATCATTCATTCCCTTCATTTCGCCCATGAACATAAGCTTTTTGATAACATCGCCTGCGCTCTTTTTAAGTCTGGAGGCAAACTCAACAACTGTTATCTCGTCGGGAACGGTAAATTCAAGCTGCTTGTTTCTTGCACGCTCGGCCTCGAGGCGCTTTATCTTCTCCTGAGCAGCTCTTTCCTTATCCTTAGCACTCTTCTGATTCTGACCCTTGTTGTCCTGCTTCTTAAGCTTCTGCTTAGATGCCTTGGAGTCGGTACCGTTAAGAATTGCGTAATACTGCTCATTGTATCTGTCGTCATACTTGGAAAGGTTAACGTCAGATGTTCTCATATCAACAACACGAGTCTTTTGTGTTGTTTCGCTGGCATATTCAGCGCCAATATTTACACCGCCCTTGACATTACTTCTGTCAATAGTGGGAGTAATGGTCTTAAACTGCTGCTTCTGAGGCTTCTTTTCTTCTTTCTTGGGCTTAGGCTGAGGCGCGGGAGTAGCCTTGGGACCGGCCTTCTGAGCCTTTTCAGCCATTGCCTGCTGTGCGGGACGAACAGGAGACGACTCCGCCTTTTTAAGCTCGGGCTTTGGAGGCTCGGGCTTCTTTATTTCAGGCTGAGGCTTTTTTAACTCAGGCTGGGGCTTTTTCACCTCGGGCTGGGGCTTCTGTGCATTGGGTCCCTTAAAGCCCTGGGCTTTTAAGTTCATATTATCAATCTTCTTAGCAAAGGGGTTCTCCGTAGGAGCAGCACTGTACTTTTGGTAAGAGTTTTTTCTCTCACTCTGGCGGCTATTGTCATAGCTGCGGCGCTCCTCAAACTTCTTTTCCTCTGTTTTTTTCTCCACAGGCTTCTTTACCTCGGCTGTTGCAGGCTCGGGCTTTGGAGGCTCGGGCTTCTTTTCTGCGACAGGCTCTGCCTTAGGCGCAGGCTTTGCTGCCTTAGGCTTTTCGGCCTTGGGAGCTGATATTTTAACTCTTCCATCTCTGTAAGCGTCAAGATCCTTTATTTGACGGCTCTTGGTAATATGCTGCATAAACAGCTCAAACTCGTCGGTATCTACTGTACCTCCGCTTTTTTTGTCAATACCAAGCTCCTTAAAGGTATCAAGGACATCCTTTGATTTTAAATCAAAATCTTTAGAGATCTGAGTAATCTTTACCGAAATTTGTGGCATAAGTATCACCTGTCTCCCGATGAGGGAGACTCCTTTCTCTTCTTTGCTGATTGACCTTAGAGCAAAATAGATTTCTTCAACTCCTCGGCAAATCTATCGTCAGTAATTGCTACTACTGCGGGGACATAAAGCTTGCCAAGCAATTTGCCAAGCTCCTCACCTCCAAGGGGAGTAACAATTATTTCCTTCTTATAAAATTCACACTTAAAGGTAAGCTTTTTCTTTGTAGCATCTGATGCATCGGCAGAGAGAAGAACCAGTCTTACAGCCTTTTCTCCCCTGTCGGGCAGAGCTGAAATTACTCTGTCAGTACCAACAAGCACCTTGCCTGCCCGCATAGCAAATCCAAGCATACCGCGAAAGCGTGTTAAATTATTCTTTTCCAACCGACAGCTCCTCTTCCATTCTCGCATAAACCTCATCGGGAATAGCACACTCAAGCGCAGTCTCAAATCTACGGGCCTTTCTCGCCTTTTTGAAGCAGGAGAGGCTTTTGCAAATATATGCGCCCCTGCCCGACATTTTTCCTGTAAGGTCGAGAACCACTGCACCGTCCTTGGTTCTGAGAACACGAATAAGTTCTTGTTTGGGGAAATGCTCATTACATCCGAGACATCTGCGTGTCGGTATCTTTTTTTGTCTTTGTACCTGCATTTTATGCCTTAATATCTATCTTGCAGCCTGTAAGACGGGCAACGAGCTTTGCGTTCTGACCCTCCTTACCGATTGCGAGAGAGAGCTGGTCGGGAGAAACAGTTACACGGCAGATGCGCTCTTCCTCAAGAGTAACGCTAAGCACCTTAGCAGGAGAGAGAGCCTCCGCAACAAACTCACAGATATCATCGCTGTACTTGATTATATCAATCTTTTCGCCTGAAAGCTCATCGAGAATTGCAGAAATTCTTATTCCGTTTTTACCGATACATGAGCCAACAGCCTCAACATTTTCGTCTCTCGACTCAACCGCAATCTTGGTACGGCTTCCCGCCTCGCGGGCAATGCCCTTAATAACTATTGTTCCGTCTTGAATTTCGGGAATTTCAAGCTCGAAAAGTCTCTTAACAAAATTAGGATGAATTCTTGAAAGAGTTACGATAGGACCGCGGGTCTCACCCGACTTAACCTCGGAGATAAACACCTTTATTCTATCGCCAACGTCATAAACCTCACCGGGAATCTGCTCCTCTTTAAGAAGAGTTGCATATCCTGTGCCTGTATCAAGGATAAGGTTGCCTGTGGAGTTATCAACCTTATCAACCATAGCGGTGATGATTTCTTCCTTCTTGTTCTCGTATTCTTTGGTCTGTCTCTCACGTTCTGCGGTACGGATAGCCTGAACTATCATCTGCTTTCCTGGCTGAACAGAAAGACGTCTGAAATCCTTTGTCTTAAGCTCGGTCTCAACAACTCCGCCAAGCTTGTGACGGCGGGAGAGAGCCTTAGCTGCCGAGAGAGAAATTTCGCACTTGTCGTCGGTAACCTCACCGTCGGGAACTACTGTGCGCTGCTGAAACACACGCATATCCTTCTTGTTAGGGTCGAGCTGAACACGGATAACCGTTGTTGCGCCAAGCTCCTTTCTGCAGGAGTTTGCGAGAGCAAGCTCAATCTGCGCTATCATATACTCCTTGGGAATGCCGTTTTCCTTCTCCAAAAGGTCAAGGGCGTTGAAAAACTCTGCGTTCATTTTTCCTTTTTACCCCGTAAATTTATACGGTCCTTTCATTATTATTAGAATATATATAAATCAATTCTCAAAATAAAGTGTTGTAAGCTTTGAAATTTCAGAACGGGGAACAGAAACCTCTCCCTCCTCCTCGATAACAACACAGTCACCGACAAGGCCCAAAAGCTTACCTATAACAGATTTTTTGCCGTCTCTTGCTGAGAATAGCTTGGCTTCAACCTTAGAGCCGACCATAGCGGTGATATGCTCCTCGGTACGAAGTTCTCTTTCAACTCCGGGGCTTGATACATCGAGATAGTAAAATCCTTCAATAGGATCTATCTCATCAAGGATAGGATCTATGGCTCTATGCACCTTTTCGCAATCCTCGATATAAATGCCGTTTTCGCTGTCAATGGTTATCTCAAGATGATAGTCTGCGCCAACCTTAGAATAGGTTATATCCCAGATTGAGTACCCAAGCTCGGTAACGGTAGGCTCTATTGCTTCTCTAACCGTGTCCTTGATTCCTTTTTTCATAAACACCTCTAAGAATATCTTTTTTACAAAATGAAGAGTGACCCGAAAGCCACTCTTCATAAATCTACTATATTCATCTATAGTAATTATATCATACTTTTCAAAAAAATCAATAGTTTTTAATCAAAATGTTTGAAAAATATGAGTTTTTTGGAAAAATCTTTATTTTTTCCAGTCATTAGGCGCATCTCCCACCTTGTGCTGGCGGGTTTTAAGCTTCTTATATCCCGTAAGGTCGGCATATTCAGCTAACACCTCTTCTAATTCGCGGTTAACAGAAAGGCGCTGCTTTTCAAGCTGCTCCGCATCTTTTCTACGCTCAAGGAAGATATGCGTGTCAACAATTCTGGCTGAATTTGACTTTTTCTTTCTTATTCCGCTTGTTCTTTTAACTTTCATAAAAACTCCATTCTGTCGCCTGAAGGCGACCGCACGTTACAGAACTTTCGCGCTATCTCCTTATGAACTCAGGGCATTAAGCATTTGAATTATGCTATCACCAAAGAAATGAATGTAGAGGGCAGCACCTACAGCAATAAGCACAATCACAAACATAAATGCAACAAGCCATGTTGCGCCCGACTCCACCTCGGCTATGCGGTGCTTAACGCTCTTCATCAAGTCATTGATATCCTTCTCTATACGGCTTACCTTGGATTTCAGCTCCTTGATATCGCGCTTAGCGCAAAGCATATCCGCCTTATGCAGCTTGCCCTTCTTCATGCGGTATTTTACAAACGCAATCGTAGATTCGGCATCTACCTTCTTGTTCATAAGATCGTAGAATCTTTCCTTGTCTTTAACGGTAATAGGAAGCGACTTTACAACCTTAGCAAGGCTCTTTTGCTTTTTCTTAGACTTTGCCGCGGCATTGTTCTTTACACGGCGGAAGGTCTGATTTATGCTTCCGAGAGTTCCCTCTCCCTCACCGCCGTAAATAGCCATAAGCTTGCCGTTTATCAAATCTCTCTCGTTAAGAAGGCTGATAATTTTTGAACGAAGAGCGGCAACCCTTGTTCTGTCAGCTCTTCTGTTACGCAAAGCCATAGTTCTGGGATTGGCGGTTACCGCTGCATAGTAGCGTCTGTTATCGTTGTTTTCATAACGAAGAGCCGCCTTGTGCTCAGCCTTTATTTTCTCAATAAGCTTTGTAATGGTCTTCTTCTCACGCTTTACCTGTGAGGACTCCTTGCCGAAGCGGTACTCCAGCATATCTCTCTCGCTCTCAAGCATACTGATGCTGTAATCAGCACGGCGAGTAATAAAGGTAAGGTCCTTATTGGCCTGAGCAATAACATTTGACCTGAATGCCGCACGGCCTGCCTCGCTGATGTCATCATCCTCAACACCATAAGTATTGCGTGACATTAAACCGATTTCTGCCGCAAGCTCATCGTCAGAGCTATGAATACAGCCAACCTTGGCAATAGGAGTATAAAGGCGTCCTGCAATAATATCCTGAGGTATACTGTCGGATGCAGGAGTCAGATTGTTTCCTGTTGCTGCCCTGTACTCGCTGACAAGACGGTTATACTGCTTTATCTCATAAGCAAGGTCTTTCTTAATAGACTGAATATCCTTTACAGCCGAAACCTGACAAGCTGCATGAAGGTCGGATGCCAGCTTATCGATAATCTTTTTCTCTAACGCAAAGCATTCTGCAACAAGAACTGTTTTATCCATTCCCCAAGCATTGTGCTTGTCTCTCGACTTTTTGTCAAGCTGGTTATGAAGCCTTGCAAGCTCTCTTGAACCTTCCTGAAGACGGCGCTTAAGGTCTTTTTCGGTCATTACGACATTGTCAGAAAAATCGACATCAACGTCGGCAATCTCGGTTATACCGTCCTCATACACCACTCCGTTTTCGGGAGCCTCAAACTCACGAAGCTTTACCTTAGGAATAATCGTGTAATCCTCACCCTCGATAATGCATGCGGGAATATCGAGAGAGGCTCTTGTCAGTCGGTCGTCGGTTATGCGCTCATATTCCTTAACAAATTTGTTATAACGCTTAAGCTCGACACGAAGCCTTGTTGCAATGCTCCTGATTTTCCTCTTTACACCTACATCACAGGCAGAGGAAAGTGCATTACAGTACCAGTCAATTATTTCCTTTTGAGCGCCAAGTATGGAAATTATGTACTTAACCTTGGGAACAACACTCTTTTCGGCACGTTTGAGGCGAATAAGACGAGAACGCTCGTGCTCTGCCTTTTTAATCTTTCTCGAAACATAGGCCAAGTGCTTTTTGAGTCCGCGCTTTGTGGGATTGGTAAGAACATCTCCCTCTGCCACGTCAGCACTATCATCTATCTCAATAACGTCGGGAAGAGACGAGAGATCGTCGGGGTCGGTGTACTTATCCGAATCGGAATGCTCTATTACATTTCCGGGATATACAGGACCCATACCGTCGTCAGGAAGCTCGCCCTGTCCGGCACCCTCAGCTCCCTCTGCCCCCTCGGGAGGAGGAAGCGGAACAAGTCTAAGCTTTTTACCAGACATGGTCTCGTCACCACCGGTCATATCGATAGGCTCAGGACCGTTATACATCTCGTCAGAGAGATTACCACCTAACTGTACAGGATCAACTCCCTCTCCGTCGTCGACAAGCTCCTCGGTATAAGGTTCTTCAACAACCTTTTCATCACCACCCGAATCGCGAACTGTCTTAAGAAGCTTCTTAGGAGAAATCTCCTCTATGGGAGCCTCGGGAGCATCTGCTGATTCCTGAGTGTCAACGATGCGAGAAGCCATCTCTCCATCATCGATGATATCAGAATATGCATCTTCCGATACATCAGTCTCGGGGACATCATCTGTCACCTCGTGAATTTCAAAGGGAGAATCGTCAGTTTTTTCAACATTAAACGAAGGTGCCTTCTCCGGCATATCGGAGAAACTATCCTCAGTAACAGACTCGCCGGCAATCTCATCAATCTGCTGAATTTCTTCAATAGCGGGAGTATCATCTATTGAGGTCTCTGTAATAGGAGCAATCTCCTCTTTGGCGATAGCCTCCTCTATTATCTCAGGAGCTTCTGCTTCAGCCTCAGAAACCGATGAATGTAAATCTTCCGCCTCTTGAGGCTCATTATCAAAGCCGAACACACCCGGTGTAAATGCAAATTCCGAGCCGTCAGGCACGTCCTCTTTGATAGGCGCAATGTCTGCAATAGGTGCTATATTCTCAACAGACGCTGATTCTGCCGTAGGCATAGTCGATATATCATCCTGCTCTGCAGCAGCCGCATAATCAACTTCGGGCGCGACAGCAGGCTCTGCTACCGTATCAACTGTCTGCGGAATTGCATCGTATACAACTTCCTCAGCAGAGATATCTGCACCACCGTTATCTGAAGCAGCACTTATTACACTCGGGAATCCCGCAGCTCTTGCCGCAGTTCCAAAGGCCAAGGCTGTGGCTGCAGCAGCACCTGGATCTACCCCTTCACCACCGCTTGCAGCTATCATAGGCCCTGCAAGTATAGCTCCTGTTACTAGAGCATCGGCACATCCGGCATCACCGCTTAATGCTCCGCCCTCAGATGCCGTACCACCGATAAAAAAATGTCCGTGAACCGTCTTTATTCCAGAACGGGGCTTTGCTCCGCCGACAGTTTTTTCGTTCTTTTCGGTTTGCTGTCCTTTGATAACGAAGGTACAGGTTGCGGCACCGGAGGTGTTCTCGCATCTGCCTATAACCCTTGACTCCTCGCCAACAGTCTCAACAAGCTCCTTAAGAATTGCTATTCTGGGTATATCTACGCATGTCTTACCCTCTATCATCTCGTCGGCAAGACTTGCACTGACGGGAGTTATGGGAATTCCTATGGCAACAGAACAATCCTCGGCAGCCTTATTGTAAAGACCCATTTCTGAAATGAGCTCGGTTTTAGCCTTCGCAACATGCTCTGCCATGTCCGATACAGTTGCAGCAGAAAGTGTGTTGAATGCAAGAAGAAGTTTTTCACGCCTGAGCGCAAAGGTGTTAACTATTATATCACGTTTTCTGCCCTCGTCCTCGATGTAGACTCGGTTAAGCTCTATCCTCTTCTCTACCTTTTCGTATTTTGCTCTCTTGCCCTCAAGTACAGCAAGAGTTTTTCTAAACATCACATCTTTTGCATCGTTAAGCTTAAGTTGCATATTTTCAAGCAACTTTTCAATAGACTTGCGATGATATTCAAGACGTCCCGAAAGCTTAGTGTTTTCGCGTTCTGCAAGGTCAATACCTCTGGAAATGTCCTTGATGGCACGCTCAATAGCACGGCCGGCATTTTTTACTACATAGCGGTAGCTTTCATAAGACTCTGAATCATATACATATGTGCCTCTTAGAAGCTCTTCAGCAGTAAGAGCGGGAATAACAGGACTAACTACATATGTTCCTGCAATACCCCTAGAGCGCTCGCGCGTAACGCTGGGTTCTTCATCTTGCGAGCCTATTGTAATAACATAAGATTTGGTGCGCTCACCGCCGTATTCTCCGTTGTACTCTATGTATCTCTCGTTATATGTGAGTTCAGGAAGAATTTCTAATCCTGTCCCCTCGGCAATTCTTGCAGGAAGGGCTGTTGAAATGCGTGTAAGCCTCTCGCCTGTATATGCAGTAAACTCAGACACTCTTGAATTATATCTTTC
Organism: Eubacteriales bacterium; assembly: GCA_045658565.1. Lineage (GTDB taxonomy): Bacteria > Bacillota > Clostridia > Oscillospirales > CAG-272 > UBA1740. The sequence goes on from JAZOVF010000029.1 coordinate 21,203, forward strand.
AATATCCTTATGAAGCTCGTCGGAAATATCACCGATACTCTTCTGACCGAATTTTACCGCAAGACGAAGATTGTCGCATCTGATTTCAACAATACGACCTGCCGCCTTGATAGATTCAACCATAGCAGCGCCGGCTGCTCCCTCATCTCTACTTCCTATAGATGCATTTTGCGCTGCATCAGCAGAAATTCTCTTAAATTCCTTGATAGCCGCGCGGCTTTTGTCAACATATCTGCGATAAGTAGATGTGCTGTAAACGCTTTTACCAAGGGTCTGTATTGCGGCAACTACAGGATCGGAAGAAAGCTTGGGGTCGGGATACTCACCAACAACCTCTTCTTTGATCTCCTCATACTGATCGTTCTTCTCTGCCGCTTTAGTCTCATCAATACGGTAAAAGCTACCGTCCGGGCCAATATTAAGGAGCATTCTGTCGTCCCTAATATCTATAATTATTTTTTCGCCTTGTTCTACTTCTGCCTTAGGCTCTTCGGCTGCCGTTTCTTCAGCCTCGGGGTACAACTCGGCTGCCGGGGGTGCGGCCTCCTCACTTCCCTCGGACACCGTATTCTCGGCATATTCATTATTCTCGCTTCCGACACTGTCACCGCTTACCTCCGCGGTTATAAAGGCGGATTCCCCTTCAGCAGGGGATTCTGCAACAGGGGCTGTCTCCACAGCATCTTCAACCGTAGCTAAGGTATCTATACCCTCTTCAGCCATAACCTTGTCCTCGGCAGAATCCCTACGCGCAAGCATTTTAAGAAGAGCATCAGCTCTCTCGCCTCTCTCCTTTGCCTCATTGCGTTCCTTTTCAAGCATTTCGGATATCTGCTGTGCTCTCTCTTCGCGAGCCTTTGCATCCGCAGCTTCTTTAGCCTCCTTTGCCTCTGCCATAGCACGGCGACGGTCACGCTGAAGCTTTTTTCTGTAATCCTCAGCATATTCAAACTCGGCAATTCTTCTTGCAGCCTCTTCGTCCCTGCGGCGATTTTCTGCAGCCATCTGCTTTTCAGACCCCCGGACTCTCGCCCTGGCGTCGCTTTCGCTCTTCTTCAAATTTTTCTTTTGTTCAGTCTGACGGGCAACAGCATCTGCGCTTACACGCTCAATATTGCCCGAGGCAGCATTCAGCCTCGCAGTAAGGTCTGCCTTATTGTCAGCACCGACCTTACCTGCAGTAGGTTTTTTTCTCTCTTCTGCCATTATTAGTTACCCCCGTCGTTTTCGTTGTAGAAGTCCAACAAATAATTTAAAACGTCCCGCCTGAGTATAATACCGATAAAGCATCCTCTGTCATCCACAACAGGAACAAAGTTATGCTCCTTTATCTGCTCGATAAGCTCCTGCATCGAGGCATTATGATAAACAGGCTTTACACTCTTGGAATCCATAAGTGAAGAAAGCGAAATCCGCTCTGCCACCTTGGGACTGAATTCCGAGAGCTCTAAAATACAACGCAATGCATCGTCGTTACGAAGAGTTCCGACATATCTGCCCTCGCTGTCAAGGACAGGAATTGCGGCATATCTGTGATATCTCATTTTTTCAAGCGCCTGCCTGAAGGTCAGGTCCGCTGTCAGGTATTCAACCAGACTTTTCGGAACCATAAAGCGTAATATGTTCACGTTTAATTTACCTCACCGCACTCGGGTGGTATGGCGCTGATAGCCGTACCGATAACCGTTGCGTACCTTGAGCGATCAGGAACATGGAATTTAACACCGTAGTTCATAGCATTAAGCTCCTCAAACTTCTTTCGGCACAGAGCCAGCTGAGTAATGCTTCCGGTAAGCACGATGTCCGATACTCCAACACTTCTTGCAGCGAAAACAGATACCATAGCAACCGTCTCAAAAACAAGATTAAGTATTCCGATAGCAATATCGCTTTTTGAACAAAGGTCAGACACATTTCCGAAGTTTGCCGCAGTAAGGTCGCGTGATAGAGCAGTAAGCGAATCCTCGGCAGTCATGTCCTTAATTTTAAGGTCGATATTATCAAGGTTGCCCTCCTCGGCATATTCAATAATATGCTCAACGGTCTCAGCTCCAAGCATAAGCTTTGACAGGCCGATAAGAGTACCGCCGCCAACACCTGTTCCGCCAAGGTAGGTCATTTTTCCGTCTTCCCTTGCGTGCACCATAGCTGTTCCTGTTCCCATGCTGACAACCAATGCCTCAGAAAGCCCCGAAAGATACAGCCCGCCTTTACCTATGCTATTAAATTCTTCTACCCTCTCGCAGGAGAGGCCATATAGATTTTTACGAATGTAGGCTGAGCCAACTCCTGTCATGTAAACTTTAGTTATATCCGAAAACCTCAAATTGTTTTCATCTGTAAATTTACCGAAGGCTCCGTAGGTTGCGGTTACGGGGTCATTCGCCTTGACAATCTGCGGCTCTATCAGCTCACAGCATCCCTCGCCAATGCGAAAGCCCACGATTTTTGTTGTGCTGCCTCCAACATCTATTCCAATTACAGTTTTCATCATCAGTCGCCCTTTCCGATTCTTTGCATAAGGGTGTCAAAGGAAAGTCCGTATTTGTCGGCAATATCTCTGGCATATGATTTGCCGTCAGGCTTTGCTCTGTATATTTTGAATGAACGGCGTCCTTCCTCAATACCCGCAACAAGGGTGTCTATCTTTATTCCGCCAAGCTCCTCTGAACGCTTGTTTATCTCGGGAACACTTGCCGCAAGCTCATGAAGGTGAGTAGAGAATATTCCTCGACATCCAAGCACCGCAAAGCCCGAGAGAATTTCAGACGCAATATACGATGCCTCGTATGCACCCGTTGACGAAAGCGACTCGTCAAGAAGAATCATGCTATCCGGTGTCACGGAATCAAATATTTCCTTAAGTCTTGCGCACTCTTCGCCTAGACGTCCCTTGTCAATAGTATCGTCAGCGCCCTCGGGAAAGTGAGTGAATATAGCATCAACAACCGAAATCTCAGCAGACTCTGCGGGAACAGGCAACCCAAGCTGGAACAGAGCCTGAGAAGCTCCCACAGCAACGGTTATAACCGACTTGCCTCCTCGGTTAGGTCCTGTAAGCACATAAATATGAGCATCATCATCAAATACAAAATCGTTTGTAACAATTTCGTCATCTATTGCTAAAGCAACTCTTGGATTATATATTCCCGTGGTGCGGAATGCTCTCTCCTCCTTGGGACAAATTTTAGGCACAGTTACATTGCAGCCGGGGTGTGACGAAAGCTTTGATATAAGCTCTGAGGATTTAGTTACAAACTCTATTTCGGGAAGCAGACGGAGAAGGAAGTCCGTACTGTCAAGAACATATTCTCCAACAACTGCTCTCCAGCCCTTTACAGAGCTGCGGAACACCTCTTCAATAGCCGAGTTGAAGGCACCAACAAGCGCCTCCTGGCGGTTCTCGCTCTGCCCCTTTCCAAATGGAGAAAGGTCTGCAATGCAAGTAAAGGCATCGTTCTTGAAAGAAAAACGGAGAATTTTATCAAGCACCTTGCCCGACTTAAACTGCTCGGAATTTATTGAAATTACTCCCGCAGATGCCGGACGAAGCTGGTTATCAAGATTTACACCCACTGTGATACTTCTAACCTCGTGAACTCTGGAGGCAAGAGCTTCAAGGCTCTTGTTAAGCTCGGTATAATATTCAGACTGCGAGAGCTTTATCGCAAAGTCGGCAAGAGCAGAAAATGCCTCGCTTTTTATTCTGTCACGGACAGGAGAAAGCCCGCGGGACAGGGTGTCAATGCAAGAAACATAAAGCTCTATTTCGGTTATGCTGTAAAGATACGACTCACCCGAAGCGTTTGTTTCAATATCAAGACGGCGAAGCTCGTTTATATCCTCGAGAATAGGTGTAACCTCAGAGAGAGTTTTGCTAAGCTCGGGAATTTCAACAACATCGTTTAGAGTCCTCTGTCTATACGCTATAACCTCTTCATCTTTGGTAAAGAAATCAGACAACGAGCCGCACTTAAGGTCAAAAATTTCCTCAAGGCCAAGCTCTAAGCAAACATTATCGGATATATTGGGAAGAGCTTTCCTGTCAGCATGAGCATCGCGGGAATTCTCGTTTGGGTAAAGGAGACTGATAAAATTTTCTTGCATTTTCCGTAGCCTTTCACGCGCGAAATACTTCGCGCATACAAATATAAATAAATTCGTCTTTATATTATAGCACACAAGTTCGGCAGTTTCAAGGGGGGAATGAATTTTTTTGCCATTTGGCACTTGAAAGAAGCTAAAAACTGTGGTAAAATGGTGGAAAAAGCCCCATTTCTAGGGATAGAGATAATCTTCAATTTACAAAAAATTAACAAATAGAAAGTGAGAAAACAAATGAAAGTACTGTTAGTTAACGGCTCACCTCATAAAAACGGCACAACATTTACCGCCCTCTCCGAGGCCGAGCGTGTCCTGAGGGCAGAGGGAATTGAAACCGAAATTTTGCACATCGGTACAAGTGTTAAAGGCTGTATGGTATGCCTTGGCTGCAAGGACGGTGGCGGATGCGTTATAAAAGACTCGGTAAACGAGGCGGCAGAAAAGCTAAAAGAGGCAGACGGTGTTATTGTCGGCTCTCCCGTCTACTATGCTTCGCCCAACGGAAGCCTTATAGCTTTCCTCGACCGCCTTTTCTTCAGCTCTAAGTTTGACAAGACTATGAAGGTTGGCGCAGCTGTGGTTTGCGCGAGGCGCGGCGGCTGTACCGCCAGCTTTGATGTGCTTAACAAGTATTTCTCAATTTCCGGTATGCCTATCGCCACAAGCTCCTATTGGAATCAGGTCCACGGCTCAAACGGAGAGGATGCCGCCTTCGACGAAGAGGGTATGCAGACAATGCGTAACCTTGCAAGAAACATGGCATTTATGATAAAATCCATAGCCCTCGGAAAAGAAAAATACGGACTCCCCGAAAAGGAATCCGCAGCAAGAACAAACTTTATAAAACGCTAAAAAGCAGCCAAATGGGCGTTTTCTGACAATAATAGTTTGCATATTTGATGTTTGACATACAAAAACGGGCTGAGTTATTAACTTAGCTCGGAAAAAGAAAAGGCGGATGTTCTTTCCCAAAAGGTATTGAGCATCCGCTTGCTTTGTAGTATAATTAAATCGCCAAATCGAACCATACAAAAGCGAGGCAATTATACAACAATTGAGAGAGAAAAATCAAGTAGTTTTACCATTGAACCTTGGAATTTATATTCCAGAGGGAGATTTTGTGTTAAAAGTAGCAAAAATTTGCGAGAGCTTAGACAACACAGAGCTGTTTAATACATATCTGCGTGCTTGGAGAAAACGGACAAAACTTATATTCATAAGTGAAAACAGACCACAAGCTCTTGAAGCATTAACAAGCGAAGAAGGAACGCTTTTGCGAATGAACAAATCTATTCAGGTAGAAGGTGTATTCGGTGTGCTTTAATGGGACTATGGCTCTAGACGCTTTCTAACAAGAGGAAAGAAGAATATTAAAACGCAATTTCTCCTTATTGCTTTTGCTTTGAATATTGAAAACTTCTGCAACCCCGCAAAAAAGGAAGAATTGGCTTAGATTTGTTCGGGTTGAACACCTCTTAAACCAATTCTCAGCGGAATTGTATAACTCTCAAAAACGAGGATTTAACCTATCCTCCTTTCGTCGCGCTCTTTTTGCCTCATTTCGAGGCTTTTTCTTTTGATTTAGTCTAATTCTTCACAATTACATAGCAAAAGGCTGAGCCATTCGCTTAACTAAAAGCTTTTACCTCACCCCCCCCTTGTGAATATGTACGGGAATCAGCCTCGTCTTGCAGGGTCTCCACCGGAGACGACGAGGCTGAGATTCGACCCCAGCGGCTTTGCCGCCGGGTCGATGAGCGGACGGGAATTTTAGTAAACTGAATATACGCACACTTGCCGCTTACGAGCGAGCTCGACGCGCTCTGCGTGGCGTATGCGAACCCATATTCTAAACGCAAAGCGTTTTGAGTGGGTTCTTGCGCGGAGCGCATCACCAACGCAAAAAGGACACCCACTAGGGGTGTCCTTTTCGTGTTGGTGACCCGTACGGGAATCGAACCCATGTTACAGCCGTGAAAGGGCCGTGTCTTAACCTCTTGACCAACGGGCCATCTTTAAGTTAAAGAATGTCGAATCCGAAGTAGGCTTCGACATTCTGGTAGCGGATGTCGGATTTGAACCAACGACCTGCCGGGTATGAACCGGACGCTCTAGCCAACTGAGCTAATCCGCCAAAAACAGAGTTTTTCAACTCGTGCTTAGGTATTATATCACAAGAAAAGGCAAAAGTCAATACCTTTTTGAAAGTTTTTTCCTACTTGTTGTTTTTATTTTCCTTCTTTTCACCTTTTGCATCATTTTTGCTTTTTGAAGTTTTAAACATCGTTAGCGATTAAACTTGACAAACCTCTATAAAAATGGTAATATTTATATATATTAGAACTCGGAGATATTATGATTTTTAAACGACACATACCGGAAATAGAAAAAACTATAAACTACACCTTTAAGGACAAGAGCTTACTTATGCAGGCCTTTACCCGCACAAGCTTCTGCAACGAGCACAGACACGAGGACTATATGTCAAGCGAGGTGCTAGAGTTCTTTGGCGACAGCGTGCTTTCCACTGCTATTATAACCCTTCTTCTCGAAAAGAAAACAAAAAGATATATTCACGGCATAAAGACCGACTGGAACGAGGGCGATTTCTCCAACCTACGTTCAAAGCTCAGCGACAAGCGAAATCTCTCACGCAGTATGCAGGCTCTGGGACTTCAGAAATACCTCATTATGGGCGAGGGTGATGAGAAAACCGATGTTCAAAACGAGCCATCGGTTATGGAGGACCTTTTTGAAAGCATTATTGGTGCAATATACATCGACTGCGGAATGAACATTCAAACGGTTATCGCCTCGGTGCAGAAAATGCTTGACATTGACGCATATCAGGGCACGGCAGAGCCGCCTATACAGAGCTACAAGAACTCATTGCAGGAGTGGTGTGCCGATAAAAAGCGCAGACTTACTCCGCCGGTATACAAGACTATATCAGAGTCCGGCCCCGACCATAAAAAGAGCTATAAGCGCGGCTGCTATATTGACGGCAGACTTGTTGGTACAGGCGAGGGCAAAAACCAGAAGCTGGCTGACGCTGAGGCTGCAAAGTCTGCTCTTGAAGCTCTTGTGAAAGAGGATGAGGCAAAAAACGCACCTACCCCCGATATGCAGGTAAAGCTCCGCGAGCTTTGCTCTAAAGAAAAACAGCCCTCCCCAGAGTGGCACGACCTTGGAGAGACTGATGGCTCAACCATTTCCGCTCCCGAGTTTGCTATTGAATGCAGAGCCTTAGGCAAAACTGCTATTGGCAAGGGCAGAAGCAAGCAGGAGGCAAGATCAGCCGCCGCAAAGCAAATTCTCAACCTTATAATTGTAAAAAACAAAGAAATTCCAAACAAAAAACCTGCGGCAACAAAACAGAAAAGTTACCCCAAGCTAAAATCCACCGCCACCCCGATTGTCGAAAAGCAACCGTCAAAGCCACAAAAGCCCTTGGCTGAATGGCCAAAATCCAAGGAGCATCACGCCCCGAAGAAAAAGCCCGCCTGGCAAAAAAAGCATTTGTAAGGATTTCCACATCATAAAAACAGACGCCTACGGAGCACCGCAGGCGTCTGCTTTTTTTTCAAACAAATATTGAATTAGTAATTCTCTTTTCTAACCTCGAAGAAGCTCTGAGGATGTGCACATACGGGGCATGCACCGGGTGCCTTAGCGCCCATTACAAGGTGACCGCAGTTACGGCACTCCCACATAACAACCTCGCTCTTCTCAAATACCTTCTGCATCTCAACATTAGAAAGAAGCTTTCTGTATCTCTCCTCGTGAGCCTTCTCGATAGCTGCTACCATTCTGAACTGAGCTGCAAGTGCCTTAAAGCCCTCTTCTTCAGCTTCTTTAGCAAAGGTATCGTACATATCGGTCCACTCATAGTTCTCGCCCTCTGCTGCTGCAAGAAGGTTAGCTGCGGTGTCGCTAAGGCCACCAAGGTGCTTGAACCAGAGCTTTGCGTGCTCCTTCTCGTTGTTTGCGGTTTCCTCAAAAATAGCCGCAATCTGCTCATAGCCCTCTTTCTTAGCAACAGATGCAAAGTAAGTGTACTTGTTTCTTGCCTGAGACTCGCCTGCGAAAGCAGTCATAAGATTTTGTTCTGTTTTTGTTCCTTTAAGATTGAGCATTGTTTTTTCTCCTATTTTACATATTTTCTTGTTATTTGTAAATAATTATTTGCATTTACTGCAGATATATCGCACTTTTAACTCATAAGAGTCAATTTCTCCATCGGCGATTTGAGAAAGAGTTTTTGAAAAATCCTGAATGTAAAAGTCCTTAACATCACCGCACACCGAGCAAAACAGATGTCCGTGCGGAATATACGAGCTGTCGTATCTGTCAGAGGAGCCCTCAGCGGTTATACACCGTATAATGCGCTCCTTCTCCAGCGCATGAAGATTATTGTAGACCGTTGCGCGAGATATTGTCGGCAGTATTTTTTGGGTTTCAAAAAGTATTTCTTCAGCGGTGTAATGACACCCCTTGCGGCTAACGACCTCCAGCACTGCTGCGCGCTGTTTTGTCACAAAATTCCCTCCTTTAATGCAATTTAAGTCATTTTTAGAATCAGTCTAAAAACATTATAGCAGGGAATTTAAGATTTGTCAATAGGTTTTGATAATTTTTTTAGAATTATTCTAAAAATCAGTTTGCTGTTACAATTTCTTCATCGGTTACAGTCTCGGTAACACTCTCTTCTGTTGTATCCTCTTCGGCAGCGGGAATTTCTTCGGTAGCAGGTACTGCTTCACACATGGGGGCTTCCTCAGCAACAGGAGTTTCCTCTGCTTTTTGGGGTTCAACATCTATAGCGTCTGCTACAAGAGCTGCCTTCGGTGCATTTATAGCTGCGGGGTCAAAGATAAATCTTACGAGATTAACACCGGCATTTGCGGCATATGCTACATTTTCGTCATTGCAAACGGTATCTGTATCATCATTTTTAATCTTAAGGCAAATACTGCCTCCGGATTTTTCAAACGCAGAAACACCGATAGCACACTTGAACTTATTATGGTCCGAGGGAATTCTCTTAGCCCCTGCAACAACCTCTGTCTTTATTTTACCTGTCGAAGCAAATGCAGCATCAATAGCCGTGGAGAACTTTGCAGCACCACGGGTAAGAGCAACAACAAAGCGGTCGCCAACACCAACACAGTCAAAGTTAATAAAGAGCTTTTTGCCTATATGCTTATGAGATTTCACAAAATCACCGGAGCCGATAAGTCCGTTAAGCGAACCATCAAAGAACACAAAAGCAACCTTAGAACGATATTCAGAAGGAAGTGTCTCCATTATTTCAAAAAGGGTAGCAACGCCAGATGTATTGGAATTTGCGCTGTTCTGTGCCGCAGGACCGCATAGGAATTTATACAAACAAAAAACAAACGCACCCGCCGCAAGAAGAATTCCCGCAAGAACGCAAACCGTCATAGGTAGCGTTGTCAGGGGGAGCAGATAAACCGACAGCAGAAAAGCCACCGCCGAGGGAACAAGCATAAGAAGAGCAATCGCCACCTGATAAAGGGTTGTAAGAATAGGAGCTTTAGGAAATACAAAGCTCGGGATAGGAGACTTTGATGCTGTGTCGTAATGAGCGGTATATACAACAGAAGCCGAATTAACATCACCAACCACTACATTTTTTGCACCGTTTTTGGTATTTTCAACATTACTCATAAATCCCGCATCAGCCGCCGCAGAGCAAGCATGCTGGATAAACGATGTTTTCTGTGCCTTCGTCTTTCTTGCCTGATACGAAGCAAAGAGAAGTGTCGTATTCTTGTTTTTCATTAGTTAATATTCTCCCTTTTAACTTTTATCATTATTATTTATAATATGTAATATACAGAATGATTATAGCAGACTTTACCTCTATTGTCAATAAATGATGTAAAAAAAGTTTTTGTGGCATAAAAGGTTTTAATAACGATAGGGATTATTAGTTTCTCCCAGCAAATAATCAATACTTGTATTGTAAAATCTCGCTAGTTTTATCAATACAGATGTTGGAATGTCATTCTCCCCGGTTTCATACTTTGAATATCCCGTTTGTGACATCCCCAAAATCTTCGCTATTTGAGTTTGATTCAAATCTCTGTCCTCTCGTAAATCTCTTATTCTTGAATATTTCATTCTTTTTTCCACCGTTTTTTGCTTTATTATACTTTAACCTGTTTCAGGGTATTGACTTTTAATCTGAAACAGGTTATAATATAGTGTAAGTATGATTCAACAAAGAAGAATATATAAGAAAAGCACTGCGAGGAAAAACAAAAATGGAAGAACAAAACAACTTTAATCAAGAAAACCCAAACGAATTTTCAAAATTTTCAAAAAAATAAACCTTTATTAAAAGGAACAATAACAGCTTTTTCCTTAGTGATAATAGCTTTAGGAGCTGTTGCAATTGCTCTATTTGGCGGTGTCCTTAACGGCTCCCAAGATAAGACTTCGCCCAACACTTACAACTATGGTTGATTTGATTTTAACCGGATTTGATGTGTATCTCTATCCGGAAACCGGAGTTGCCATTTCGGATTTGGAATTTGTCAGTTATTAAAGGTTTAAAAGTGCTCGTCCCCAATTTTTGAGGACGAGCACTTCATTTGTTATAAAATATTAGTTATCACTGTTACGATTGACCGATGGACATTTACCGCTCATAGGACATGAGCAACAACCGCAGGAGCAACCGGATTTGCCTGCCCGCTTATCCCTTATTAGCTTTGCAACAAGAAATATTACCAGGGCGACTACGGCAGCCGCCACTATTATTGTGCCCAGATTTTGCGAAATAAAGCTGACAAAAAGCATTTTGGTTCTCCTTTCATTTTTTAATTACTTTAATATTGCGATTTTTTCCTTTGCAGGCTGCTCGTAAGGGCGAAGAATAAGATACACCGCAGCCGCAATAATGACAAGTGCCGCAGCACCGCCAAGTATATGCCAGCCGAAATTACCTGCAAAGAGCATACCCAACTGATAGAAGCAAAGAGAGGTAGCGTATGCAAGGCCTGTCTGATAACCGATAGCAAAGAGAGTCCATTTTGTACTGTTCATCTCACGCCTTATAGCGCCTACTGCCGCAAAGCAGGGAGCGCAAAGGAGATTGAACACAAGGAAGGATATTGCCGCAAGGCCTGACATTTCGGTAAAGTCAAGAACTCCAAGAACCGCAACTATCTCTTCCTTTGCTACAAGACCCATAACCGTTGCCACGGCAGTCTCAATGTTAGAGAAGCCTAAGGGCGCAAACATCCAGCCTATTGCAAGACCAAGATATCCCAGAAGAGAATCTGCAAGCTCCATCTCTGTGCTGAAGGTGAATCTTCCTTCAACAAATCCGAAGTTTGAACCGAGCCAGATAATGATTGTGGAAAGAAGAATTACAGTTCCGGCTTTCTTGATAAACGACCATCCGCGCTCCCACATCGACCGCAAAATGTTAATAAATGTTGGCATATGATAGGCAGGAAGCTCCATAACAAAGGGTGCGGGGTCTCCGGAAAACATCTTTGCTTTTTTCAGAATCAGACCGGAAACAACAACTGCAGCAATACCTACAAAGTATGCGAGAGGAGCTACCCACCAGCCCCCCTCAAAGAGTGCGCCGGCAACAAGAGCGATGACAGGCAGCTTTGCTCCGCAGGGAATAAAGCTTGTTGTTATAATTGTCATTCTACGGTCGCGCAGATTTTCGATAGTTCGAGATGCCATAATACCGGGAACCGAGCAGCCGGTACCGATAAGCATAGGAATAAATGATTTGCCCGAGAGGCCAAGCTTTCTGAATATACGGTCCATAACAAATGCGATACGTGCCATGTATCCGCATGCCTCGAGAAAGGCAAGGAAAATAAAGAGAACAAGTATCTGGGGAACAAATCCGAGAACTGCGCCAACACCGCCGACAATTCCGTCAACCACAAGGCTCTTAAGCCAATCAGCGCAACCAATAGAATCAAGGCCTTTTTCAAATATAACGGGAACACCCACTACATAAATGCCAAAGTCCTCGGGGGCGGGAGAATTTGCCATAGCTCTTTCAAGCCAGATATCAAGGCTGATAAATTCCTCGCTCTCTTCATCAATCTCAAGTGTTTTGAGCTGAGATCCGTATGATGCAACGCTTTCCTCAAGCGCGTCAATATCCCCCTCCTCTACCGCAAGACGGATTTCATCAAGACCCTTTATATCCAAATTGTATGTCTCCGCATAGTCAACATAAGCACCTACGAAGCCGAATATTCCTTTATCCTCAACATACTCGTCAAGCGCTTCCTCATATTCATCGCTACCAATACCCAAAAGGTGGAAACCATCACCGAAAAGACCGTCGTTTGTCCAGTCGGTAGCCCAAGCTCCCACGGTTGTAACAGATACATAATAAACAAGGAACATAATAGCCGCGAATATAGGGAGTGCCGCAAAGCGGTTTGTTACAACCTTATCTATTTTATCTGAAGCGGTAAGTCCGTCGGGATTCTTTTTCTTATAAATTCCGTGAAGAATAGATGTTATGTAATTATAGCGTTCGTTTGTGATAATGCTCTCTGCATCGTCATCAAGAATAAGCTCGGTATCCTTTATATCCGACTCAATGTGAGCCATAATCTCGGGGCTTATACCAAGTTTTTCAATAACTTTTGTATCCCTCTCGAAGATTTTTATGGCATACCACCTCTGCACCTCGGCGGGAAGTCCGTGAACCGCTGCCTCCTCAATGTGAGCCAGAGTATGCTCAACCTCTCCCGAAAAAATATGAGAGGGGACAATCTTTCCGTTTCTGGCAGCATCAATAGCAAGCTCTGCCGCTTCCAAAATTCCGTCATTCTTCAATGCAGAAATCTCTACCATCTTACAGCCAAAAGCCGCCGAGAGTGCCGAAATATCTATCTTATCTCCCTTTTTACGGACTATATCCATCATATTGATAGCAACAACCACAGGTATTCCTATCTCACGAAGCTGAGTAGTAAGATACAAATTACGCTCAAGGTTTGTACCATCAACAATATTAAGAATCGCATCCGGATGCTCGTCTATAAGGTATTTTCTCGCCACTACCTCTTCAAGAGTATAAGGGGACAGAGAATAAATTCCGGGAAGGTCGGTAATGATAACGTCATCATGACCCTTAAGCCTTCCCTCCTTTTTCTCAACCGTTACTCCCGGCCAGTTTCCAACAAACTGATTTGAGCCGGTCAACGCATTGAAAAGAGTTGTTTTACCCGAGTTGGGGTTGCCCGCAAGAGCGATTTTAATTCCCATTTTGTTTTCCTTTCTTTACTAAAATGCAGACGTAAGAATTACTCAACCTCAATCATTTCGGCATCGGCCTTGCGTATAGAAAGCTCGTAGCCTCTTACATGAAGCTCAATAGGGTCTCCGAGAGGCGCCACCTTTCTTACCGTTACCAACGTGCCTTTTGTAATACCCATATCCATAATACGGCGTTTTACCGCCCCCTCGCCATGAAGCTTGACTACCCTGGCGCTCTTGCCTATCCTAACATCCTTTAACGTGTTCATAAAAACCTTCCTTACAGGAAATTGTTGTTTTTGAAAGTTAGCCTATGCTAACCGTTATATATAATACTCTTTTTTTTCGATTTTGTCAAGGCGATTTTGAATATTTTTCTAAAGTTGGTAAAAAGTATACATTGGCAAAGGTTAGCCTAGACTAACTCCTTGTGCAATCTGTGCATAAGCAGAATAGAGGAATTCAAAAGGGCTTGATTTTTTCAGATTAGAGTGGTATAATGGTAAAGTAAGTAATTTTATCATCCGATATGAGGTGTTATATATGAATTTACAAGAATCGGGGCAGATGTATCTCGAAACGATACTTATCCTTTCCGAGAAAAATCCAAACGTACGCTCTATCGACGTTTGCGAACATATGGGTTTCTCAAAGCCCAGCGTTAGCCGAGCTATCGGTCTGCTTAAATCCGGCGGATATGTTGTTGTAGATAAGGACGGATACCTTAAGCTTACCGCCCTGGGAGCCGAGGTTGCACACAAAATGTACGACCGCCACAGACTCATCAGCGAATTTCTCATGTCTATCGGGGTTTCGGAGGAGGTGGCATCCGAGGATGCATGCAAAATCGAGCACCATATAAGCGACGAATCCTTCAATGCTATAAAGCAGGCTTTGGACAGTAAAGAATAGTTTAACTCGAAAATTTTGTTTTTTTCTCAAAATCACTTTACAAATAGTATTATCTTTGGTATAATATAAATTGTGATTTTTTCAATTCTACCATTTTTATGGGTTTACAAAGGAGTTGTTTTTTATGAGCCGTATGGTCGGCACAGTTTCAAGAGGCATAAGAGCCCCAATTATCCGTAACGGAGATGATCTCGCCAGCATTGTTACCTCTTCTATTCTCGAGGCAGCGGCAGATGACGGTTTTGTTATCCGCGACAGAGACATTATCGCTATGACCGAGGCTATCGTTGCCAGAGCGCAGGGCAACTATGCTACAACAGATGATATTGCAAAGGATATCCAGGCAAAGTATCCCGATGGTACTGTCGGTGTTATTTTCCCTATTCTCAGCCGCAACCGCTTTGCAGTATGCCTTAAGGGTATTGCTAAGGGAGCTAAAAAGGTTGTTCTTATGCTCTCCTACCCCTCAGACGAGGTTGGAAACCACCTTGTCAGCCTTGACGCCCTTGACGAAAAGGGTGTTAATCCCTATTCCGATGTTCTCACCCTTGCTAAATACCGTGAGCTTTTCGGATACGGTAAGCACCGCTTCACAGGTGTTGACTATGTTGAATATTACGAGGACCTTGTTCGTTCAGAGGGTGCTGACTGCGAGATAGTTTTCGCAAACGACCCCAGAGCGGTTCTTAATTACACCAAGTGTGTTCTTAACTGCGACATTCACACAAGAGCAAGAACAAAGCGTTTGCTTAAAGCAGCAGGCGCTGAGATCGTTTATGGTCTTGATGAAATAATGACTGCATCTATTGATGGCAGCGGTTATAATGCAGACTATGGTCTCCTTGGCTCAAACAAGGCAACCGACGACCAGGTCAAGCTCTTCCCCAGAGACTGCCAGCCCCTTGTTGACGACATTCAAGCTCGCATCAAGGAAGCAACAGGCAAGACTGTTGAGGTTATGGTTTACGGCGACGGTGCATTCAAGGACCCTATCGGAAAGATTTGGGAGCTTGCTGACCCTGTTGTATCTCCTGCATACACCTCAGGTCTTGAGGGTACACCCAACGAGCTTAAGCTCAAGTATCTTGCCGACAACGATTTTGCAGACCTTTCGGGCGATGCTCTTAAGGAGGCAATCAAGTCCAAGATTCAGCAAAAGGACGGCGACCTTGTCGGAAACATGGTTTCCGAGGGTACAACCCCCAGACGTCTTACCGACCTTATAGGCTCGCTTTGCGACCTTACCTCCGGCTCAGGCGACAAGGGTACTCCTATCGTATTTATCCAGGGCTACTTTGATAACTACACAACCGAATAATACGGTTTTACGAAAAGCTGATACAGTAAAAAAACTGGGTCAGCTTTTTCTTTTTATCACTCTCTTTGTCCGCGCTGTATCAAAACTGCTTGACAGAGGGGAAAAATAGATGTATAATGTATGTTGATAAAATATAATATAAAGATAATATTGTTCAAATATAAATTTTTAAGGATGACCGATATGAAGATAATTATAGTTGGTTGCGGAAGAGTTGGCGAGGCACTTGCCGAGCAGCTTAACGAAGAGGGAGACGACATTGTTGTTGTTGACCAGAATGCTGCGAAGGTGCGTGACGTTGCAACAAAATATGACCTGCTCGGTGTTATAGGAAACGGAGCTACCCACTCGGTTCAGGAAGAGGCCGGTATAAACTCTGCCGACCTACTCATTGCGGTGACAGGCTCGGACGAATTAAATTTGCTTTGCTGCATCATGGCTAAAAAGGCTGCGGGCTGCCAGGTTATAGCGCGTGTAAAGAGCCCCGAGTATGCTCAGGATATCTCATACCTAAAAAGCGAGCTGGGTCTTGCTATGGTTATAAATCCCGAATACATGGCAGCAAAGGAGATTGCCAGAGTTTTGCACTTCCCCGCCGCTATAAAAATAGACACCTTTGGCAGAGGACGTGTTGAGCTTATTCAATTCCGTCTGCCCGAAGGCTCACCGATTGCAGGCCTGTCTGTAAGAGATGCTATGATAAAGCTTAGAGCCAATGTGCTTATCTGCACCGCCCAGCGAGGTGACGAGGCATACATCCCAAAGGGCGATTTTGTATTTGCAGAGCGTGATGTGGTATCTATTATCGCAGCGCCGAGGGCGGCTATTGAATTTTTTGAAAAGATAAATTACAAGAACGAGGCCGCAAAAAATGTTATTATTATCGGTGCTACCGCAATGGCTCATTATCTATGCGACGAGCTTGGACGCGCGGGAGTTAAGGTTAAGCTTATCGACAAGGACGAGCACCTGTGCAACGAATTTGCCTTGAAGTACGATGATGTAACGGTTATCTGCGGTGAGCCCACAGACGAGGACCTGCTGGCCGAAGAGGGTATATCACGAGCAGATGCCTTTGTATCGCTTGCTCCTATTGACGAGGAGAATATTATGCTCTCCCTTTACGCAAAGCAGCAGGGAGTTAAAAAGACTGTCACCAAAATAAACCGCACAGAGTACACCGACGTAATAAAGCAGTTGGACCTTGACTCGGTTATTCACCCAAGAAATATTACTGCCGACCTGATAGCAAGGTACGTAAGAGCCACAAAGAACACCGAGGGAAGCAATATGGAAACCCTTTACAACATTATCAAGGGTCAGATCGAAGCTGCGGAATTTGTGGTTAGCGAAAGCTCGCTGATTGTCGGCAAACCCCTTTCCGAGCTTAAGTTCAAGGAGAATGTGCTTATTGCGGCAATTCTGAGGGCAGGACAGCTTGTAATTCCACGCGGTAATGTAGTAATAGAGCCAGGCGACTCGGTAATCATTGTTACCGGTGAGCTTGGAATTAACGATATCTCCGATATACTTAAAAAGTAATAAAGGAGCTTTTATGAATTATTCAATGATAAGATACACCCTTGGGTGGCTGCTTCTTTTTGAAACGGCATTTTTTGTACTGCCTCTCATTTGTTCTTTAATATATTCCGACGGAGCTACGCTAGCGTTTCTCTTCTCAATGCTGATATGCGCCGCACTTGGAAGCATTATGATAATAAGAAAGCCGAAAAAAACAGGCTTTTATGCAAAAGAGGGCTTTGTTATAGTTTCTCTCTCCTGGATTTTTCTCAGTATCTTCGGTGCTATGCCATTTATGTTCTCGGGAGTGACAAGCTCATATATTGATGCTCTTTTTGAGACTGCATCAGGCTTTACCACTACAGGTGCCAGCATATTTACCGAGGTTGAATGGCTGCCCAAGTCTATCCTTTTGTGGCGTAGCTTTACCCACTGGGTAGGAGGCATGGGAGTTCTGGTATTCATTATGGCATTTCTGCCTCTCTCGGGCGGTCACAATATGCATATTATGCGTGCGGAGAGCCCGGGGCCAGAGGTATCAAAGCTTGTGCCAAAGGTAAGAAACACGGCTCTTATCCTTTATGGCATATATTTTGCCATTACTGTTATTCAGTTTGTAATTATGCTGTTTTCGGGAATGAGCATTTTTGACTCTATAAATACCGCTTTCTCCACTGCCGGAACGGGCGGATTTGGCTTCAGGAATGACAGCTTTGCCTCGGCCACCCCCGCTCAGCAAATAATAGTTACCGTCTTTATGCTCATATTCTCGGTAAACTTCAACTCCTATTATCTTGTATTTAAATGCAAGTTCAAGGATGCATTCAACACTGAGGTCAGAGTATTTTTCCTCATTGTTCTTACCGCTGTTGCCGCAATATCCTTTAATATATTTACGGTTATGGACCACTTTGAAAATCTCGGAGAGGCTATACGCCATGCGGCATTTACAGTAGCTTCTGTAATATCAACAACAGGATTTACCACCGATAATTTCAATCTCTGGCCTGCCTTCTCTCAGACTATTTTAATCATTATTATGATGATAGGTGCATGCGCCGGCTCTACCGGAGGCGGTATCAAATGCTCTCGTATAATTATTCTCATTAAAGGAATGTTCCGTGAGCTGCGAACAATAATTCACCCAAGACAGGTAAAAAAGATCACAATAGACTCTCGCCCTGTTGACCACGAGGTTGTGCGCTCGGTTAACGCTTACATTGTCACCTTTATTGCCGTATTTGTAAGCTCGCTTATACTTATATCCTTTGACAACCACGACCTTGTAACAAACTTTACATCGGTTGTTGCAACTATTGGAAATGTTGGTCCGGGGCTTGGCGATGCTTATTCGGGTTTCACCGCCTTTTCTCCTTTCTCAAAGCTTGTGTTTATCTTTGATATGCTGGCAGGAAGGCTTGAGCTGTTCCCCATGCTTATTCTGTTTTCACCATTAACCTACAAGAAGTCATAAATATGAAAAAATATATATCAACACTTCTCTGCCTCCTTGCGGCAATGATTTGGGGGTTTGCCTTTACCGCACAAAAGACCTCCACGGAGCTTGATGCATTTACCGTTGGAGCTGTGAGAAACATTTTTGCAACCCTGTTTTTACTTTGCGTAATCCCTGTTTTTGATAAAATCAGGTCGCATACACCCGAATATAAAAAAAGAGAAAGCTTTTTTACTAAAACAGAGCTTATAGGCGGTCTTGTGTGCGGCATTATACTGACTACCGCCTCTGCCTTTCAGCAGACCGGTCTTGAAGACGGCACCGATGCGGGCAAGGCAGCCTTTATCACCGCGCTCTATGTTGTATTAGTACCAATTATTTCTCTGGTTTTCGGCAAAAAAACCTCGCTTTCTGTATGGATAAGTGTCGCTACTGCAGCAGTAGGCTTCTATCTCCTGTGTATCAAGGGTGATTTTTCCATAACACCCTCTGACGGTCTTGTTCTTATATGCTCGCTTATTTTTGCTTTGCATATAATCGCTATTGACCATTTTTCTCCTCTTTGCGACGGAGTGAGAATGTCCTGTATACAGTTCTTTGTAGGATTCGTGCTTAACACCGTTCTTGCTTTGATTTTTGAAACACCGCTTCCGTGGAATGCAATTTTTTCTTCACTCCCTTCTCTTATTTACCTCGGTGTTTGCTCGAGCGGCATTGCATACACCCTTCAGATAATTGCACAAAAAAACACCAATCCCGCAGTTGCATCAGTGGTGCTCTCTCTTGAGTCGGTGTTTGGTGTTGTGGGAGGTGCGCTCTTCCTTGGTGAAAGCATGTCACCAAGAGAATACATAGGCTGTGCTGTTGTCTTTGTTGCCGTTGTTCTATCACAGTTGGATTTTAAGCAAATCAAAGCTTCTTTAGCGAAAAAAGGTTAAATTTAACAACCATTGTTTACATTTTGGAGTATATCATGGAAAATCTTGAAGAAAAATTTGTATCAAGAGAAGAAATTTTTGATGGAGTAGTGTTGAAGGTAGTGCGTGATACGGTAGAGCTTCCTAACGGCAAACTTGCCACAAGAGAGTTTTGTCTGCATCACGGAGCCGTTGCAATACTGCCCGTACTTGATGACGGGCGGATACTTATGGAACGCCAGTACAGATATGCTCACGGCAGAGTATTTTTTGAAATTCCTGCAGGAAAACTTGATTCGCCCAACGAGGACCCCCTTGAGGCGGCAAAACGAGAGTTAAGAGAGGAAACAGGTGCCGTTGCAAAAAAAATTACCTACCTTGGCAGAATTGACCCTACCCCTGCTCTGATAAACGAGAAAATACACCTTTACCTTGCCGAAGGGCTTTCCTTTGGCGACAGGGAGCTTGACGATGATGAGTTCCTTACCGTTGAGGCGCGCACTCTCTCCGAGCTTGTGGATATGGTAATGACAGGGGAAATTAAAGACTCTAAAACTCAAATAGCAATTCTCAAATACGAGCGTATTTTAAATAATAAGTAAAAACTCTTGACATATTCTGTATTTTAGTGTAATATAAAAAGTAGCTTATTTTAGTTCTTATTTATAATTCTTGAAAGGAAGTCTTCAACTAATGAATGACATTAAATCTATTTTCTCAATTGTGAACATAGTTCTGATTGCGCTGGTTGCCCTTGTGGTGCTTCTTAAAACAAGAGGCGGTGCAAAGCGCGGTGCATACAGACAGCCCATTCACCTTGCGGGAGTTTTGCTTACTGCAATAACTGCTTTTCTGGTAACAACTATCGGCTGTAATATTATACTTTCCTCGTTTGAGGGCAAGGAGATGTCTGAGATTATAGCTATGCTTGAGACAAATCTCGGTATGACTCTCGACCAGGAGACTGTACAAATGATAGGTTCATTTGATGCCGAGCTTATTGCATATCTTCTCGCAATTCCGCTGGCATTCCTTTCTCCGCTTGTTTTCTTCCTTATTTATCTTGTTGCTGCTATTTTCTTCGGCTCAACAAGAGCTGCGGTAACCAAGTTCTGCAAGGTTCCCCGCCGTGTTGACACAACAGGTAAAGCTATCGGTGCCGTTCTCGGCGCCCTTGAAGGTGTTCTTGTTATGGCATTTGTTCTTTTGCCTATAACCGCACTTTTAAGACTCGGTGTTCCTGTTATTCAGAACATTGAAGTTCCCGACGAGAATGTAAATCAGGTTCTTGAGGGTGTTGAAGAGGTTTACGAGAACCCTGTTATTCAGCTTGTAAGCTTCGCTGGAGGCGAATTCCTGGCAGACGAGCTATCAACAGTTACTCTTGAGGACAGACGTGTTAACCTTAATGACGAGCTGACCATAGGAATTCAGCTTGTGTATCAAATAAGCGGCATTATGAATGCCGAGGACGGACTTTCTGCCGACAGCGAGACTGCTCTGCGCGATGCGCTTGGTCTCCTTAAGCAGTCTAATTACATTCCTATTCTCCTCTCGGGCGCTATGAACATATTTGCCGATGCTATCGACCAGTTTATGCCCGAAATGCCTGCCGAAGACCCTATGTCGGCAGTTACAGGAAAGCTTACAGCTTCTCTCAAGGACTTCCTTATGGGAAGCAAAGCCGATACCGTTGTAGACGATATTGAAACATTTGTTAATATCTTTGTTCTTTTGAACTCTAACGATGTTCTTGAAATTATCTCCGAAAATCCCGAGGAAGCTCTTGCCGCATTTACCGCAAAGGACGAAAACGGTAAGACTCTCCTTTCTAAGATGATAGCTACTCTTGGCTCGAACCCCCGTACAATGCCTATAATCTCTGCTCTTAATGAGGTTTCTGTTTCACTTATGCTTCAGGGTATGGGTGTAACCGGTGAAACTGCAGAAGTTTACGAGGAGCTTAAGACCGGTATAAACAACGTTATCTCGGTTAAGCGTGAAGAGGGCAAGACAGAGGCAGAGTACAAAGAAGAGCTTAAGACCGAGCTTAAAGGCACCATTAACAACACTATTGATAAAATATTAGATGATACTATTGAAGTCAACGTTAGCGAAGAGGATAAAGCAAAGCTTGAAGACCTCAAAGAAACAATTACTAACGATGAAGAGGTTATGGCAGAGGTTGCCGATAAAGTAGATGAATTCCTCCAGCAAAACCCCGAAATAACCGAGGGTGGCGAGCTTGACGATGCTGAGCTTCTCGACTTCATTACATCTAACTTCGGTGATATATTTGCCGAGGGCGGCTTCTCCGGATTTGGCGGCGGCGACAGCCAGCAAGGCGACTCAAGCGGCTCTCAGCAGGGTGGTCTGAATGACTCCCAACAAGGCGGTGATTCCCAGCAGGGCGGATCAATGTTCCCTGTTGTTGGCAATTAAAACTCAAAAATACATAACAAAAAAAGCTCTCCCATATATTTTAGGGAGGGCTTTTTTGACGCTTAGAATAATTGTTTGTTTTATAAAATAGCGTTCCATTTATTTTCGGCCCAGAGCTTCAATAATAAATCTAACAGTAAAGGATATGCCTTGTTCAAAAGCCTTTCGTTCTGCATATTCCTCATATTCGGTACGGCAGACGTCATATTCGTCAAAAAGATTCTCACTTTCATCGCTAAGGCTCTCACGCAAAAAGTCCTCGGAATTTATCATATTGCTTTTTCGTTTTTTTAATTCCACGTCATTTTCACACAGGTCTTTATTTTTCCACTCATTCCAAAGCTGCTCAAATAAGCTCATTATACTATCCTTTCTTTATGTAATATAATCTCTTCATTTGTATATACTATTTTAGCATACGTTTGTATGCAATGTCAAGTCATATATTTGTATGCATGATATAATTGTGAGCAAAAAGAAGAGCTTCGTTCAGCTCGGATTGGAGCAAATATGTATCTTTATCAAAGACTTAGAGATTTAAGAGAGGACTCAGATAGCACGCAAGAAAAAATAGCAAAAATATTAGAAATTTCAAGGCAACACTATTCGCTATACGAGCGAGGCGAGCGTGAGCTGCCTATGCATCATTTCATTACTCTTGCAAGGTATTATAACGTGTCTCTTGACTACCTTGCGGGGCTTGTCGATACACCGAAGAAGCTGTATTAACGGTTACAGAACGTAAAGATGCCGTATTCCGCAATCATTTTTCATATATAGACGAAAGACGAAGAAAAACTTTAATTATACAATGGTCGTACCGTCGAGGACACCGACCCCTGCAGTTTCACGCTGAAATTGCAAAGAGATTTTGTTAGAACAAACATATCCCTTTGTAAAATGTGCGCTGTGATTGTAGGGACCGGAGTCCTCGACGGTACGTATTGCATTTATAAAAAACTCTCCCCCGAATAATCGAGGGAGAGTCATTATTTTATTGATTATCGCCTATTTTACCATAGCACGAAATTCGTGAGGGAGAATCGTCTGCTCGTAACCCGAAGCTGTAGAAGCCTACCGAAAGAGGTCGCGAACGGCGATTGTCACCGGATTTTTTAGCTATAGAAGTCTACGAACTTCTTAAGTCTCTCGTACTTAGCCTTAGCGGTTGCTTCAGCCTTCTCGAAGAGCTCTTTTGCTCTCTCTGGGAATGCCTGTGCAAGACGAGTATATCTTGCCTCGTTGTTGATGAATGCCTGGTAGTCACCGGTAGGCTCCTTAGAGTCAAGGATGAACTTCTTCTCAGCAGCGGGGTTGAAGCGGAACATCTGCCAGTAACCTGCCTCAACAGCCTTCTTCATCTCTTCCTGGCAGTTAGCCATACCGCCCTTGATGGAGTGCATCTCACAAGGAGCGTAACCGATTACGATAGAAGGTCCGGGATAAGCCTCAGCCTCCTGGAGAGCCTTAAGTGTCTGGTTCTTGTCAGCGCCCATAGCGATCTGTGCAACGTAAACGTAGCCGTAGGACATTGCAATCTCTGCAAGGTTCTTCTTGCCGATTGCCTTACCTGCTGCTGCGAACTGAGCAACCTGACCGATGTTGGAAGCCTTGGAAGCCTGACCACCGGTGTTGGAGTAAACCTCGGTATCGAATACCATTACGTTTACATCCTCGCCGGATGCAAGAACGTGGTCAAGACCACCGAAGCCGATATCGTATGCCCAACCGTCTCCACCGAAGATCCATACAGCCTTCTTGGAGAGGAAGGTCTTCTCATCGAGAATTTCCTTAGCAACGGGGCAACCCTGTGCAGCCGCAGCCTCAAGCTCTACAACAAGAGCCTTGGTAGCAGCCTCGTTTGCCTTACCGTCGTTAAGAGTAGCAAGGTACTGCTCTGCAGCAGCCTTGAACGCCTCGGACGCCTTATCAGATGCTGCCATCTCGCGAACCTTAGCGATGAAAGTCGGAGGCCAAGCGGTCT